>JANOIS010000030.1:0-10136 GCA_031407755.1 Chloroflexota bacterium | reverse complement strand
ACGGGGTGATCGATTCACTGGCCGCGGCCGATGCCCTTCGCGAGACCGGGGCGGTCGTGATCGCCACCAGCGTGGACGCGACCAGAGCGCTGCCCGCCGAGGAGCTCGCGCGCCGGTGGCGCCATCGACTGCCGGACCTGCACGAGATCAGGGGTGTCAGCGACCCGATCGCGGCCGTCGAGGCGGCCATGGCGAGGGCCGGTCCTACGGTCGTGGCCGGTTCGCTCTATCTTGTCGGTGCCGTCCGGGCACATCTCGTCGATGACCCGGACCTGCGCGATCCGGTTCGCGGAGGGCCGATCCCATGACGACCGACCTCGCTGCCACGCCCGCACCGACCCGCATCGGCCCCGCGACGTTCGTGTGGGGCGAACGCACGTTCGTGATGGGCATCCTCAACGTCACCCCGGATTCGTTCTCCGGCGACGGCCTCCTCACCGCCGCCGACCACACGGACCCCGTCGAGCGAGCCGTGGCGCAGGCGCGGCAGATGGTCGCCGAGGGTGCGGACCTGCTCGATATCGGTGGCGAGAGCAGCCGGCCGGGCCACGAGCCCGTGGACGCGGCCACGGAGATCGAGCGGATCGTGCCAGTCATCGCAGCCGTCGTCGCCGCACTCCCGGACACGCCGATCTCGGTCGATACGACCAAGCCGGCCGTTGCGGAGGCGGCCCTCGCGGCCGGCGCGCACCTGCTCAACGACGTGTGGGGCGGCAGCGCGGACGGCGGGGCGATGGCGGTGGTCGCGGCCGCCCAGAGGGTGCCGCTCATCCTGATGCACAACAGATCCGAGGCCCGCTACGAGCGTCCCGTTGCGGCCGAGGTGCTGGAAGACCTCACCCGCGCCGTCGAGCGCGCCGTCGTCGCCGGGGTCCCGGAGGTCGATCTGATCGTGGATCCGGGTATCGGCTTTGGCAAGACGGCGGACCACAACGTCGAGCTATTGCGTGATCTGCGGCAGCTGCGCGCCCTGGGCCGGCCCGTCCTGCTCGGTACGTCGCGCAAGTCGACGCTCGGGCGCATCCTGGATCTGCCCGCCGATCAGCGCCTCGAGGCGACCCTCGCCACGACCGCCCTCGGGATCGCCGCCGGCGTCGATATCGTTCGCGTCCACGATGTCCAGCCCAACGTCCGCGCCGCACGTGTCGCCGACGCGATCGTCCGCGGTCGCTGGCGCGCCGATCCATCCGGGGCGACGCCATGACGGACCGGATCACCCTCGCGAACATGCGCTTCGAGGGTCGCCACGGCTACTACGAGCACGAGCGGCTGGCGCCCCAACCGTTCGAAGTCGATGTCGAACTCGTCCTCGATCTCCAGCCTGCCGGCGTCTCCGACGACCTGGCCAGGACGATCGATTACCAACGGGTGCATGCGATCGCCCGTCAGGTCGTCGAATCGACCACGTTCAACCTGATCGAGGCCATCGCCGAGACGATCGCCCGCGACATCCTGGCCGAATGCGATGTCGTCGAGGTTGGCGTGCGGGTCAGAAAGCCCGCCGTCCAGCTCGGCGGTCCGCTCGACTACGCCGCCGTCGAGATCTGGCGTCGCCGCCCTACAGGTCTGCCGGGCGGGTGCCCAGGGTGAGCTGGACGGTCTGGGACTGGCCGTCGCGCAGGATCTCGACGGACACCTGATCCCCCGGGGCGAACTCGCTGAGGGTGGCATCGAGCGGGTTGTCGCCGTCGATGGCCTGGTCGTTGACCTTGACGATGATGTCGCCCTCACGCAGGCCGGCCTGATCGGCGGGGCTGTTCGGGACAACGGCCGGGGTCGGGTTGCCGGGGCCGCCACCGGGGATGATCAGCGCGCCGTCGGACACCGGCACGTTGTTCGCCTCCGCATACGGGATATCGAGCGCGCGATAGACGACGCCCATGTACGGCCGGGAGAGCTTCTCGCCGGCGACTGCCTGCTCGGTGATGGGGCGGGCGATGTCGATCGGGATGGCGAACCCGATGCCGTTCGAATCGGCGGCGATGGCCGTGTTGATGCCGACGACGTTGCCACCGGCGTCCAGCAACGGCCCACCTGAATTGCCGGGGTTGATCGCGGCGTCCGTCTGGATGAGGTTGTTGAGGTTCTGATTGCCGTCGGTCGTGATCGAGCGGCCCTTGGCAGACACGATCCCGCTGGTGACCGAGTTCGAATAGGTGCCGAGCGGGCTGCCGATGGCGACGACCAGCTGGCCGACCTTGAGCTCGCTCGAATCGCCGAGCCTGACCGTCGGCAGGTCAGATGCCTCGACCTTGACGATGGCGAGGTCCGTGAGCGTATCGATGCCGTACACGGTGCCGGCGAGGACGCGACCGTCGTTGAGCTCGACTTCGAGCGAGTCGCTGCCATCGACGACGTGGCGGTTGGTCAGGATCCAGCCATTGGCATCGTAGATGAAGCCCGACCCGACACCGGTCGCCGGGATGATCCCGGTCGAGGTATCGACGCTGCCGCCGGTCGTGATCCGGACAACGGCCGGGCTGACCGCGGCGGCGACATCGATCGTCGCTGATGACTCATCGATGGTCACGGGCTGATTGGTGGCACCGATCGTGGTCCCGACCGGACCTGACTGGGCCGGCGCCACCCGATCCAGGGCACCACTGGCACTGAGCGCGAACACGGTCCCGCCGGAGGCGAGCACCGCCGACAGGAGCGACGCCCCGAGGACCGTGCCGAGACCGCTGCGGCCTTTGCGGGCCCGGCCGTTGGTGTCGACCGGGGTCGTGGCCACCGATACCGCGGCCGGGGCCGGCTCGTACCAGCGCTCAGGGGTCCCGGCCGGGCCGGTCTCGTCGCCGTGGCGCGACCAATCCGGTCGATTCTCGGATGGTGGCGAGTACCGGTCGACGCCGGGAGTGGCTGGTTCCTGCGTCCGCGGCGCACTGGTGGCGATCTCTCGCGGCGGGGCCGGCACGGGTCCGGTCGGCAGGTCGTGGCGGCGGGTCGCGTCGCCGTCGGCATCGGCGCGGGCGGCCGAGGTGTCGGCGTCGGCCGAGGTGTCGGCGTGGTCGGGTCGTAGGTTGTCGGTCATGATGGAGTCGGTATCCCTGCGGTGGCGGGCCGGTGAGCAGCCCCGAATGGCAGATCGGTTGTCGTTGTCTAGGGTGCCGAAGCGGGGTTCAGGTGCGACCCGTCGGACGGTGAAGTTTCCGTCATCTCAGGATCTGGACGGCCGGAGCCGGCGCTGACCACATCCGTCCGCGTGGCCGCCGGGGTGCCGGCTACGGCCCGCGGGTCGTTCGGCAGCTCCACGCTGAACTGGCTGCCCTGATCGGCTCCGCTCTCCACGGTGACGGTCCCGCCATGCATGTCGACGATGGAGCGGACGATGGCCAGACCAAGACCGCTGCCGCTGCCGCGCGCCTCGTTCGCCCGTGAGCCGCGATAAAAACGCTCGAAGATGTGCGGCAGCTCGGCCGGCTCGATCCCGACGCCGGTATCGCGGACCTCGATCCGGGCGCCATCCGGAGTCGCCGCAACGGACACCCGGACCGATCCATCGCGGGGCGTGAACTTGACCGCGTTGCCGACGAGATTGGCCACGACCTGGCCGATCCGCGGAGGGTCGTGGCGGATCCGGATCGGGGCCGCCGGCAGGTCCAGGTTCACGTGAACGCCGCGCCGCCGGGCCGCGGCGTCGTGTTGCTGGACGGCCGATTCGACGGCGGCACGCAGATCGTCCGGGCGCAGGTCCAGGAGCACCAGCCCGGAATCGAGCTTGGACAGCTCCAGCAGATTTTGGGCCAGCCAGTCGAGGCGCTCGATCTGAACGGCACTCGATTCCAGGAACTCGGCCCGCGCGGCGGGATCGTCGTCGGCCATCTCGACGAGCAGCTGGTTGAACGTGCGCAGTGCCGCCAGCGGGGTCCGCAGTTCGTGGGACACATCGGCCAGGAAGTCGCGGCTTCGATCGCGATCGCGGCGACTGATCTCGACGCTTTCTTCGAGTCGATCGGCCATCGTGTTGAACTGGACGGCCAATGCGCCCAGTTCCGACGCGCCCGCCCGGAGTTGAGCGGCCGGAACCCGCCGCGCCAGGTCGCCCTCGGCCAGGGCCCGCGACGCATCGGTCAGCTGGCGAAGCGGCGTGGTGAAGCGGCGGGCCAGGGCGGCCGATACGACGATGGCCAGACCGAGCGCCAGCAGTCCGATCGCGGCCAGCAGACCGATGAGGTTGCCGATCGCGCTGGCGCGGTAGGTGTACGGGTTGGCGAGCGTGACCTCGAGCGTGTAGCGCGCGAGCGCGGAGCCGCCGGCATAAGCATCCGTGACCGACGTGGGCTCGCGCGACTGGCCGCTCGCCGGTGGCGCCTGGAGCGGCATCTGGAAGGTTCCGTTGGCGGCCGGCACGAAGACCGTCCGGTCGCCCTCCGCGACGCTCAGCCCGAACCGGAGGGTCACGTCGGCAAGACCAAGGCGGTCCGCGATGAAATCGGCGGATGATCGATCATCGAGCAGGCGGACGACGGCCTCGTTGACCTGCCCATCCGCGCCGACGACGGGCCCGGGACCGGCGGACTGGATGGCGAGCGTCTGGACGAAACCACTCACCGTCCGCGATCGCTCGTGCAGGTCCGCCTCCTGCTGGCGGGTGAAGTAGTCGTCCAGCCGATTGACGACGAGGACCGAGACCAGGCTCAGGGTCAGGGCGATGACCATCACGAACGCGACGGTCAGGCGTGCCTGGAATGTCCGGGGCGGGAGCCGCCGGAGTCGGCGCCACGGACGAGAACGCCGGAGCACGGCCCGTTCAGCGCTCGGCGAAGGCATAGCCCACGCCGCGGACCGTCAGGACGAAGACGGGTATGGCCGGGTCGTCCTCGATCTTCTCGCGCAGGTGGCTGATGTGAACGTTGATCGTCTTCTCGTCCTGGTCGAGGGCGTCGTAGTCGCGCAGCAGCTCCAGCAGCTCGCCGCGCGTGTACACGCGGCCTGGGCGTGAGGCGAGGTGGCGCAGGATCTCGAACTCGGTCGGGGTCAGGCTGATCCGGCGGGCGCCGCGCTGGACCCGCCGGCGCTCAAGATCGATGACCAGGTCGAGGTGGCGCAAGACCCGGCCACCGGCCGCGTCGGCGAGGTCGCCGTAACTGCGCCGCAGGAGGGCCTTGATCCGGCTCAGCAGCTCGCGCAGGCCGAACGGTTTGGTCAGGTAGTCGTCGGCACCAAGCTCCAGGCCGATGACCTTATCGACCTCGTCGTCGCGCGCCGTCAGGACGAGGATCGGCATCTTGGCGCCGGCCGCTCGAATCCGGCGCAGGGCTTCGAAGCCATCGATGCCCGGCAGGCGCACATCCAGCACGACCAGGTCGGGGGCTTCGTGCGTGGCGATCTCGAGGCCTTCCTCACCGGATCGGGCGACGGCCACGTCGTAGCCCTCTTGCTGGAGGGCGTACTGGATTCCCCGGGCGACGGCGTGTTCGTCCTCGACGATCAGGATGGTGGCCATGCCCGGGATGCTACACCGATGGGCGGGGCATGCCGGCCGGTGTCAGCCTCAGGCACCATTTCCGCACAGCCGTGCAGGGTTCGGGATCCGATGTCAGCCTCAGGCACCATTTCGCACAGCCGTGCACGACCGTCCGGCGTCCTCCCCCCGCACCCGTCAAGCCGAACCGCGCTTCGTGCTAACCTGTGGCCCCGCTCCGGGCGCCTCGCCACTTCGTCCCGCCGGCGAGCCGCAGCCCGCACATGAACCAACGCACGAAGAGGTTCCGACACATGGCCACCGCCCGTCCGACGCTCGCAGCCGAGCACCGCGAGGTGATCGGCAAAGCCGTTCATCGGTTGCGCAAGCAGGGCCGCCTCCCCGCGGTCGTTTACGGACACGGGGTCGGCTCGGCCAACGTCACCATCGACGCCCACGACTTCGACCTCCTGCGCAAGCACACCGGACCGAACTCGCTCGTGGACCTTTCGGTCGACGGCAAGAAGGCGCGACCGGTGCTGATCAACCAGGTCCAGGTCCATCCGGTGCACCGGCGACCGCTGCATGCCGACCTGTTCCTGGTCCGCATGACGGAGGAACTCACCGTCGACGTGCCGCTCGTGGCCTCGGGCGAGTCCAACGCCGTCGAGCAGCTTGGCGGGACCCTCCTGCACCCGACCGAGTCGGTGCGGGTCCGGGCGCTGCCGGATCACTTGCCGCAGTCGATCGAGTACTCGATCGATTCGTTGGTCGATTTCGATGCGGCGATCCACGTTCGTGATCTCGTCGTCCCGGAGGACGTGACCTTGCTTACGGATCCCGAGGATGTCGTGGCCAAGGTCCAGGCCCCGCGGGTCGAGGTCGAGGAAGAGCCGGTCGTCGCGGAGGGCGCCGAGGGCGAGGCCGCCGAGGGCGACGCGGTCGACGGAGCCGCGCCGGAAGGACAGTCCGAAGAGGCCTGATCGGGCTGCGACCGGTCGATCCCACCACGAGCGACTGTCGCGAAGTCGCGCCTGACGACGACATCGGGCACGTGGGCCTGCCGGTCAGCAAGGCTCCGAGGTTTTCACGACGGTCGGCCGTCACGGCCGGGCAGGATCAGGGGTTCGTCGTCGAGCACGTCGAGGAATGCCGCGGTCGGTCCGATGGGAGAGCCCAGATCGCGCCGCCGGATCGTCACGATGCGTCGGCGGATCGGTTCGACGCCATCGAGCTGGAGCGCCTGGAGCCGCCCGTCGGCAAGTTCCGCCGCGACCGATGTCGTAGGCAACAGGGCCACACCCAGGCCCTGGCCGACCATCTGTTTGGCGGCGTCGATATTGTCGAGCTCCATCACGCCGCTCGGCGCGATGCCAGCCTGGCGGAAGAACGCATTGGTTAGGTCGTAATAGCTCGACGTCCGATCAAACATGATCAGTCGGACACTCGCCAGCTCCTCCACACCGATCGAACCGCGTCCAGCCAGTTGGTGTGCCGCATGTGTGACAAGGATCAACTCCTCGTCGTACAGCGTTCGGCTTTCGATATCGGGATGGCGGAGCTCGCGAACCAGGCCGAGATCGATCTCGCGACGCAGGGCCATCTCCAGGATCTGCTCCGAATGCCCCGTCCGCACGATGAGCCGGACTCGGGGATGGCGCTCGGTGAAGCGGACGAGGACGCCCGGCAGGACATACGTGCTGACCGCCGGTGCGGCCCCGATCACGAGCTCGCCGGTCCCACCGCGACCAAGTTCGCCGAGCAGACTCGCACCCTCGTTCAGGGCAACGAGCGCGCGCTCCGCGTATGGCCGGAACGCGCGTCCCGCCTCGGTCAGGTCCATGCCGCGGCGGGCACGAACGAACAGGGGCGTTCCCAACTCGGTCTCGAGCGCCTGGATCCGAGCGGTCAGCGCCGGCTGCGTGATGAGCAGATATTCCGCCGCTCGACTGAGATTGCGCTGGCGGGCGATCTCGAGGAACCCTTCGACCTGGCTGAGTAGCATGCTGCCATGCTACTACGTTGTCATCACTGTGACTGATGGAACCAATCACGACATTCGATTGGACTGATGGCACGGCCGGGTCTAGCATCGCTATCCCACGCGCAGCCACCTCCCGCGCGGACCCGAGGAGACCATCGATGAGCCCCACCGTCCTGCCAGCCCGGATCACGATCGATTTCCGTGACGCTGTCGTCCCGTCCAGGTCGTGGATCCTTGGCCTCGGCGCAGCGGCGCGCGGCCGCGTGGAGCTCATCGCCTTCGACCGGTCGCCCGTATCGCTGAGCGATCGACTGCCGGTGCGATCGATCCGCTCGGTGCTGAGCCATCCGACGGCCCTCATCGCGGATTGTTCGTGCCCGGACTTCTGCGAGCGCGATCACGCCAACGAATAGGTCGGACCACCGATGACGACCCTCGCCGACCGCCCCGCCGAGCCACCCCCCGCCGAGCCACCCCGCGCCACCCGGTTCATCGAGGACCAGGTTGCCGCAGCCCGGGCATGGATGGACGGGCCCCGGTTCGACCGGATCGTCCGCCTGCACACGGCTCGGGACGTGGCCGAGCAGCAGGGTTCCATTCCGACAGACAACACCGTCGCAAGGACCGCGGCCGAGGCGTTCCACGCGCGACTGCGCGAGTTGTTCGCGAGCCGCCGCCAGATCACGACCTTCGGGCCGTACTCCCCTGGGCAGGCCGTCGTCATGAAGCGTCTCGGCATCGAGGGGATATATCTCGGCGGCTGGGCGACCTCGGCCAAGGGTTCGTCGCACGAGGACCCGGGGCCAGACCTTGCCAGCTACCCGCTCAGCCAGGTCCCCGACGAGGCGGCTGGGCTGGTTCGAGGCCTGCTCGCGGCGGACCGCAACCAGCATTTCGCCCGCACCAGGATGACCGATGACGAGCGCCGTACCACGCCCGCCATCGATTTCCGGCCATTCATCATCGCCGACGCAGACACCGGGCACGGCGGCGACGCCCATGTCCGCAACCTCATCCGGCGCTTCGTGGAGGTCGGTGTCCCGGGCTATCACATCGAGGACCAGAAGCCTGGAGCCAAGAAGTGCGGCCACCAGGCCGGCAAGGTCCTGGTCGCCTCGGACGAGCAGATCAAGCGTCTCAACGCCGCCCGACTCCAGCTGGATATCATGGGCGTGCCGGGCATCATCGTGGCTCGAACAGATGCCGAATCGGCCACCTTCCTCGAGGGCCGCAGCGACCCCCGTGACCAGCCATTCATCCTGGGCGCGACCAACCTCGATATCCCGAGCTACCGGGCCGGCTTTGTCGCGATCCTGCGCATCCTCCACGACCTGGGGCTGGACGACGTTCGTGGGCATCTGCTCTTCGCCGAGCCGACGATCGAGCACGAGCGGGCGACGGCCTGGCTCGATCGCGTCGGCCTGATGTCGACCATCCGGAAGCAGACCGAGGCCGCCCTCGGCCCCGACGCGGGCATCACCACCCACACCGTCATGGACGCCATCGACGAGGAATACGCCCGGATCTGGCAGACACAGGCAGGTCTGCGCACCTACTGCGAGGCCGTCGCGGCCGCCCTCGAGTCACAAGCCGCGGACGGCGCCAACCCTCCGATCACGGTCGATGCGTGGCGTAGCTTCGCGAAGCACGCCTCGTTCGCCGAGATCCATGATCGGTCCGCGTCGCTGGACCTGCGCGTCGCGTGGGATCCGGAGCTGCCCAAGACCCCGGATGGCTACTACCAGGTCCAGGGCGGCATCGAGTACGCCATCGCCAAGTCACTGGCCGCCGCACCGTTCGCCGACATCCTGTGGATGGAGACCAAGACCGCGGACCTCGATGACGCCCGCACCTTCGCCGAGGCCATCCACGCCAGGTTCCCGGACATGATGCTCGCCTACAACCTGTCGCCATCGTTCAGCTGGGACACCACGGGTATGAGCGATGAGGAGATGCGCCGGTTCCCCGAGGAGCTCGGCAAGCTCGGTTTCGTGTTCAACTTCATCACCTACGGCGGGCACCAGATCGATGGACTCGCGGCCGAGGAGTTCGCGCGCGCGTTGACCGAGGATGGGATGCTCGCCCTGGCCCGTCTGCAGCGAACCTTCCGGCTCGTCGAGTCGCCCTATCGCACCCCTCAGTCGCTGGTCGGTGGCGATCGACTCGATGCCGCGTTGTTGGCGGCGTCCGGTCGCACGGCCGCGACAAAGGCCATGGGCAAGGGCTCCACTCAGCACCAGCACCTCGTCCAGACCGAGGTGCCGCCGGCGCTGCTGGAAGCGTGGCTCGCGGACTGGGCAACGCACTGGAACCACGCGGGCGACGTCAGGGTCGAGCTGCGTCCGCACACGGCGGGGTCGGACCTGCTCGAGCTGCGGGTGCTCGACGAATCGAGCGAGATCCTCGCCAACGTCATCTTTGCCAGCATCGTCGACCGGCGCGGGCGAAGCATCCTGTCCATCCGCGATCAGAACACCGCGCCATCGATCCGCCGGCGACGGCTGATGACGCTCGTCCAGCTGTTCCTGATTCACCGCTATCGAGCCGCGTCCGTGCATTACCTCACGCCGAGCGAGGACAACACGGCCCAGACGGAACGGATGCGCGAGATCGGCCTGTTCACCGACGTCCAGACCGAGATCGGGCAGATCATCGTCGGCCAGGTCGATGGTCGCCGGATCGGTGAGCTCATGTCGGCCGATGGGGAGGCGCTGTCCGCGCTGATCCGGAATGCCGTGGCACATA
>JANOIS010000018.1:0-13078 GCA_031407755.1 Chloroflexota bacterium | reverse complement strand
AGTTCGCGGGACAGCGTTGCGACACGCTCCATGTCGAGCCGCAGCGTGTACAGCCCGCCGTCGAGACCGTCGGTCGGGCGTCGCGCATACGGAGGTCCGAGGACCACCCGCTCGATCGCCTTCTCGTCGATGGCCTGGGCGATGTCCAGCATCTGGCTCAATCGGTCGGGCGGAAAATTCGTGGTGACCGTGCCCTGCAGATCGCCCAGGAGGCCAGGCAGGTTCGGCAGCATCGCCGGCTGGACCAGCGCGCGCTGCAGAGCGATGAGCAGCTGCTGCTGACGACGCGATCGATTGAAGTCGTTATCCCCGGCGCCCTTGCGGGTGCGCACGTAGGCCAGGGCGGTCTGCCCGTCCAGCGTGTGGCGTCCCTTGGACAGGCTGAACCCCACACGTCCGTCCGTCCAGCCACCGTAGCCGGGATCGTTGATCGCGGTCGGATTGTTGATGCTCACCCCGCCGACCCGATCGATCATCCGGGCGAAGCCGGCCAGGTCCACCGCGGCGTAGTAATGGATGGGCACCCCGAGGATGTGGCCGACGGCCCGACTCACGGACGGCAGCGGTCCGTCCGGGAACTCGTCAGGGTGTCGCTCCGCCCACGACATCAGGGAATTGATCTTGCCCGTGTAGGTGCGCCCATCCCACAGTTCGAAGCGGGCGATATCACGAGGAAAGCTGACCATCGCCACGGCACCGGTGGCAGGATCGATGCTGACCACGAGCAGTGTGTCCGTCAGTGCCTGGGAGCGGGCCTCGGAGCTGTCCACCCCGGCCAGCAGCACATTGATCCGCGACTGCGCGGTCGGGGGCGTCTCGATGGGGCCGGGCGTCGCACCACCACTGGCCAGCGGCGCGCTGGGGCCGGGTGACGGGTTGACCCGCGGATCCGTCACGAAACTTTCGGTCGAGACCCGGTACAACGACAGCGCTACCGAACCTGCGTAGACATGCATCCCGCCCACGACCAGGGCAAGCACCAAGAAGACCGCCAGCGGCGTCGGGCGACGCCACGAGCCGCGCGCACCAACGGAGATCATCGCCTCCGCCATCGAGAAGAGACGCCAGCCGAACAGGACGATCACGATCGTCAGCGCGGCCAGGGCCACACCAGGCGTCAGCAGCTTGAATGCGAGGTCAAGGGCACCGTCAGCCGACTGTGCCAGCACCACGGCAGCGAGGACGAGGACCGGCACAGCGAACACGAGCGCCCGTCGCGGGTATCCGCCGTACCACTGCCCAAGGCCGGGCAACAGGAACGACAGGAAGGTCGCGATGGTCGGCGAGCGCGCGGGACGGCCGTGCTGAAGGTTCAAGGGGTCGCCACTCTAGCAGCGCAGCGCCAGATGACCGTCGCGCGTCCTCACATCATCACCAGCCCGCCATCGACGGCGAGGACCTGCCCGGTGATGTAAGCAGCCTCGTCCGAGGCCAGGAACGCGACCGCGTTGGCGATCTCCTCCGTCGTCCCGAAGCGGCCCAGCGGCGTCCGCGAGGTGATCTCCGCCTTGAGCGCCTCCGGAAGCCCCTCGGTCAATTCCGTGAGCACGAAACCGGGCGCCACGGCATTGACGGTGATGCTGCGCGAGGCGAGTTCGCGGGCGGTCGCCTTGGTCAGCCCGATGAGCCCGGCCTTGGCGGCGCTGTAGTTGGCCTGCCCGGTCTGACCGGCCTGGCCGGACACGGACGTGATGTTGATGATCCGCCCGCCGCGAGCCTTGAGCATCGGCCGGGTCACGGCCTTGGTCATGTAGAAGGCCCCGAACAGGTTGGTCTCGAGGACCTCGCGCCACGCCTCGGCGCTCATTCGCATGATCAGGTCGTCGCGGGTGATCCCGGCGTTATTGACCAGGATGTCGAGCTTGCCGAAGGCCTCGATCGTCGCCTTGACCACGGCCCCTGCCGCCTCGACGTCGGACACGTCGCCCTGCACGGCGAGGGCCCGACGGCCAAGCGCCTCCACTTCGGAGGCCGTGGCCGCTGCGGCGGCTGCGTTGCCCTTGTAGCTGAACGCGACATCGGCGCCCTGCGCGGCGAGACGCAGCACGATCGCCCGCCCGATCCCGCGCGAACCGCCGGTCACCAGCGCCGACCTGCCGCTCAGATCGATCATGTGTGGCCCGCTATGTGGCTGACAACGTCCTCGGGCTCACCCGGGACGACATCGTCCAGCGTCACGTCCACGGTGCCCGGCCTGGCCAGGATCGCGGCCAGGGCTTCCGGGATCGGGTCGACCGAGTCCCAATCGACCGGAAGGCGCACGTGGACGTCCTCGGGGTTGACCGCCGCATCGCCGGCCACACCGCGGGCCGGATCTGCGGTCCACCGGATGGCCACGGCACCGCTGGTAAACCCGGCTCCGAAGGCCACGATGACGATGTTGTCGCCGACCTTGACCCGACCCTCGTTGACCGCCTCGGCGAGGGCCATCGGCACGGATGCGGCCGACGTATTGCCATATCGGTCAAGGTTCACGTACATCCGGTCCATCGGCAGGTTCAGCCCCTTGGCCACCGCCTCGACGATCCGGATGTTGGCCTGGTGCGGGATGAACAGGTCGATGTCCGAGGGCTCCAGGCCGGCGTTCTCGATCGCCCCGAGGGCGGTCGTGGCGAGGGTCCGGGTGGCAAACCGGTACGTCTCCTTGCCCTCCATCCGGATGTAGTGCTCGCCCCGCTCGATGGTCGCCGCACTGGGCGGGCTCTTGGCCCCACCGGCGGGCAGCCAGATCATGTAGGCGCCCTGCGGCTCGGTGGTCAGCTCGATACCCAGGCCGCCACCCGGTTCATCGCTGGCCGACAGCACGACCGCTCCTGCGCCATCCCCGAACAGGATGCACGTGCTCCGGTCGGTGTAGTCGAGGAAACGGGTGAGCAGCTCCGCCCCGATGACGAGGACGTGCCTGGCCATACCGCTCGTGATGTACGCCTGGGCGGTCGCGTAGGCGTACACGAACCCGGAACAGGCGGCCGACACATCCATCGCCGCCGCGCGGGTGTTGCCGATGGCCTCCTTGACCAGGGCCGCGGTGGACGGCATCCAATAGTCCGGCGTGAGCGTCGCGAGCAGGATCAGATCGATCTCGTCAGGATCGATGCCGGCGGTCCGGATGGCGCGCATGGAGGCGACGGCGGCCATCGATGCGGTCGTCTCATGGGCCGCAGCCACGCGCCGTTCACGGATGCCGGTGCGCTGGACGATCCACTCGTCGTTGGTATCCACCATCCGCTCGAGATCGGCGTTGGTCAGGACCTGCGAGGGCGCATAGCGGCCCCAGCCGGTCAGATGGGCATGACGGCCCGTGTCGGTGACCTTCACAGCGGCTCCACTTCGATGAGGGCCTGCTTTGCCTTGACCAACGAGCCGCTCTCCGCGACCACGCGGACGACGCGTCCGGCAAGATCCGATTTGATCTCGTTGAACAGCTTCATCGCCTCGATCAGCCCGATCACCTGGCCGACAGCGACTTCCCGCCCGACGACCACGTACGGCGCGGATCCGATTGCCGGCGACGTGTAGAAGATCCCGGTGAGAGGCGCCTTCACGGACGGCCGGGCTTGCGCAGCGGGCTCGCCTCCGATGGCGCCCGGGGTCGGCGCTTCCCCGGACCCGGTGATCGACTGGACGGCCGGGGCGATGGTCGCAACCGAAACCGCCGGTGCGAGCGCCGACGGCATGCGCAGGACGAGGGCCGTGTCGCCGGAACCGACCTCGAGTTCGGTCAGGTCGGAGCGCTCGAGGAGAGCCGCAAGGCGGTCCACCAGACCGAGCAGCCGGGCGTCGCCAGGGTCCTGCGGGGCAGGCGCTGATTCGACGGCGAGGGACGACCGGGGGTCCGGCTCCGGGGCCGGGGCCGCTCCGGGGTCCGGCTCCGGGGCGGAGGCCGCACCGGGGTCCGGCGCGGAGGCCGCACCAGGGTCCGGCGGCTCCGGCCGGCGTGGCCCCGGCCCGCCCGCGGCACGGCCACCAGCAGCGGCGCCCGGGCCAGGGCCAACAGCCCTCGGTGGTGGTCCGTCGGTCTCCGGGTCGGTCGGGATCCCCGGTGGCGATGCGTCGTCGGTCATCCGTTCCACCGCCGGAAGACGAGGGCCGTGTTCTGGCCGCCGAACCCGAACGAGTTGGACATGGCCACGTCGATGTCATGGCGCGCCGCCTGCCCGGTGACGATAACGAGACCCTCGGCGGCGGGGTCCGGATCCGTCAGGTTGATCGTCGGCGGCACGCAACCTTCCCGGATGGCCATCACCGTGGCGATGGCCTCGATCGCGCCGGCCGCCCCGAGCGTGTGCCCGATCATCGACTTGTTGGCGGTGATCGGCACGTCGGCGGCATGGTCGCCGAGGATCGTCCGGAGCGCGGCCATCTCGGCCTTGTCGCCCTCCGGCGTCGATGTCGCGTGAGCGTTCACGTGGTCGATCGCGGAGGCGTCGAGCCCGGCCTTCTCGAGCGCTCGACGAGCGGCGCGGACCGCACCCATTCCCCCGGGCGCGGGCAACGTGATGTGTGAGGCGTCGGCGGTGGCCCCGTAGCCGACCAGTTCGGCCAGCGGCGCGGCGCCGCGAGCGAGGGCGTGCTCCAGCTCCTCGAGGATTAGCATCGCGGCACCCTCGCCACACACGAAGCCATCGCGACCTGAGTCGAACGGTCGCGACGCGGCGGTCGGGTCGTCATTGCGGGTGGACAGGGCGCGCATCGCGGCAAACCCACCGACCAGGGTCTCCACGATGCCGGCCTCGGTGCCACCGGCCAGCATCATGTCGGCGTCGTCACGGCGGATGGTCTCGTAGGCCTCGCCGATGGCGTGGCCGCCAGAAGCGCACGCGGACACCGTCGCGAAGTTGGGCCCGGTCATCCCGTAGTTGATGGCGATTTGACCGGCGCCCACGTTGGGGATGCCCATCGGGATGAGGAACGGGCTGATCCGATCAGGACCACGCAGGGCATTGATGGCGAAGCCGTCGTTGAGCGTGGACACGCCACCGAGCCCCGTGCCCTGGATGACGCCGGTCCGCTCGGCGAGCGACCCCTCCAGGCGCGCCGGCAGCCCGGCCTGGTCCATCGCCTCGCGGGCCACCACCAGGCCGAACTGGATATAGCGGTCCGTTCGGCGCTGCTCCCTGCGGTCCAGCACGTGACTCGAATCGAAGCCGCGGACCTGGCCGGCGATGCGGACCGTGAGCCGCGAGGGATCGAACGCGTCGATGGTCGTGATGCCGGACCGGCCCGTGACGAGCCCTTCCCACGTACTGGCCACGTCATTGCCGAGGGCGGTCAACATGCCCATCCCCGTCACGACCACACGTCGGGCCATCATCGGACGAGCTTCCCGGTGCGCACCGTGGCGGCGCGGTAGACGTCGCCGGCCAGACCACGCGCCGAGATCGCATTGGCCACCGACAGGACATCGAATGCCGTCCGCCGGATCTCGGCGCGGACCTCGCCATCCTCGATGTCGATGAGCGCCCAGGAGGCCGTCGGATCGCCATCGAACACGTAGCCCGCAGATCCGTCGTTGACGATGACCTTCCAGCCGAGATCGCGGACCTCTGGCAGGTGGGTGTGGCCGCAGACCACGACCCGGGCATCCGTCCGGGCCAGGCGCTCCGTGGTGATCGACGGATCGAGCCCCTGGTCGAAGCCGGCCGTCTGGGATCCTGGCGAGCCGTGGCAGACCAGCACGAGGGTGTCGTCGTCGGCGCGCCAGCGCCGCTCGGACGGCAGGCGGCGCAGCCAGTCGATCCGTTCTGCGCCGAGCGCGTCGTGCGCCCATTCCGCAGCATCGACGATGGCATCGGGCACGCCGTCGGTCATCCACGGAAAGGCCGCGGCGTAATCGAAATCCGCGGCGGCGATGTCCGTGTTGCCCGCCACGACCAGCGTCCCGTCATCGGCAAGGCTGCGCAGGACGTCGACGACCAGGCCCGGTTCCGGACCGTTGAGCACAAGATCGCCGGCCACGAGCACGGCGTCCGGCTTGGTCTTGGCGATGTCGGCGAGGACGGCCTCCAGCGCGGTCGCGTTGCCGTGGATGTCGGAAAGGGCGGCGATGCGGCTCATCGGAGCACCGACGCGGGCGGGATGATGAAGGTCAACAGGCCCTCGCAGGCCACCTCGCCATCGACGCTGGCGACACCGCGCGCGCGCCCGAACCGCGATCCCAGCTTCTCCATCGTGATCTCGAGACGGAGCGTGTCGCCGGGCACCACGATGCGCTTGAAGCGCACGTCGTCGATCGCGGCGAACAGTCCGATCCGATCGCCGAAGCCCGCCTGCTTGGCGACATACACCGCCATCGTCTGAGCCAGAGCCTCGACCTGGAGCACGCCGGGCATGACCGGCAGGCCCGGGAAATGCCCGGCGAAGAACCATTCCGTGGCGGTCACCCCCTTGATCCCGACGATCTTCCGGGCAGCCTGGTCATACTCCACGATTCGGTCGACCAGCAGGAACGGGTGGCGGTGCGGGATGAGCGCCTCGATCTCGCGGGTCGTATGGATCGTCCCCGTCACGCGCGTGCCGCCGCCGCGAGGAACGCGGCGCTTCCGACCCGGTCCAGCAGATTGGTCGTCATCTTGCCCTCGAGGAACGTCTCGGACGTCAGCAGTGCCTGATGGATCCCGACGTTGGTGACGAGCCCGTCGATGACGAGCTCGTCAAGCGCCGCTCGACCACGCGCGATGGCGGTGGCTCGATCCGGACCCCACACGACGAGCTTGCCGAGCAGCGAGTCGTAGTACGACGGCACTTCGTAGCCCGAGAACAGGTGCGAATCCATCCGGACACCCGGACCACCCGGCGCATGGAAGCGCTCGACGATACCCGCTCCGGGTCGGAAGTCGTGCTCGGGGTCCTCGGCGTTGATGCGGAACTCGATGGCGTGCCCGCGGAACCCGATGTCCGCCTGGCTGAGCCCGAGCGGCTCGCCAGCCGCGATCCGCATCTGGGTCGCGACCAGATCCACACCGGTCAGCATCTCCGTCACCGGATGCTCCACCTGGATCCGGCAGTTGATCTCGATGAAGAAGAAGTCCCCGCGCGCATCGACCAGGAACTCCAGTGTCCCGACGTTCTGGTAGCCGGCCGCCACGGCGGCCCGGACGGCGCGTTCGGCGAGATCGCCGCGAGCGGCCGCGGACAGGGCCGGGGTCGGCGCCTCTTCGAGGATCTTCTGGTGCCGACGCTGGACGGAGCAGTCGCGATCGCCGAGGTGGATACCGTGACCGTAGCGGTCGATGGCCACCTGGACCTCGACGTGGCGATTCTCGTCAAGCCACTTCTCGAGATAGAGCGAGTCATCGCCAAAGCCTGCCTTCGCTTCGCTGCGGCAGACCGGCATGGCCGCCTCGAGCTCGCGCGGGGTGCGCACCATGCGCATGCCCTTGCCCCCGCCGCCGGCCGACGGCTTGACCAGCACCGGATAGCCGATCCGCTCGGCCTCGCTCAGCGCATGCTGGTCATCGCCCACCATCCCGTCCGAGCCCGGGATGGTGGGCAGCCCGTGGGCCGCGAACAGCTGGCGCGTGCCGGCCTTGCTGGCGAAGCGCTCGAGCACATCGGCCGGGGGTCCGATGAAGGTCAGATCGTGGGCCGCGACGACCTCGGCAAAGCCCTCGTCCTCGCTCAGGAACCCGTAGCCCGGGTGGATCGCATCGCAACCGGTCACGAGGGCAGCCGAGATGACGGCCGGGGCCGAGAGGTATGAGTTCTTCGCCTCAGCCGGGCCGATGCAGATGGCCTCGTCAGCCAGCCCGACCGGGAGCGACTCGCGGTCCGCCTCGCTGTAGGCGACGACGGCCTCCACGCCGAGCGTACGGCAGGCGCGCAGGATCCGGAGCGCGATCTCCCCGCGGTTGGCGATGAGCACCTTGCGAAACACGCTAACCGTCCGTCCGGTTCAAGCCGTTCGTGGACATCGGCACGGGGCCGAACTCGATGACCATCAGCTCCTGGCCGTACTCGACGGCCTCACCCGGTTCCGCAAGACGAGACCCCACGATCCCGTCCACCGGGGCCAGCACCTCCTGGGCGACACCCAACATGTCGACCGCACCGAGCCGGTCGCCGGCCCGCACTCGGGCGCCCGCTGACAGATCGGTCCGCGGCCGGAAGATGCCGACGGCAGGCGAGGTCGCGACAGTGCGCCCCTCGCTGCGAGCGGTCGTCGCCGGCACCGGCACCGGCAGGTGGTGACTCGTTCGAGCCGGACGATCCGACCCGCGCTCGGCCGACCCGGAACCGCGTTCACCGGGGCGTCGCTCGCGAGACGAGCCGGACGATCCGGAGCCCGATCTCGGGACACCGCCCGCGCGGCGCAGTCGAACCCGCCACGCTCCCTCACGCACCTCGAGCTCACCGAGTCCGCTCGCGCCAAGCTTGGCGATGAGCGCCGGCAGCAGCTCCGCCGTCAGCCGGTCGATGGCGGCGTGGTCGGCGGCACGCTCGGCGGTCCCACGCACGGCGTGGGCGTCGGACGGCTGTGACTCGGACACGCGCTAGACCTCCTCGCGGGCCGGCGGATCGTCGCGCGACCAATGTTCGGGCCCGGTCATCCCCCGACGCGCCGGATCGAGCAGATCACGCAGGCGGTCGGACAGACGGCGTTCGACGCGCTCGGGAACATCGGGCTGGGCGACCTCAGTGTAGGCGCCCAGCGCCCGATAGCGCCGATAACGCGCCTCGATGAGCGAATCGGTCGACAGGGCCTCGAGCGCATCCAGACGGTCGATGATGATGGCCTTGAGTCTCCTGGCCGTCTCCTCGGGTTCCGCATGGGCACCCTCCCCGGGCTCCGGCATGACCACATCGACCACCCCGAGGGCATGCTGATCGCGGGCCGACATCCGCATCGCAGCCGCCGCTGTGGCCGCCTCGTCCGAGGTCCGCCACAGGATGGAGGCACAGCCCTCCGGGCTGATCACCGAGTAGACCGCGTTCTCCAGCGCGATGACGACATCACCGACGGCGATCGCCAGCGCCCCACCCGAGCCGCCCTCGCCGGTGATGACCGTGACGATCGGCGTGCGCAGCCGGCTCATCAGCCCGATCGAGCGGGCGATCGACTCGGCGATGCCGCGCTCCTCCGATTCCGGTCCCGGGTGCGCTCCTGGCACGTCGACGAAGGTGATCACCGGGAGTCCCATCCGCTCCGCCAGCTCCATCACCCGCATCGCCTTGCGGTAGCCCTCCGGGTGGGGCATCCCGAAGTTGCGCCGCACGTTCTCCTCGGTGTCGGCGCCTTTCTGCTGGCCGATCACGACGACCCGCCGGCCACCGATCTGGGCGAGCCCGGCGACGATGGCCTCGTCGTCCCCGAACAGCCGATCGCCGTGCAGCTCGACGAATCGATCGGCCATCGCCGCGACGAACTCAAGCGTCCTGGGACGGCCCAGGGCGCGCGCGAGCTGGACTCGAGCCCAGACGTCGTCGCGGGCGGCGACGGCCGACTCGCGCGTCAGCGGGTCGATGCGTCCGCGGCGCGTCGCCACGGGGACGTCCGGTTCAAGGGACGTCGGCGCGATAGCCGTCTGACCGTTCGATGTGCCGGTACCGTCGCCCGCGGCAAACTCGCCGACCCGCTCGGCGAAGGTCGTGAGGAAGGACAATGGCCGGAACGCGGGCACGTCCCCGTCGGTGGCCGGGAGCGGAGTGAATGACCCCTTGGCGGGCAGCAGGTGCAGAAGTGCGGCGATCTCGCCGTGCAGGTCCGGGCGGGCGACCACGCGGTCCACGAATCCGTGGCGGTACAGGAACTCGGCACGCTGGAAGCCGGGCGGCAGCTCCGTCGCGATCGTATTGGCGGTGACCCGAGCACCGGCAAAACCGATCAGGGCGTCCGGCTCGGCGAGGTTAACATCCCCGACCGCGGCGAACGACGCGAACACGCCGCCGGTCGTCGGGTCCGACAGGACGGAGATGAACGGCACCCCACCGGCGCGCAGGCGCTCGAGCGCGGCCAGGGTCTTGGCCAGCTGCATCAGCGCGAGGGTGCCCTCCTGCATGCGCGCCCCGCCCGAAGCGCTCACGATGACCAGCGGCATCCGGGCCGCCAGGGCGTGTTCTGCCGCGCGGGTGACCTTCTCGCCAACGACGGCACCCATGGATCCGCCCATGAACCCGAAGTCCATGACGCACAGCGCGATCTCCGTGCCGCCGATGGCGCCCGTGCCCCACACGGCCGCGTCGCGCATCCCGGTCGCAAGCTGGGCCGCGGCCAGACGGTCCGGGTAGGGCTTCTGGTCCACGAACCCGAGCGCATCGACGGACTGCAGCCCCGGGTCATGCTCCCTCCATGAGCCCGGATCCAGCAGGTGATCGAGGCGTGCCGCGGCAGACAGCCGGAAATGATGGCCGCACGTCGTGCACACCCGCAGGTTCTTGTCCAGCTGCTTGTTGAACAGCATCGTCGAGCAGGTCGGGCACTGCGTCCACAGGTCCGGTGGGTAGACGTTGCGGCGGGCGCGGAACGACGGCAGCTTGAGCGGCATCAGGCGATCCTCCCGCGGGCCACGGCGCGAACGGCCCGGGCCATCGGGTCCTTGGGCGTCCGATGGCGTCGCCAGGCCACGAACGCGGCACCCACGATGGAGATCGCCGCCGAGGTCAGAACGCTGCCGATGACGACGCCCGGGACCTGGGGTGATCTCGCGCCGAAGTGCGAAACGGCCACCGCGCCCGGGAAGGCGACCAGGGCACCGGCGCCGGCTCCGGCGGGGCTCGTGCCGGACGCTGCCGCCAACGCTGCTGCGGCGAGACGACCCGCCAGGTCCTCCTCGAACCGGAATGACGGGTGGTAGCGCGGTAGGTCCGCGACCAGCCGGTCCGCGGCCCGGCGCAGATCGGGCGACAACCCGTCGCCATCGGCTGGACGGCGGGCGAGCAGCGAATCGAGGTACCGATCGATGACGAACGCCTCGTTCAGACCGTCACGTCCCGAGGCGGCGAACCTCACGTGTCGCCGAGGTCGGCTGCCACACGCCGCAGCCCGCGGTGGATGAGGACCCGGACAGCCCCCTCCGATCTACCCAGGATGACGGCGATCTCGGCCGTCGAGAGCTCGTGGACGAAGCGCAGGATCAGCGCACGTCGACGATCGCCCTGCAGCCGATCGACGGCCTGGCGAGCCGCCACGGCGGCCTCACGACGGACGATGGTGGCCTCGACATCCGTCGGGTCGGCGGTCTCCGCGGCGAGGTCCAGGGACCCCGCTGGGTGGCGCCGGTTCCGACGGCGGTCCTCGGCGACGACGTTGCGCGCGATCCGGAACAGCCACAGGCGAAAAGTCGAGGCGGCGACAGGGTCCCCCGGCCCTGCGCGCTCCTGGAACCGCGGCAGGCCGGCCAGCGCGGACAGGAAGGTACGCTCCGTGGCGTCCTCCGCGTCGTGCAGGTTGCCGAGTTCATAGACCGCGTAGCTGTACACCTGGGCCAGATACTTCCGATACAGGGCGTCAAAGCACGCCGGGTCTGCCCGTGCCGCGTCCACCAGCGACCGGTCGAGGTCAAGGCGGGCGGGCCGTCGGTGCTCGGCCTCCTCCGGCCGTCCCACTCTCCAGAATGCCGCTCGAGCCATGGCGTTACACCCCCACCCGGATCGCCGGCTCCGCGAGGCGGACGTGGCGGATCTCGCCGACGATGACGTTCCGGGTCCCGCCCGCTGCCTCGCGGTCCGCCACGACGAGCGCGCCACTGCCCGTGTCAACGCCAAGTGCGCGAACCGACGCCACGGATCCGTCCGGGGCGACGATATCGATCCAGCGGCCGGTCGTTAGCTGCCGGTCCGCCCAGCCGGTCTCGTCGAACCGGCCGCCACGCAGGCCCTCGATCCCGACTGCGAGCCGGTCGATCAAGGCGTCGAGCAGCGCGTCGTGGTCGATCGGGCGATCGCCGGTCATCTCGCGCAGCGACGTCATCGATGGCGCCAGGTCCGCCGGGAACGCTGTGGCCGGCCAGTCCGTGTTCAGACCGATCCCGATGACCGCGCGGGGGTCGGGGCCACCAAGGCCATCCGTCTCGCCGAGGATACCGGCCAGCTTGAGCGCACCGCCCGGGCCGGCGACGACCAGGTCGTTTGGCCATTTCAGGTGGATGACGCCGGCCGCCAGCCCGGCAATCGACTCGGCCGCCTCAGCCATCGCCACCGTGACCACTGCAGCCAGACGCCAGACACGCTCCGGCGCGAGCCAGGAAGGCCGAAACCCGAGCGACAGGAGCAGCGCGGCCCCGGCGGGTGCCACCCACGACCGACCCTCGCGACCCCGTCCGGAGGTCTGCTCGTCGGCGACCGCCAGGCACACCTCCGGCGTTCCGTCCGCGAGCCAGCCGCGGACCACGTCGTTGGTCGAGCCGACGACGGCGAAGCACTCCCGGCGTGCGAGCAAGTCGGTCATCGCGTGGGCGGCGGCTCAGCCGGCCGCTGCGACCTCGATCGGCTCGGGTTGTTCCAACTCGAACGCCGCGTGCAGCGCGCGGAGGGCCGTCTCCAGCTCATCCTCGGCGATCATGCAGGTGATGCGCACCTCCGAGGTCGAGATCATCTCGATGTTCACACCGGCGTCGGCGAGCGTCCCGAACATGCGCGCCGCATAGCCCGGGGCGTTGTGCAGACCGGCCCCCACGATGCTCACCTTGGCCACGCTGGCATCCGTCGTCAGCTCGCGCGCGCCCAGTTCTCGGACGACCGGCTCGAGCGTCTTCTTGGCCTTGCCGAGCTCGACCTGGGGGACCGTGAATGACAGGTCCGTCTCACCGCCGTGGCCAACGTTCTGGACGATGAGATCGATATTCACGCCGGCCTCTGCCAGCGGATCGAAGATGGCACGGGCGATGCCTGGTCGGTCCGGCACGGCGACCACGGTGACCTTGGCGACGTTCCGGTCGTGGGCGAGCCCGCGAACCTTGTTGCGCTGCTCCACGAGCGGATCCTCCTTGATGAGCGTGCCCGGGGCATCCTCGAAGGAGCTCAGGACCTCGATGACGACGTCGTTGACCCAGCCGAGCTCCACGGCCCTGACCTGCATGACCTGGGCGCCCTGGTGGGCGAGCTCGAGCATCTCTTCGTAGCCGATGATGGCGAGCTGCCG
>JANOIS010000504.1:0-6276 GCA_031407755.1 Chloroflexota bacterium | reverse complement strand
CCACCTACACGATCGGCACAGACGAGCGTGATCGATCGCTCCGTGGGCTCGCTATGACGATCTGAGCGATCGATCGTGCACGGCTGTGCCGAAATGGTGGGTGGGGCCGACATCGGCCGTCGGGAAGGCGGCCAGGGCTAGCGGGACCGGTCCTGCCAGCTGATCCCGCCCAGCGGGGCGCCCGGTAGTTTCTCCGGTCGTTCCCCGGTGCGCCGGTCGATCTGTTCGAGGCCACGCAGGTAGAACCGGTTGACCAGCACGGCATCCATCTCGGGTCCGAGCGACTGCGTCCCGAGGAAAGCCGTGGCCCCGACGACCGGCACGAACATTTCCGTGGCGCGATCCAGCAACCGGTCCGGCTCGGAGCCAGGAAACAGGTAGACCGTGCCGAGGACCCGGAATGGCGGGACCTCGAGCGCCACGTCGTACGCGATCTTGTGGATCTTGTGGGCGGCCCGCTCGGAATCGCTCGACGGCGGCAGGGTGGTTTCACCGGCGAGCACGATGATGAGGTCATACGGATCGACGGACTTCAGGCCACTGGCCGGTTCCAGCGGGCCGGATCCATCGATCGGCGCCCACTGCACGTCCGAGATCGCGATCGCCTCGCGCTTGTTGAGTGCGTCGGACAACCGATTCGCGACATGCATCTGCCCGACGATCCGCCACTCCTCGGTCAGCCCGTCGAACGGGATCCCGCGCCCTGCCCGGACACCGTCCGCAGGGGCGCCCGGTCTGACCGCAGGGCCCTTGCGCCGTCTCAGGAAATCGAACGGCACGTCACTCCTCCGTGGTGCCTGAGCTGGACCTGATCGCCTCGACGACACCGCCATCGGCCAATGTCGTGATATCGCCGAGCGCCCGACCCTCCCCGATGTCGCGCAACAGTCGGCGCATGATCTTGCCCGATCGGGTCTTGGGCAAGTCCGGGGTGAACATCAGGAATTTGGGCTTGGCGATCGGCCCGATGACCTTCGCAACATGCTCGCGCAGTTCCAGCCCCAGGGCGTCGTTGGCATCGATGCCGACCTTGGGGATGACGAATGCGAAGATCGCCTGGCCGGTGAGTGGGTCGCTCTTGCCGACGACTGCCGCCTCGGCCACCGACTGGTGCGAGACGAGCGCCGATTCGACCTCGATGGTGGAGATCCGGTGACCGGACACGTTCATGACGTCGTCCACCCGGCCGAGCAGCCACAGGTAGCCTTCCTCGTCACGTTTCGCCCCATCGCCGGCGAAGTACAACCCCGGGAATCGACTCCAGTACGTCTCCTTGTAGCGCTCCGGATCGCCGTAGATCCCGCGCAGCATGGCTGGCCACGGCCGCTTGAGCACCAGCAGGCCACCACCACCCAGCGGGACCGACACGCCCTGCGCATCGATGACGTCGACCTCGATGCCCGGGAATGGAAACGTGGCACTTCCGGGCTTCGTCGTGGTCACGCCCGGCAGTGGCGTGATCATGATCATCCCGGTCTCGGTCTGCCACCAGGTGTCGACGATGGGAGCCTTGCCGGCGCCGATGTGTTCGTTGTACCAGAGCCACGCCTCGGGATTGATCGGCTCGCCCACGGACCCAAGGACACGCAACGACGAGAGGTCATGCGCCTGGGCGTACTGCGGACCCTGCTTCATGTGGGCTCGGATGGCGGTCGGGGCGCAGTACAGGATGCTGACCTTGTAGTCCTCGACGATCTGCCACCAGCGTTCCCACGACGGTGAGTCCGGCGTGCCCTCGTACAGGACGCTGGTCGTCGCGTTGGCCAGTGGCCCGTAGACGATGTAGCTGTGGCCGGTCACCCAGCCGACATCCGCGGCGCACCAGTAGACGTCGTCCGGCTTGACGTCGAAGACCATCTCGTGGGTGAAGCTCGCGCCCAGCAGATAGCCGGCGGTCGTGTGGATGATGCCCTTGGGCTTGGCCGTGGTGCCCGAGGTGTAAAGCAGGTAGAGCATGTGCTCGCTGTCGAGGGGAACGGGTGTGTGCTCCGCCGATTGGCGCTCGACGATGTCATGCCACCACACGTCGCGACCGGCGCGCATCGCGGTCCCGCCCTCGAGCGCATCACCGGCGCGGCGGACGACAAGGGTGTGCGTCACGCTCGGGGTCAGCTCCAGGGCATCGTCCACCGCGGGCTTGAGGGCGGCGGCCTTGCCACGCCGCCAGCCGCCGTCAGCCGTGATGACGAGTTTGGCCTGGGCATCGTTGATCCGGTCGCTGAGCGCTTCGGCGCTGAAGCCACCGAAGACGACGGTGTGCGGGGCCCCGATCCTGGCGCAGGCGAGCATCGCGATCGGCAGCTCGGGGATCATCGGCATGTAGATCGCCACCCGATCGCCGGTCTCGACACCCAGCTCGAGGAGCGCGTTGGCTGTCTTGCTGACCTCGCGCTGGAGATCGGCGAAGGTGATGGTCCTGGTGTCTCCGGGCTCGCCGATCCAGTGGTAGGCGACCTTGTCGCCGAGGCCGCGCTCGACGTGGCGGTCGATGCAGTTGTAGGCGAGGTTCAGCTTGCCGCCGACGAACCACTTGGCGAACGGCAGGTCCCACTCGAGCGTCGTGTGGAAGTCTTCCGTCCAGTCCAGGCGCTCGCGCGCGAGTCGAGCCCAGAAGGCCTCGGGGTCGGCTTCGGCTTCGGCGTACAGCGCGGCGGTCGCGTTGGCCTGGGCGCTGAAAGCCGGGTCGGGCGGAAACGTCCGGCGCTCGGCGAGCAGGTTCTCGATCTCGGGCGACGAGGTCGGCGTCGGCGTGGGGGTCGGGTCGATGCTCAAGGGGGACCCTTTCGGATTTCGTGGATGGCCGGGTCATCCTACCGCGGCGCGGCTTCTGTCAGTCGGTGTCGCCCGCGAGGTCGTCCTCACCCGGGCCGACACCTGCAAGGCCGGCGCTCTGTCCGGACGCCGCGAGGGTCGCTGGGTCGCGCGACAGGATCACCCGTTGTGGCCTGGGAATCTCGATGCCGTTGGCTTCAAGGCCGGCCAGCAGGCGCTTGCGGAACTCGCCACCGGCGGCCCATTGTTCAGGCGCCCGGACGGATCCCAGGATCTTGAGCGTCACACCGTATTCGCCGAGGGCCTCCACTCGCTCGACCCGGGGCGCCTCGAGGATCCGGCGCTTCCAGATCGGATCATCGGCCATCTCGCGACCGACCGTGTCGACGACCGCGATCGCCCTGTCAATGTCCGTACCGTAGGCAACGGTGATGTCCTGGTTGATCCGGGACCAGACCCTGGTCAGGTTACTGGCGACCTTGATCTCGCCGTTGGGGACCGTGTGGACGACCCCGTCGAGGTCACGCAGGGTGGTCCGACGCAGGTTGAAGTCCTCGACCGTGCCGGCGACCCCAGCCAGACGCACGACATCGCCCTTGCTGAACTGGTTCTCGATAAGGATGAGGGCGCCGTTGAGGTAATCGCGGACCAGGGCCTGGGCGCCAAACCCAACGGCGATGCCGACGATACCGAGCCCGGCCACCGCCGGCCCGATGTCGAGCCCGATCGTGCCCAGAATCATCAGGCCCGCTATGACCACGATGAATAAGCGGATGACGTGGGTGGACAGGGTGTCAAGCGTGTCCATCCGTTTCCCGACCTCGACCGCGCTCAGTTCCTGGGCAGTGCCCTCGGTCGCCTCGCGGTCCATCAACGCCTTGACGACGCCGCGCACGAACAGGCCGGTCAGCCACATCGCTCCGAGCGCGGCGATGACGATCAGGAGGACAGGCACCACCTGATCCTGGATCGCGGCGATGACGTCGCTGAGGGGCGGCTGGTCCAGGTCCATGACCACAAGGGTAGCGAGAAAGCGACGGTTGTGGCCATGCTCATCGACACGACCCCGCCGCAGGGGCCGCCCGATGTGGCCGTCCGGGAGCGCGATCCGGATTGGGCCATGGAGCCGATCTTCGCCGTGCCCAAGATGCTCGTCCGCAGCGTGCCGACGACCTATCCTCGCCCGACCCACGGTCCCGATCGCAAGGCGGGCCCGGTAACAAGCCCGTCCCGTGTTCGTCACACCGACATGAACGACCGAGCGGAGCCGACAGCCGCGGATGACTTGCAGCCAACGCTGGAGCGGCTGCACGGGACGACCCGCTCGGACGACACGGTCCTGAGCGCGCTATACGAGACCCACCGCTCCGAGCTATTCGCCTTCCTCGTCCGGATGACCCGCGATCGCGACGCAGCCGAGGAGGTCCTCCAGGAGTCGTTCATCCGCCTGATCAGGGAGGCCCGGGCCGGCCGGATGCCCGACGCGGTGCGGCCCTGGCTGTACCGGGTGGCGACCAACGAAGCAATCAGCCGGGCCCGGCGCCGGGCGCGCTGGACCCGCCTGCTGCCCCGCCTGGTGGACCGCCGCGTGCCCATGCCTCCTGAGGGCGAGGTCGAGCGAACCGAGCGGCAGGCGGAGCTGAACGCCGCCCTGGCCGCGTTGTCACCGGACGGGCGGGCCGCCATGCTGCTCGCCGCGCAAGGCTTCAATGGCCACGAGATCGCCACCTCGATCGGGCGGACCGAGGGCGCTACGCGCACGCTCCTGTGCCGTTCGCGGGTCCAGTTGCGCCACGTCCTGGAAGCGGAGGAGGGTCGGTCATGAACGACCAGCGAACCGACGACCGACCGCGCCACGATCGCGCCCTGGATCTGGCGGCGACTTACATCGACTTCGACCTCTCCACTGCCGAGTCGAGCGAACTCGACGCGCACTTGGCGACCTGCCCGTCCTGCACCCGGCGGGTGGCCCGCCTGCGGACCGACGCCCATGTCCTGAGCCGACCCCTGACCCTGCTTCCGTCGCCGCGGGTCGATGCCGCTGTGGCGGCTGCCATCGCCCGACGGCCCGACCGGCGGCAGCGTCCGCTGCTGCTGGCCGCCGCGGCCCTGGTGTTGCTGGGCCTGCTCGGGATCGCGGCTGCCGGGGCTTCCCTGCTGCGCTCGATCGACCCTCCCTCGATCACGGTCCTGCCGTCGCCGTCGGTCATCGTGGCCGACGCAAGTCCCGGGCCGGATGCGTCACCGGCCGTCGTCGGGCGGACCGGGATGATCGCCTACGTGGTCGGTCCCGTTGGAAGCGGCGAAGTCCGTGTCGTCTCCGCGGATGGCACAGGTGACGTGTCATGCGGTATCGGCTCAGCACCCAGCTGGTCGACCGACGCGCGTACGATCTTCTTCGCGGGCCCGCCCACCGCTACCGCCGACGGATTCCCCGATACGTTCCGGGCCGACGCCGATTGCACGGGGATCACGAAGGCCATCACCGAGGCCGCGGCTCCGCACGTCTCGCCAGACGGAAGCCGGATCGCCTTCCGGCGCGGGATGATCGACCTCGGCGAAGCATGGATCGCCGACGCCGACGGTTCGAACCAGCGGCGGCTGCCGGCCTCATCTTCGCCAACGTGGTCGCCAGACGGAGCCTGGCTGTTGGCCCAGCCGGTCGGCGTCGTTTTCGAGTTCGGGGTCGTGCGACCGGACGGAACGGACTACACGGCCCTCGGCAGTGGGTACGACGCGTCCTGGACGCCCGCGGGCGGGATCGTGTACGCGCGCTCCGACTTCCCGGCGGCCACGACCACGATCCGGACCGTCACCCTCGATGGACTCGCCTCGGACCGGTTCACGGGATCCGGCGAGATCGGCTGGCCGCAGATGCTAGCGTCGGGTCAGATCGTCTTCGTGCTCGAGGGCGACGTCTGGCGGCTCGGGCCGGGCTCGTCGGCACCCACTCGGCTGACCGAGGGACTCCGGGTCGCCTCGCGACCCAGCCTGTCTCCCGACGGCGCATGGGTTGCCCTGGCGACCGGGGGGACCGACCCGGGACTCGCCATCGTGGCGCTCGACGGCGCGGTGGAGCGACTCCGATCGGGTGCCATATCCGATATCGTCTGGCACGGATCGCCCAGCGTGCCGGTCGCCTCGAGCATCGACCCGGTGGTTCTGCTGCGCGTCGACATCGGCCGGGACACCGAGGGATACAGGTATCCGTCGCTCACGGTGTACCGGGACGGTACCGTCCTGAACCGGAGTGGCCGGTTGACTCGCCTGACCCCGACAGGCATGGAACGACTCACGTTCGCAACCACGAAGAGCGGCCTGTTCCTCGCCAGCGGTGATCTCGGCTTCGAGCCTGGTTACGTGGGCGGCGCGGCAACGGTCTTCATCGAGCTGCGGCGGGGCGACGCGATCATCCGTCGTTCCACGCCGCTCGCGATGGCCCAGGCGACGCGAGCCGAAGCCGAGCGGATCCTCGCCCTGGCGGAGCGACTGATCGATCATGAG
>JANOIS010000486.1:0-1957 GCA_031407755.1 Chloroflexota bacterium | reverse complement strand
GTCGCGCGACTTCACCTACGTCGACAACGTGGTCTCGGCGAACCTGCTCGCATCGACCGCCGCGGGGGCATCGGGCACCACATGCAACATCGGGTGCGGTGGGCGCTACACCCTCCTGGAGTTGCTGGAAAGCATCGGCCGCACACTTGGCACAACCTTGTCTCCAAGATTCCTTCCGGCGCGCGGGGGGGACGTCCCTCACTCCCAGGCGGACATCTCCTGTGCGCAAGCCCGCCTTGGTTACGAGGTCGTCGTCCCGTTTCAGGAGGGCATCCGTCGGACGGTCGATTGGTATCGGGACCGGACGACAGGATCGTCCGGGTGACCCAGGAGGATCCAGCTCTGGACAACGCAGTTCGGAGGCGCCCTTCAGCGAGGCTCACGCTGGTAATTTCCACACTCCGAGTGGGCGGCGCCGAGCGAGTCATGACGATTCTCGCCAACGAATGGGTGAGACGCAGCCGGTCGGTCACATTGCTCACCTTCACCGCACCTGACGAGCACCCGTTCTTCCCGGTCGACGCGGGCGTCAAGGTCGTACCCCTGGCCTTGAATCGACCGTCGGAGAACGTTCTGATCGGGCTGATCGCGAACGTTCGTCGCGCCCGGACGTTGCGACGAGCGATCCGGGCCAGCCGACCGGATGTCGTCATCTCATTCATGGATCGCACGAACATCGTGACACTGGTTGCGACGGTCGGCCTGCCAACACCCATCATCGTATCGGAGCACAGTGACCCAGCTTACGAGCTGATGAGGTGGCCTTGGCCGCTGCTGCGCGATGTCGCCTACCGTCGCGCCGCCCGGGTGGTCACTCTGAGCGATGCCGCCCTCGCATACTTCGCAGCCCCTATCCGGCGTCGTGGTCGGGTGATACCGAATCCGGTAGTTCCCCTTCGTGAGCAGGCAACGACGCCGATCGTGGATCCGGATGGCGGACCGACTGTGCTGGCGATGGGCCGCCTCGGGCGAGAGAAAGGGTTCGATCTGCTGCTCGAGGCATTCATGCGCCTGGACCCGGTGCGACGAGGCTGGACGATGGAAATCTGGGGCGACGGTCCTATGCGAGATCAGCTGGAGGCGGCACGGGATCGTCTGGGTCTGGGAGGGGTCGTCCAACTGCCGGGCATAACGTCGCAGCCAGGCTGGACCATGGCCCGTGCGCGTCTATTCGTCCTGTCGTCCCGCCATGAGGGCTTTCCGACCGTACTGGGCGAAGCGATGGCGCTGGGTCTCCCGGTGGTGGCGTTCGACTGCCCGAGCGGGCCGCGCGAGATGATCCGCGATGGTGTCGATGGTCTCCTCGTCCCGCCGGGCGATATCAACGCTCTGGCGCGGGCGATCGATCGTGTTCTCGGCGACGACGCCCTTCGGGCGACGCTGGCTGATCGCGCCCCCGAGATCCTTGACCGGTTCAGCCTTGATCGGGTCATGGCTATGTGGGATGCCCTCCTGGCCGAGACGGTGTCTCGGCGACCCGTGTGAGCGAGGCGACACCCGCTGGATTCGCCATCGCCCGCGTCGGTCGGTCGGCGGCGCTTATCACGATGGCCGTCGCGTTCGGCCAGGTCTTCGGCATCGGACGAGAGTTGTTCGTGGCCAACCAGGTCGGCATCGCGCCCCAGCTGGACGCCTTGTTGGTCGCGCTGGTCGTTCCGACCATGCTTTCCGGTCTCCTCTTGAGCGGGACGTCGGCGGCGTTGCTACCGGCGTACGCCGCGATCGAACGCCATGCGGGCCAGGCTGCGGCGCGTGGCTTCAGCGGCGCGATCTTGACGTGGACGGGCCTGATCAGCATCGTCGCGGCGATCATCGTCGTGTCGGTCGGGTCCGTCATCGTCTCCGTGACAGGTCCGGGCCTCTCACTCGAGGCGCGCGAGGCGGGGATACGGTTCCTGTCCATCGTGGCTCCGATCATCGTGTTCGGTTCGATGGCCGGGCTTGTCTCCGCCCTGTG
>JANOIS010000478.1:0-8042 GCA_031407755.1 Chloroflexota bacterium | reverse complement strand
GTCGCGGACGATCGTCGAGAGGTCCCGGCCCTGGTCGATCTGGCCGCGATGGTCGCGCAGCTTGTCGCGCAGCTTCTCCGGGGTCACCTCGTCGATACGGGCAAACAGGGCGTCGAGGTCGCCGAAGTCGCGGATGAGCTTTGCGGCGGTCTTTTCGCCCACCCCCGGGACGCCCGGGATGTTGTCCGTCGGATCGCCCTTGAGCGCCTTGTAATCGATCATCTGGTCCGGCCGGAGGCCGAACCGTTCGTCGATCTTCGCGACGTCGTACATGACCGTGTTTTCCACCCCGGACCGCGTGGTCATCAGGCGGACACGCGGGGTCACGAGCTGAAGCATGTCCAGATCGACCGTGACCACGGTGGTCTCGAGGTCGTCGCGCGAATCGAGACCGGCGGTGATGGTCCCGATCACGTCGTCGGCCTCGAAGCCGGGCATCTCGTAGACAGGGATGCGCAACGCCTGGACCACCTCGCGGACCTTGGGGAACTGGTCGCGCAGGTCGTCCGGCATCCTGGCCCGCGTCGCCTTGTAGGCCGGATATTGCTCGTGGCGGAACGTCGGACCCGGGAGGTCGAACGCGACAGCGAGGTAATCCGGCTGAAGGTCCGCGATACCGCGCAGGACGATGCTCGCGAAACCGAACACGCCGTTGACGAGCTCGCCACGGGACGTCGTCAGCGGCGGCAACGCGAAGTAACCGCGGTAGACGAGCCCGTAGCCGTCGAGCAGCATCAGGCGTTCCATCGACAGGCCTCAGGATCGGGGCGCGCGGCCGGCCGCGACGTGCGGAAGTGGCCTGAACGGCGCGAGGATGAGTGTACCCGCGCCACCGCGGCCGGGCGGGCGGTCCGGTGGCCGGTCGAGCGCCGGGCCCCTACCGACGGCCAGGCTTCAGCCGTCGCCGAGGCGGCGGGCGCTCCAGCGCAGACCGAACAGGCCGAGACCAAGGATCAGCAGGACCCCGGCCAGCACGAGGAGGACCGAGCGGCCGGTGGCGTCGTCGCGGATCGCGGCATCGGCGGTGTCCGAGTTTGCCTCGAGGCGGGCGGCATCGCTGGCCTTGGCGGTATCAGCATCGTCCCCGCCGGAAAACACGCCACCCGCGCCATCAACGGATGGGACCGCACCCGACGGGGTCGCACCCGTCGCATACTCCGCGGCGCCCTGAACGTCAGGACCTGCCGGGGCCGCCGACGGGATCGCGGCGCCGACCGCCGACAATGTCACGTCCTGTGGCGCGGCTCCGGAGGCCGAGCCGAACAGGTTCGGGATTGTGGTAACCAGCAGGCCTGCGATGCCGAGCGTGGTGAGGCCCATGGCCATTGGCAACGTCACCCCATCGCGCGCCGAACCGACCGTCTGCAGGAAACGACGCCAGCCGCCGGGACGCAGTCGAGCGGCATCCGCCGCGGTCAGGATGTAGGAGCGTGGTCGGGCTGGAAGGGCTGCGGTCGGAACCGCGGCGGTGATGGCGCTGAGGTCCGCAAAAAGATCGGCGCACGTGTCGCACGTCTCGAGCAACGCCCTGGCCTGATCGAGCTCGGAGGCAAGGAGTCCGGGGTCGCGCCCCGCGAGCGCGGCGATCAGCGTGGGGTCGTGCGCGACGTGCCCAGCAGGCGTGGCAGGTGTCAGTGGTTCGGTCATGTCTCTCGCCAGACGACCTCGACGGCCGGGTGGTTCCCGATCCCGCCGCACGGTCCGCACGTGATCATCGCACCGACCGCCGACGCATCGCGACCACACGGCCTGCAACGAGACCGATACCGATCCCCATGAACGCGCTCGACACGAGCATGAGCGGGCTCACGCCATCGATGACCGCGCCCTCACGTGCGACCGATCGAGGTTCACTGATCGACGGATCGCCGGCGATCTCCGGAGCCGTCCCATCGCCGGGTTCCTCCGAGGCTTCGACCTGTCTCAGATCCATCACGACAGCGGGCGCCGCACCCGACGACGCACCGGAGATCGGCAGCCCGATGGGGACCGTGGTCAGGAGCAAACCGACGACGCCCAGGGCCAGAAAACCCGCGGCAAGCGGTCGGCTGAACGCATCGCGGGTGGTGCCGAAGGCGTCCACCAGCCGACGCCAGCCGGACGCGCGAAGACGTACCGCGTCGCTCTGGGTCAGGGTGTAGTCACATGGCCGTCGAGGGATCGCGGCCAGCGGGATGGCTCGCGCGAGGGCCGCCAGGTCCGTGTGCAGGACGAGGCAGGGCCCGCACCTCGCCAACGTCATCGGGAACGCCGCGCCACGATCGGTCGCGGCCGCGATCGCCAACCGGTCGTGCTGGGCGTGGAACGTGCCCTCACCCACGGAACAGGTCCATCCGATCCGAGAGGATGTCGCGTAGTGCCAGCCGTCCGCGATGGATCCGCGACTTGACCGTCCCGAGTGACACGCGGGTCATCTCCGCGATCTCGCCATAGTCGTAGCCCTGGACATCAAACAGGATGATCGCCGTCCGCTGGTCGTCCGTGATCTGGCTCATCGCGCCGGCGATGACGCGACTGCGCTCGGCGTGGACCGCGATGCGCTCAGGGTCCACCTCCGGGCCGGCCGGGGGCTGCCAGCTCTCGTCGTCGAACTCCGGATACGGCTGGACCGGTCGACGCTTTCGGGCACGCTGGGTGTCCATCGCGGCGTTCACGCAGATCCGGTTGAGCCACGACTTCACGTTGCCGCCACGGAACGAGGTCAGGTTGCGGAACGCCGAGAAGAAGGCCTCCTGGACACAGTCCGACGCCTGATCGCGGTCCGGCACCATCCGCACCACGAGCGCGAACAGGGAGTCCTGGTACAGCACGACGAGGTCGTTGAACGCATCGAGGTCGCCCGCTCGGGCACGCTCGATGAGGATGAGGTCGCGGCGCTGGACGGGGTCCTCGGAGACCGTCGTCGAGCGAAGGTCCTCCACGGTCGGGGGGTCCCTCCGGACGGCGATACTTGCTGATGTGAGGCGGGGGGAGTCTAGCATCGGTCGGCAGACGCCGGCGCTCCACGTAGGGTTCCGTGTTCTGGCCGCGGCCACCGTCCCGACTCGTCTGCACGGCACATTCCGGCCCGGTACTCTCAGTACCCAATTCCGCATAGCCACGCTCGGTCGCCCGCGCAAACGACATTGATCGGTCGATTCCGTGTGGGTTCACGAGGCGTTCATCCGCATGGCGGTACTCCCAGTACCGCGTACCGCGCCCCGGGCATCATGCCGACGTCTGCCAACGTTGGGTTACGGGCGCAAGCCAAGCAGGTACGGGTAGGATCGGCCAAGGCCGCGGTCATCGACGCAGCGAACCGGTTCAGGTGGAGAGGCGCGGCAGTTCGGGCCGCGATCAGCTTCGTCTGGTGCGGCGGGTGGGACTTGAACCCACACGTCCTTACGGACAGCAGAGTTTGAGTCTGCCCTGTCTGCCAATTCCAGCACCACCGCGAGCCACCACTATAGCGGAGTAAAGACGACAGGATCAGTTTAGTACATATGTTCGCTATCTGCTTCCCTCAGCCGGCGCCCACCTCGTGTCGTGCCACGATCCGGCCACCCTGTATCACGAGCCACGGATCCGCGAGCCGGCGAAGATCGGCCAGCGGATCACCGTCGACCAGGATGAGGTCGGCCTGGCGTCCGAGCTGGATCGTCCCGACCTCGCCGTCGACCCCCAGGAGCCTCGCGGCGGCACTCGTGGCCGCCTGGATCGCGGCCATCGGGGAGGCGCCGTGGCTGTGCAGCAAGACGATCTCGCGCCAGACCATGTCCGAGGTGACCCCGACCTCGCCCGTGTCCGTGCCGGTCGCGAGCGGGATACCAAGCCGGATCGCCATCTCGGTCGAGGCGCGATGCCGCCGCTCGATGAGGTCCTGGCGCTCGCGCTGGACCGGCGTCAGACCGGCCAGGCTCCGATTGACGTCGGTGACGACCAGCGTCGGAACGAGATAGGCACCGGACGCCGCGAGTGCCTCGATGGCCGGTTCGTCGGCGAGCCAGGCGTGCTCCACGCTGGCGACACCGGCCCGGGCGGAGCGCCTGACCGACTCGCCATCCTGGGCATGACTCATGACCCGGATCCGGAGCTCGGCGGCCGTGTCGACGATGGCACGGATCTCGTCTTCGGTGAGTTCCGGAGCCCCATGCACCATGCGGCCCGGCGCGAGCCCGGTCGTCGTCAGCATCGCCGCTTCGGAGGCGACGACCTTGACCACGTCGGCGCCATCACGGACCACGCGACGCGTCGCCGTCACGAAGGCGTCGACCCCGTCCGCCTCCAGACCGAACTGGTACCCGTGTCCGCCCGTGACCCCGACCGCCGTACCCGCCACGACCAGACGCGGACCGGGAATCCGTCCCGCCGCGATCGCCTCGCGCAGGACCACCTCGAGGTTGCGAATGGAGCCGGCACCCCGCGCGGTCGTGATTCCCGCCCGGAGCGCACGTGCGGCGTGGCCGGCCGCGGCCAGGACGATCTCGGCATCCGACCGCCGCGCGATCGTCCTGATCGAGCCTTCGTCGGGATCGAACGTGTAGTGGGTGTGCGCATCGATCAGCCCGGGCAGCAGCGTCCGACCGGCGCCGTCGATGGTGGTGGTTTCCGCAGCGGTGGCCCGGCGCGGGTCGTGCGCATCGATCGAATCGATCAGCTCGCCGTCGATCACGACATCGACGTGGTCGCGGGCATGGTCGGCCAGCCCGTCGATCATTCGAACATCGGCGATCAGGGTTCTCATCGCCCACAGGGTAGTGGCCCGCCGCCTATCCTCGTCGAGACTTGAACTCCGCGCCGACCGGGCATCCCGCGCTATCGTGACTTCCACGCAAGAAGGAGCACCCATGTTTCGTCGGATCTTTGGAGCTGGCAGCGAGCACGAGCAGGCCGCAGATCGTGCCGAGGCCTCGCTTGAGGCGGCGTCGACCACGGCCGGCGACACGGCCACGGTACGGCGCATCGTCGCCAAGCTGGAGGAGATGCCCCCCGAGCAGGCGCGTCTCGTTGCTTCGGCCGCGTACACGCTGGCGCGTTCCGCGCATGCCGATCTCGATATCAGCGCGGAGGAGACCGCCATCATCGAGCGCGAACTACAGACGCACGGCGCCCTCGACGAGCCGACCGCGGTCCTGGTAGCGGAAATGGCGAAGCTCCAGGCGAAGACCCTGGGTGGGACCGAGGACTACGTGGTGACCCGCGAGTTCGCGGCCCTCGCGAGTGAACAGCAGCGGATCGATGTCCTGCGCGCCTGTTTTGCGGTCGGCGCCGCCAGCGGATCGATCTCCGCGGAGGAGTCGGCGGCGGTCAACCAGATCGCGAGTGAACTGAAACTGGATGCCGAGGTCGTCAGATCGATTCGCGCGGAATTCCACGAGCGAATGTCCGCGGTCCACGAGGTACGCCGCCTGGCCGGCGGATCGGCCGGGTCTGGCGCATCCGACGGCTCCGGCGGCGGCTGACCGGAGGCCGCGGCGTGCGCCTGATCGGCCTGCTGGTGCTCCTGCTGGTTGGCGCGTGTGGCCCTGCCGATGTCGGCGACGTCGGGAGCCCGACGCCGGCGCTCGATCAACCGGTCGTGGTGACCTTCGAGGTCAACGAGGGCGACCGATTTCGCGTTCTCCTCACCGAGCCCGCCGATATCGGGACCGCACGTCGCCTCCTGGCCGGTGAAGACGCCCCGGACATCCCCAACGGCAGGATCGTGCGCGAGACCGGGGTCAACGAGGGCTGGTCGTGGTCGCTCGATCCGACCGGTTTCGAGTTCGCCGACGTGACGATGGAGGTCTGCGACGGCGTCCCGTCCGATGTCGAGGACGGGACCCTGACCGGCGACCGCTATTGCCCATGGTCCGCGCGCGTCGTGGCGGTCGATCCGGCCACCTAGGTCTGTTGTCCGGGGTGGCCTGGTCGGCACAGGCCCAGGGCCGCCCGTCCCGAGCGTGGCCCGATCCACAGCGTTCCAGCCTGGCTGGTATAACCGACGCTTGATGGGTCGCCCGAGGTCCGTTCGGACGGCACATCGCCCGGGCTGAGACTCCTCCAGCACGCATCCGGTCGTCGGTTCCAGGGAAACTGGAATCCAGGGTCTGATCCTCCTCAGGTGGACCCTGGCCGGCACGCCTGCCGCCGAGGACGGTCGAATCGTGTCGCTTGCTCCAGCCTGGCTGGAATCGGCCAACCGTCCCGCTGGCCCGCCGTCCGCTGGCCGGGGTGGCGGCCAACCGTCCCGCTGGCGTGGCGTCCGCCGTCCCGCTGGCGTGGCGTCCGCCGTCCGCCGTCCGCCGTCCGCTGGCCGGGGTGGCGGGGGTGGCGGGCGGTCCGTGTCTCAGGGCGTGGCGAGTCGCAGGTCCACCACGCCGTCACCCAGCCGTCGACGGACTTCGGCGAGGAGTTCCGCGTCGTAGGCCACGCCCCAGCGCAACTCCATCGGCAGCGCTGAACCGCCGGGCGCCGGGACGTGGATGACGACCTTCGTGGCGCCCGGTCGGTCGCGCAGCAGCGTCTTGACGGCCTCCATGGCGCTGATCAGCCGGTCCGGTGCGGCCGCGCGCTCGAACCGCACATGGAGGGTCGCCTCCGGGCCGGCGGTCAGCGGCGCGTCGGCGTTCGCGTCGGCCACGATCCGGGCGCGGGCCTCGTCCGGCACGGATGGCTCATCGTCGTGGAGATCGTGCGAAACGTCGCCCGCGGCACCGGCACCGGCGGGTTCCAGGTACGTCGTTATGGGCTCCGGTGGCTGGAGACGCGGCAGCGCATCGGGCGGGAGGCGGTCGGTGCGGGCGCCGTTCGCGTCTTCCGCGGCCCGGACGCCAGCCGCGACCGGCACGCCCTGTTCGACCCCCGGCCCGACCGCGACCGGCGTCCGCCGCCCGCCACCGTTGCGACCCCCCGAGCGATCCCCGGCGGCCACGTCCCGAGCGAACGCCTCTGGCCCGCGAGCCGCGGCGTCGTCCCAGTCCACCACGAGGTCGGCGAGCAATGAGACCTCCTCGCCCTTGTGATCGACCCGACCCGCCACGAGCAGGATGGCGCCATCGCGCCAGGTCGGACGGCTTGTCTCGTACAACCGTGGGAAGACCACGACCTCGATCGAGCCCTGGAGGTCCTCCAGCGTGGCGATCGCCATCGAATCCTGTTTCTTCGTGATGACCGAGCGGATGCCGGTGACGATCCCGCCGATGACGACCCGCTGCCCATCGAGCGCCTCATCCTTGAGGTCACTTGAGTAGGCATTGACATATCGCCCGACCTGCTCGGCGACGCCGCCCATCGGATGGTCCGACAGGTACAACCCGAGCAGTTCCTTCTCCCAGCGGAGTCGCTCGCGGACCGGGACCTCGGTCGCCGACGGCAGCGGCCGATCCAGGGCGCCGGGCTCCGTGGCGCCCATGTCGAACAGCGAGGTCTGGCCCGTGATCCGGTCGCGCTGGGTCGCCTGGGCGGACCCGATCGCATCGTCGAGACCGAGCAGCAGTTGGGCGGGATGGCCAAACGCCCGCAGCGCCCCCACCTTGATCAGTGCCTCGAGTACCTTGCGGTTGCCGAGGCGCAGGTCGATCCGGGCACAGAAGTCGGTCAATGACCGGAACGGACCACCCTCGGCGCGCGCCGCGATGATCGATTCGATGGCGCCCTGGCCCACGTTCTTGACCGCCAGCAGCCCGAACCGGATGGCGTCGCCGTCCACCGTGAACTCGAGGTGACTGGCATGCACGTCCGGCGGCATGACCTCGATCGCCATGCGCCGGCACTCCGCGACCGCGGCGGCGACCTTGTCCTCGTTCGCCCGGAACGCCGTCAGCACCGCGGTCATGTAGTCGACGGTGTGGTTGGCCTTGAGATATGCGGTCTGGTAGGCGATCAGGCCGTAGCACGTCGCATGGGCCTTGTTGAACCCGTAGCGCTCGAACGGCTCGAATGCCTTGAAGACGGCGTCGATGACTTTCGGCTCCACGCCACGCTCGGCGGCCTGGGTGACGAACTTCTCCTTCTGCGCACGAAGGACGGCGGATTTCTTCTTGCGGATCGCGTAGCCGAGTGTGTCCGCCTCCGGCCCGCTG
>JANOIS010000133.1:0-11755 GCA_031407755.1 Chloroflexota bacterium | reverse complement strand
TTCATGAGCCAGCCGTTCTTTGTCGCGGAGGTCTTCACCGGCCGCTCCGGCAAGTACGTCTCGATCAAGGACACCGTCGCGTCCTTCAAGGAGATCCTCGAAGGCAAGACGGACACGCTCCCCGAGCAGGCGTTCTTTCTGGCCGGCACGGTCGAGGACGTTCGCGAGAACGCGGCGAAGTTGGCGGGCTGAACGGGATGCCGCTGCTGCTCGAGATCGTCACACCGGAGCGTCTGGCCTACTCGGACACGGTCGATTCCGTGCAGCTTCCGGGCTCCGAGGGTGAGCTCGGCGTGCTGCCCCACCACGCACCGCTCGTATCGACGCTCGGTATCGGGGAGCTGCGCATCCGCAAGGGCGGCACGGAAGAATCCTTCGCCATCGTCGGCGGCTTTCTCCAGGTTCGGCCGGACAAGGTCGTGGTCATGGCGGAAACCGCCGACATGGCCAGCGAGATCGATCTGGACAAGGCCCAGGAAGCCCGCCGCGAGGCGGAGCGCGCACTCGAGACCGGCTTCAGCGAGGGCGCCGACCTGTCAGCTGCCCGGGCCGCACTCCAGCAGGCGCTCCTCCGGATCCGCGTCGCCGAACGGCGCCACCGGGAGGGTCCGCGTCACCGCGGGTAGGCCAGGTGGCGGATGCTCGCCCGTTCCACTGGGAATACGTCCCGGAAACGCTGACGCGGGAGGTCCTTCGCGTCGACGGAGGCGTGCCCCTGTCCGGCACCGTCGCGATCAGCGGCGCCAAGAATGCAGCCCTCAAGCTCCTCGCCGCGGCGACCCTGACCGGAGAGCGCTGCCGGCTGACCAACGTCCCCGAGATCGAGGACGTGCGGGTCATGGCCCAGACCCTGACCGAGCTCGGGGTCGTGGTGGACCATCCGCAGGCCAATGTCTACGAGATCGCGGCTGGCGACGTCGACTGGCTGTTCGTGCCGCTCGAGGCCGCCGCCAAGATGCGTGCCAGTTTCATCCTCCTCGGCCCCCTGCTGGCACGCTTTGGTCGGGTCATCATCAGCAACCCTGGCGGCGATCGTATCGGGCGGCGCCCGGTCAACCTGCACGTGGACGCGATGCGCGCGCTCGGGGCTCAGATCGAGTACCGCAACGGCTACTACTTCGCCACGTCACCCGGGCGGCTGCGCGGGACGGAGATCCGTTTCCCGTTCGTATCGGTCATGGGCACGGAGAATGCGATGCTGGCGGCGACGTTGGCGGAGGGCCACACGACCATTCGGCCGGCAGCTCAGGAGCCCGAGATCGACGACCTGATGGTCTTCCTCCAGGCCATGGGAGCGGATGTCCAACGGACCTACCCGGACACCATCGAGGTCGAGGGCAGGAAGCGCCTGCGCGGCGCCGAGCACCGGGTCAGCCCGGATCGTATCGAGGCCGGCACGTTCGTGGTCGCGGGTGCGGTGACCGGTGGCCGGATCACGCTGACCGGCGCGCCGTGCGACCACCTCGGCGCGTTCGTCGAGATCCTCGAGCGGGCCGGAGTGGGCATCTCGTGCGGTAAGGACACGATCGAGGTGGACGGGTCCGCGCTCGGTGCTGGCGGGTTCCGCGCGGTCGATATCGAGACCGCCGCGTATCCGGGCCTCGCGACGGACCTGCAATCGCCGACCTCGGTCCTGCTGACCCAGGCCGAGGGCACGTCACAGGTCCACGAGACGATCTTCGAGGACCGTCTGGAATGGATGACCGAGCTGCGCCGGATGGGTGCCGACATCGACATCCGAGACGGCCAGCGGGCCGTCATCCGCGGCCGTACCCGATTGCACGGAGCCGATGTGGACATCGGCGACCTGCGGGCAGGAGCGTCGTTGATCCTGGCCGCCCTGGCGGCGGACGGCGAGTCCACGATCCACGGTGCACACCACGTTCACCGGGGCTATGAGAACATCGAAGGCAAGTTCCTGGACCTCGGCGCCAGGATCGTGCGCATGGAAGAAGGGAACGACACCACCAGCTCATGAAGATCGGCATCGACCTCGGCACCGCCAACGTCCTCGTCTACGTGAAGGGCAAGGGCATCGTCATCACCGAACCGTCCGTCGTGGCGGTCAGCGATGACAACCGCATCGTGGCCGTTGGCGAGGAAGCGCGCGAGATGATCGGCCGGACGCCTGGCAACATCACGGCCATCCGCCCGATGAAGGACGGCGTCATCGCCGACTACGTCATCACCGAGGCGATGCTGCGTTTCTTCATCAACAAGGCGACCAAGGGGCGGATCGGCTTCTCCCGGCCGGAGGTCATGATCAGTGTCCCGGCCGGCGTGACGTCGGTCGAGAAGCGCGCGGTGCGGGACGCGGCGCTCAAGGCCGGTGCCAAGGCGGCGTACCTGATCGAGGAGCCGCTGGCCGCCGCCATCGGCGCCAATGTCCCCATCAGCGGCCCGTCGGGCAACATGATCATCGATATCGGGGGCGGTACATCCGAGATCGCCGTCATCGCTCTGGGCGGGATCGTCGTATCGAATTCGCTGCGCGTCGGCGGCAACAAGTTCGACGAGGCGATCGCGACCTACATCCGCAAAAAGTACAACCTGATGATCGGCGAGCGGACCGCGGAGGAGGTCAAGAAGCAGATCGGCACGGCCCTCCCGCTCGAGCGCGAGCTGACGATGGAGGTTCGCGGCCGCGACCTCATCGCGGGCCTCCCACGAACGATCCCGATCACGTCGTCCGAGGTCATGGAGTCGATCGAAGCGCCCCTCCAGCAGCTGGTCGCTGCCGTCCGTTCGGTCCTCGAGCAGACCCCGCCGGAGCTGTCCTCGGACATCATCGACAAGGGCATGGTCATGTCGGGAGGCGGAGCGCTCCTGCGCAATGTGGACAAGCTGCTCACCCAGGTCACCGGGGTGCCGTGCCATGTCGCCGAGCACCCGCTGGATTGCGTCGCTCTTGGGACGGGTCTTGCCCTCGAGCACTTCGATTTCTTCAAGAAATCGCTCGTTCAGCAGATCTGATGGCGGCGCCCCAGCCGGGTGAGCGGGCCGGGAGCGTGCGCTCGTTCATCGATTTGCATTGCCACACGTCGAGTTCGTTCGATTGCCTGGCTCAGCCCGCCGATGTGGTCAAGGCAGCGGCCGAGCGCGGCCTGACCCATCTGGTCATCACAGACCACGACCGGATCGATGGCGCCCTCGCCGTCCGCGATCGGGCCCCGAGTGGGCTGACCGTGATCGTCGGCGAGGAGATCAGGACAGCCGACGGCGACCTGATCGCCGCGTTCCTCGACCGTGCGATCGCGCCAGGAGGAGCGGCGGTGGACACCATCGCGGCGGTTCGCGAACAGGGTGGCCTCGTCGGTATCCCACACCCGTTTGACGCGCGTCGTGGTTCGCTGCTGAATGACGCCCGGATGACCGCGCTCATCCCTCTCGTTGACTGGGTCGAGGTCCACAACGCTCGGGTGGTCGGGAGCGGCAACGAGCAGGCAACCGCATTCGCCCGGGAGCACGGCCTGGCGGGCGTCGCCGTCTCGGATTCGCACTCCGTGCTGGAGGTGGGCGTGGCCTATACCGCGCTCGACGGCGACCCCTCGACTCCTGCAGGGCTGCTCGCGGCCCTGTCCACGGCGGAGCTCGTTCACGGCCGAGCGAGCTTTGCCGTGCGTCTCCTGACGCCGATCGCCAAGATCGTCCAGTGGACGAGGGGCAACGGACGGGTCCGTGCGGACTCGCCACGCGGTCCCGACGGCGGGCCGGGCGGCCCGGGCGGCCCGGGCGGCCCGGGCGGCCCGGGCGGCCCGGTGGACACCTCGTGAGCGGGAGAGAACCGGTCGGGTCGACGCCGCAGGACCATCGGTCGATGGATGAGCGCTCCGACCAGACGGTAGCGTCGGCCGCGATGGAGGCCACCCCGACGCTGGACCCGCGCCTTGCCGTTGCGGCCACCCCGACGGCCGACGCGACCACGGCCGCGGCGCCCGCCCGCCCCGAGGATGAGCCGGTACCGGAAGGGATGTCACTGGCCAGCCGGATCCGTCAGCCCCGAACGATCATCTCGATCGCGATACCGATCGCGGTCATCGCGATCTTCGTCGCTCTCAACGGCAACCAGCTGGCCAAGGTGCCGGGCCTCGTCCTGGGCGCCAACCCGCTGCTCGTGCTCGGGGCCTTCGCGATCTTCTATGCAGGCTTTCCGGTGCGCGGGCTGCGCTGGGCGAGGCTCCTGCACGGGACCGGACTGCGGATCCGCACGAAGGACGCCACAGAGATCCTGTTCCTGTCGTGGCTCGTCAACTGCGTCGTGCCGGCCAAGCTCGGCGACGTGTACCGAGCCTATCTGCTCAAGATCAACTCGACGGCATCGCTTTCGCGCACCTTTGGGACGGTGTTCATCGAGCGCGTGCTCGATCTGTTTGCGATCGCTCTGCTCGGCCTGGCCGCCGGATACTGGAGCTTCCGCGACGGTCTGCCGCCGCCCATCCAGATCGTGTTCGGCATCGGCGTCGTCGTCGTCGCGGTCCTCGCTATCGCCCTGTTCTCGATGCGCAACTTCGGGCGCCGGATCATCGTCGTCCTGCCCCTGCCGCACCAGGTCATCGATCTATACGACCGGTTCGAGGAGGGCGTCTTTGGGGCGCTCGCCGCCCGGCAGCTGCCGATCCTCGGCGGTCTGACCGGCATCGTCTGGATGACTGAGGCCCTGCGCCTGTTCCTCGTCGTGCATGCCCTCGGTTTTGCCGATGTCCAGCTCGGGCTGTCCGGGGCGGTCTTCGTGGCCCTGATCGGTTCGTTGCTGACGGCCGTCCCGCTCAGTCCGGCCGGCCTTGGCATCGTGGAGGCCGGCCTCGTTGGCGTCCTGCACCTGGGCTACGGCGTGCCCGTTCCCGAGGCCACGGCGATCGCGTTGCTCGATCGGGTGATCAGCGTCTTCTCGATCATCGTGTTCGGGTCGATCGCCTACGCCGTCTCGAAGAAGCCCCAGGGCCTGGGGCGGATCGATGGGGCCGGCGCTGCCATCGATGGCGGTCCCTCGGCGGCGTCCACGTCCGTCTGATCCGGCCGAACCGACACGAACTCGCAACGCCACACTGGGAGCACTGCTCCGTCCGTGTCGAGGCGAGTACCGTACATTCGTCCGGGGCAGCCTTCAGTGGCCGACCCCAGCGCAGTGTCGGACACTGCACCCCTCCCGACTCCTTCCATCAGGGCGTTCGCGGGACGGACCGGTACCAACGGGGGATACAGGCTCGTTGGCCCTGTCCGCATCATCCTCGTATCGAGGCACCAGACGTTCGGTTAGTCAGCCCGAGCGCCGGATAGCCCGAAGGAGCGCCCAAGGCAGGTATGACCACCCAGAACGGCCGAGCGTTCAACGAATGGCTTCGAGCCCAGCTCAAGGCCAAGAAGATGTCGCAGCGCCAGCTCGCCCAGCAATCCGGGGTCGATCACTCGACGATCTCGCGGCTGATCCGGGGCGACCGCATGCCTTCGCTGGGCACGGCGACGAAGCTGGCTCGCGGTCTTCGCGAGCTTCGAGAGGACGCCGACACGCCCCAGTACCTGGGCATGGTCGCGTCCGGCTCCACCAATCCCACCGCACGTGTCGAATACGCCCTGCGCGCCGATGACCTTCTCTCCGAGCCGCAGGTCCGCCAGATCATGGAGTACTACCTCGCCGTGCGGATGCGCCGCTACGGACGGGCCTTCCCGCAGGGCGGGAGCACATCGAATTCAACCGAACGCGACACCGAGCGAACCATGGGCACCCCCGTGACCGGGAGTGGCCGTCAGCTCTCGATGGGTCGGCTTGGCGGGATCGGGTCGTCGGCCGGGGCCGGGGCCGGACCGGCCACGGCGGTCAGCACGGTCCGCTCCGTGACCCGCGGCAATGGGCGGGAGCCGGGCCGCTACTGACAGATATCCAGTAACGATCCGGACCGCCCTCCACCGTCCGGGTCTCGGGGACTGCGAACGCCGGCGTCTGGGACGCCGGCGTTCGCGATTCCGGCGTTGAGGATCCTCGGGTGAACCACCCTCACGAAGCCGCGGGACCGTAGACCGACACCCAGCGTCCCGGCGCCGCCTCGAACCGGTCGAGCAGAACACCCCATACGGCCCCGCCCGCATCGGGCGTGATCGCCGACTCCGCCGGACCGCCGCATGGCGCCCCGACTGCAGCGCGGAACAGGTCGTCACAGAGCAACACCAGCGCGACCGGGTCGCCGCCGCCGGTCGTGCTCCCCGGGGCCGTCCCGTTCCGGACATCCGCAACGACCGGCCGCCCGGTACGGACCAGGGGATAGGCCATCGCCTCGGTCGACTTGAACGCCGGCAGCGACGCCAGGCGCACGACAGCAGCCGGCGCGATCCCCGCTCCCGTCAACGCGACCTCGACCCGATCCGCCGAAGCCTGTGCCCTCGGATAGCCGCCGTCAGGGGCCGCCGCCGGCAGCCTTGTCAGGTTCCAGCTCAGCAGGGCGACCAGGGCGATCCCCGTCAGGCCGATGACCACGGGCCGGGCAGGCCCCGCGGCACGCCGAGCGATCGCCGCGACCCCGAGCCCGACGAGCACGAACACGAGCGGGTCCGCGAAGGCGTGGTAATGGTCGTTGGGCAGGCCCTGCACGACCGTGGCCAGGCTCGGGGCGGCGACCGTGAGGAACGTCACGGACCACAGCAGCCCCATACCGAGCCAGCGAGCGGCGGTCTGCTCCGGTGCGGGCCGGCGTGCCAGCCAGACCGCCACGACCACGACCACGACCGTCGCCAGGCTCGCGGCGACAAAGCCGTCCGTGATCAGCCCGGTGAGGGGCCAACTGATCACCCGCAGCCCCACGATCCCGAAGCGGACCGGGATGGCCGCCTCACCCGTGGTCCGGCCACCGGCAAGGTAGTCGAGCGCGGCACGCGTCTCCGAGAAGCCGGTGGTCGCCTCGTTGATGATGAGTGGCAGATATGCGACCAGGAAGATCGCCCCGATACCGATGGCCACCTGCCGCAATGACCGCCGCCGCGCGTCGCGCAGGAACGGGACGGCGACGATCGGCAGGAGCGCGATGCCGAGCACGTGACACTGCATCGTGATCACCGTGCCGAGGGCGGCCACGAGCCACCAGCGCCGGTCGTGACCAGACCACGCTCGCCACGTCCCCGCGAGGGCCACGGCGCTCGACAACGCGATGAGGTTCGGGTTCCAGATGAACGTCGATTCGTCGATCGCGGCGATCGACACCGCCATCGTCAGACCGGCCACGATCCCGGCGAGCGGACCCCCGATCGACCGGCCGAGCCACCATACGACCCCGACCGCGGCGATCCCGGCCAGCGCGATGAACCCGACGACGGCGAGCGGTGAATCCCCTCCGGTCAGCGCGGCCGCAGGACTCAACAGGAAGTAGTACCAGGCGCCGTGGTGCACATCGCCGATGGACGTCGGTGGACCGAGCAGCGGGATGACGCCGTCGCGCACGAGCGCGCGCAGCACGAGCATGTCGTGACCCTGGTCCGCATCCCATGTGCCACGGGTCGCGAGGTCGGGGAGGCGCGCCAGCGCGGCGAGGATGAGCAGCATCGGGAGCGCAAGCCACTCGCGGGCGAGGTGGGCACCGATCCGTCGACCGTCGGGAAGCATCGCGGCCATCGTACGGCCATCGTACGGCCGCGGGGGAGGGTCGCGGGGCCAGACCAGCCCAGGTGGCGTCAGCCGGGCTTGTGCGTCTCCTGACCGTTAGCGCGACGCCGGCCGTTGCCGCGGCCCTTGGTGTACTCGCCGCCGACCACGGGCTCGATCAGGCCGAGGTCGCCATCGCGGCGCGCATACAGCACCGCGATCCGCTCGGTCTCGGCATTGACGAACACGAAGAACTGGTGACCCAGATCGTCCATCATGGTCATCGCGTCTTCCTCGAACATCGGCTCGATCGCGAACCGCTTGGTCTTCACGATACGCCGCTCGTGCCCGGGCTCGGAGGTTCCGTCCGCGATCGAGCGCAGGATCCGCTTCTCCTGCTCCGGCCGGTGACGAAGTCGTGGTTTCGACTTGTAGTCGACGGCCTGGCGTTCCACCTTGTCGACGACCTCGTCCAGCGCCGCCTGATAGCTCATGCCGGCGGCGTGGCTGCGCAGCATGCGCCCATCGATCACGAGCGTGACCTCGGCGATGTGCGCATCCGATGCACTCTTGTGCATCTCGTTCGAGAACTCGACGGTCGCGTCCGTCCGGTCGTCGAGCAGCCGCTCGAGTCGGTGGAACTTGCGCTCGGCATAGTCGCGGACCCGCTCGGGGACCTCGACATTCTTGCCCTTGACGATGATTTTCATGGGTCACCTTGGGGGGCTTGAGCGTCGGATAACGAGTATAGCCGGGGCCGCTGGATCATCGTTCGCGGGCGACCGTTATGGCCGACGTGGCGAGGGCGCCGGCGTGATCCAGGGCGGCGGCACAGGCCGCCAGGGTCGCGCCAGTGGTGACGACATCGTCGATGAGCAGGATCCAGTGGCCGCGCGGGTCGAACGTGCCGGTGACGGCGAAGGCGCCCTCGACGTTGGCGGCACGGTCGCCCCGATCCAGGTCGAACTGGGCGACCGTCGCGCGCCGCCGGATCAGCAGCGGCGCAAACGGCAGACGCAGGTGACGCGCGGCGCTGCGGGCGATCAATTCGGCCTGGTCATAGCCCCGCTGGCGCGCGCGATCGGCATGGACCGGGACATGGGTGACGACGTCAGCGCCGACCCCGACCCTCGCCCAGCGCCGGGCGATGGCCCGCCCAAGGGGCTCCGCCAGGCGTTGCTCGCCGCGATACTTGATCGCGTGCACGGCGTCGCGGGCCGTCGCGCGGAAGGGGGCGCACCATTCGAGCTGCAGGAGCGGAGCCGGCAGGTCGCCAGGCAGCCCGATCGGGACCCCGGCCGGGGCATCCAGCCGAGCGTCCAGGTGTCCTGCGCACCCGTGGCACAGCGGTGGGCCCTCAACGTTGCAGCCGACGCAGTTCGCCGGCAGCGCGACGTCGAGGGCTCGCGACGCCGCGGCGCGGACGAGGTCGATCATGTATCGGCATCCATGGTCTACAGGATGACGACATCGACGTATCCGGGACGCATCTGCGCCGCTTTCAACGACCCGCCCGCAGCGGTCAGCCGAGGCGGACCAGGTCCCCGGGCACCGTCCCGGACGCCATGATCGTGCCCGCGGGGAGTTCCAGAACGCCGTGCGCACCGCGGATGAACGGCACGAGCCCGGTCCACGCCCGTAACTCGGGGCGTGTCGCCACGACTGGTCGAACCAATAGGTCATCGTCGGCAGGGCGCCCCAGGAACACCGCGTCGATCGGAAAGCGCATGAACATCATGTGGATCCCGTTCGAGTCCGGTAGCCACAGACCGGCACCGGCCGCCAGCGAGGTCCGGCCCATCAAGCCCATGAACTTTGCCCACAGCGACCCGGCCACCTCCAGCTCGGAGGCAAGGACCGATGCGCGTGTGATGTTGTGGGCGGCCATCGCCGCCCGGGATCCGCTCAGGTCTGGAAGTTCTTGGCGATCAGGATCAGCGCCGGGCCCAGGATGACGATGAACAGCGAGGGAAAGATGCACCCGACGAGCGGGAACAACATCTTGATCGGAGCCTTGGCGGCCTGCTCCTCTGCCCGCTGACGACGTTCGATTCGGAGCTGCTCCGACTGGACCTGAAGCACCTTGGAGATGGACACGCCCAGCTGCTCCGCCTGGATGATCGCCCCGATGAAGTTGGACAGCGGCGCCACTTCCGTCCGTGGCACGATGTCGCGGAGGGCATCGCGTCGCGCCTTGCCCACCCGGAGCTCGGCAAGCGCACGCCGGAACTCCTCCGACAGTGGCCCTTTCAGCTTCTCCACGACCTTCGCCAGCGCGGCATCGAACCCGAGACCGGCGCGTACGGAGATCGTCAGCAGGTCCAGCGTGTCCGGGATCATCAACAGGATGGCCTTCTGGCGCTTCTTGACGCGCCCACCCAGCCAGAACTCAGGGATCGTGTACCCCATCAGCGCCCCGATCAAGCCCATGAGCGCCCCGATGAGGAACGGGAAACCCAGCACGCCGACGATCGCGAACAGGAAGAAGAACAGGATGCCTCCGACGACCGCGCCGATGGCCTTGATCCCGAGCCAGTCCGCCACCCGCAGGTCGCCGGGGTTACCGGCGAGCGCCAGGCGCTTCTCGGTCTTGTCCGTGAACGACGAGGATGCCATCCGGGACATCCGGCCGGACAGCCCCATGGCCAGCGGCCGCAGCGTTCGCTCGAGGAACGGCTGCTGGAGTTCCAGCTGCTCGAGGTTCTTGGCCTGCATCGTGCCGAGTTGGGTCAGCCGAGCCTGCACCGGGTCCACCGGTGAACTGCCGGCGAGACCCATGACGATGAGGAGGATCGAGCCGGCCGCGAGACCGGCAACAGCGATAGCGACAGGATCCATCTGCTAGACCTCGATATCCACGATCTTGCGGATGAACATGAACCCGAGAAACATCATGAACCCGCCGAACAGGAGAATGACGATCCCGGCCGGCAAGCCCAGGATCGAGATGGCAGGATCGAACATCGGTTGCATGAAGTTGGGAGCGGCCACGAACAGGAAGCCGGCCAGGGCGATCGGCAGGAAGCCGACGACGTAGCCGGACAACCGCTGCTGAGCGGTCAGTGTGCGAATCTCGCCCTTGATGCGAACCCGCTCGCGGATGGTATAGGCGATCGAGTCCAGGATCTCGGCGAGGTTGCCGCCGACCTGGTGCTGGATCGAAATGGCGGTGGCCATGAGCTCGAGGTCGTCGGACCGGACGCGCCGGACCATGTTCTCCAGCGCCTGGTCGAATGGCAGGCCCAGGTTGACCTCGCGGATGACCCGCCCGAACTCGGTCGAGATCGGCGGCCGCGATTCACGGACCACCAGCTCGATGGCCTGCAGGAATGACGAACCCGCGCGCAGCGCGTTGGCGATGAGCATGATCGTATCTGGCAGCTGCTTGTTGAACGCGCCGAGCCGGCCACTCTTGCGGCGACCGAGCCAGAAGCGCGGCAGCATGAAACCGACGAGGGCCCCGACGAGCAGCGCGATCGGCGAACCGAGTGCCTTGAGAAAGAAGCCGAGGATGAACATGAACACCGGGACCCCGATGATCGAGCCCGCCCAGATGAACAGGAACTCGGACGGCTTGAGCTTGAGGTCCGCGCGCGCGATGTCGCGCGCCAGGTTGGCGCCAAAATCGCGGTTCTCGACGACCCGGTTGAGGTTGGCGAGGGCCTGGCTTTGGGCGATGAGGTCGCTGATCGGGCCCTGCCCGGTCGAGGTGACCTTGCCATCGGGACGGCTGGAGGCATAGCGCTCCAGACGATCCGAGATGCCGGACTTGCCGGAACTCGCGATGCCGACCGCGATGAGCAGGATGGCGACGGCGGCGACGCCGGCCACGCCGAGTGTGATGGGTTCCACGGTCGGTCTTCTCCCTTCTGACTAGTAGGCGAAGCCGAACAGACCGGGGGGCAGATTGATCCCCATGATCTCGAACTTCTCGACGAATTTCGGCCGGATCCCGGTCGGCTTGAGTCGGCCCTGGATCTTGCCCTCGACAAGGCCGGTCTGCTCGAAGACGAACACGTCCTGCATGACGATGACGTCGCCTTCCATGCCCTGGACCTCGGTGATATTGACGATCTTGCGGGTCCCGTCCTTGAGCCGGCTCTGCTGGACGATCAGGTCCACCGCCGATGCGACCTGCTCGCGGATGGCCCGCAGTGGCAGATCCACCCCGGACATCAGGACCATCGT
>JANOIS010000453.1:0-4180 GCA_031407755.1 Chloroflexota bacterium | reverse complement strand
CGCGATGGCGGTCCCGAACTTGCGCTTCAGCCGCTCGATGATCACCGCGGTATGGGCCTCACCCATCGTGAGCAGCACCTGCTCGCCGGTCAGCGTCCGTTCCAGCCGGACCGTTGGTTCCTCCTCCAGCATCCGCTGGAGTGCCGGGCCCATCTTGTCCAGGTCACCCTTGGAGATGGGCTCGATGGCCACGACCAGGGACGGCGCGGGGAAGGCCAGGGCGGGCAATCGAAGTGGCCGCTCCTTCGTGGCGATCGTATCGCCGGTCTCGGTCACACCAAGCTTGGCGACGGCCCCGATCTCGCCGGCTTTCAGTTCGCCGATGGCCTCCTGCTCCTTGCCGTGAAGCAGCAGCAGCTGGCCGATGCGCTCGTCCACGTCGCGTGTGCTGTTCCAGACGTGGCCCTGCGAATGGAGCGTCCCCGACAGCACCCGCAGATAGGTCAATCGACCCACGAACGGATCCGCGGTCGTCTTGAACACGCGCACGAGCAGCGGTCCGTTCTCGTCCGCGGGGATCGCCACCTCGGCACCACCCTTGTCCCGCGCCACGACCGGAGCCTCATCCGCGGGAGATGGCAGGTAGCGCACGATCGCGTCCAACAAGCCGCGCAGACCGATGCCCTTGGCTGCCGACCCGACGAGGACTGGCGCCACCACGCTCTCCTTGACACCCTTGCGCAGGCACGCCTCGAGCTCGGGGTCCGACACCTCCTCGCCGTCGAGGTACTTGACGAGGACGTCGTCGTCGGCCTCGGCAGCAGCCGCCATCAGCTGTTCGCGGCGGGTGGCCACCTCTACAGCGAGGTCGGCAGGGATCGGGATCTCGACCTCCTTGTCGCCTTCCCAGCGATACGCCTTGCGGTGGACGAGGTCGACATAGCCCTCGAATGTATCGGCCGCACCGATGGCGATCTGCAGCGGCGCGATCTTCTCGCCGAATGAAGCCCGCAGCGCATCGAGCGTGGCGCCCGGGTCGGCATTCTCGCGGTCTGACTTGTTGATGAAGAAACAGGCAGCCGTGCCGGTCGATCGACCGAGCGCCACGGCCTGCTCGAGACCGGCGTCGACCCGTCCGGAGGCATCGATCACGAACAGCGCGCCGTCGGCCGCGGCGAAGCCCTGGACCACCTCCGCGACGAAGTCGGGGTAACCAGGGGTATCGACCAGCGAGATGCGCGTCGCGTCGTACTCGAACGTCCCGACCGCGAGGCTCAGGGACTCGCGCCGCTTCTGCTCCTCCGGCTCGAAATCGAGATGGGCGGTGCCGTCGTCGACACGACCGAGACGGGGGATCGCACCGGCCCTGAACAACAGCTGTTCCGCGAGGGTCGTCTTGCCGGCGCCGGCGTGGCCGGCCAGCACGACACTGCGAATGTGGGGAAGATCGACACTCTTCATCGTCATCGGCTCAGACGTGCCTCCAAGAAGGTTGCGACCGGGTGCCGGAGCGAGGGGTCAGGCCATCATAGTCGGCTATACTCCGGCCCGCGATGTCAGGTCACAGCAAATGGTCCACGATCAAGCGCGCGAAGGGCATCACGGACGCCAAACGCGGGGCGCTGTTCACCAAGGTCGCCCGCGAGATCTCCGTCGCGGCGCGGCAGGGTGGCGGCGACCCTGACGCCAACTATCGATTGCGCCTGGCGATCGAAAAGGCGCGCTCGGTCAACATGCCGGCCGAGAACATCAAACGCACTATCGACAAGGCGACCGGCGGCGGCGAGGCCGAGCAGTTCGAGGAGATCGTCTACGAGGGCTACGGTCCCGGTGGCGTGGCCGTGCTGGTCGAGGCCCAGACGGACAATCGCAATCGCACCGCGGCGGAAGTGCGGTCCATGTTCTCCAAGTCCGGCGGTCAACTGGCCGGTTCCGGCGCGGTTGCCTGGCAGTTCGAGCCGCGTGGCCTGATCTCCGTGCCGCGCGCAGGTCTGGACGCGGACGAGGTCGCCCTCACCGCGATCGATGCGGGGGCGGAGGACGTCGATACCGAGGACGAGGAGACGATCGAGATCTACACCACGCCGGGTGAGCTCGAGGCGGTGCGGGCGGCCCTCGAGGCGGCCGGTGTGCCGGTCGATTCGGCCGAGGCCACGATGGTCGCGAAGCAGACCGTGGAGCTGGACGCCCACCGGGCGCGCCAGGCGCTCCGCCTGGTGGAACTGCTCGAGGACCTCGACGACGTCTCGCGGGTGACCGCCAACTTCGATATCCCCGAGGAGATCTTCGCCGAGGTCGCCGGGTGATCGTCCTGGGCATCGACCCGGGAACCGCGGCACTGGGGTACGGCATCGTGGACGCCTCGCGCGGGCGGGTCCGCGAGGTCGACCACGGGTGTCTGGTGACCTCCCCTGATTCTTCGCTGCCGGAGCGTCTGCTGGCGATCCACGCGTGCGTGGACGAGTTGATCGAGCTCCATCGGCCGGTGCTGGTGGCCGTCGAGCGATTGTTCTTCTCAAAGAACGCGCAGACAGCCTTCGCCGTGGGCCAGGCGCGCGGAGTCGTGCTGCTGGCGGCGGCCCAGCACGGCGTACCGGTTCGCGAAGCGACCCCCAACGTGGTGAAATCGGCGATCGCGGGCTATGGCGCCGCGGACAAGGAACAGGTCCAGCGGATGGTCCAGCTCGTACTGGGCATGGCCGACCTTCCCAGGCCGGATGACGCGGCGGACGCGCTGGCCATCGCGGTCTGGGCCGCCAATACAGAGAGTTCCGGGGTTGGCGCGGCCACCGCGGGGGTGCTGGATCGAGCGGCCGCGGCGCCCATCACCCGGGGAGGATCGAGCTACGAGCGAGCCGTGCGCGACGCGCTCACCGCGGAAAAGGCTGAGGCGCGCGCCGCGAAGCGCAATGCGTCGTAGGCCCGCCGCGTGATCGCCTCGGTCGAGGGGGTCGTCGGCGCCATCACCGCCGAGTCGCTCGTGATCGAGGTCGGCGGGATCGGTTATCGGGTGTTTGCGGCGCCGGCGATCCTCGCCTCGGCCGTGGCCGGGGGCCGGCTGAAGCTGCACACCTTCCACCTCGTTCGCGAAGATCAGCAGGCGCTGTACGGGTTCCGGACCGCCGAGGAGCTCGGGTTCTTCAACCTGCTGCTGACGGTCAACAGCGTGGGGCCCAAGGTGGCTCTGGCGATCGTCGGATCACGGCCGATCGCCGACCTCCAGCTCGCGATCATGACCCAGGATCAGGCCGTCCTGGTCTCGATCCCGGGGATCGGCAAGAAGCTTGCGGAGCGGATCATCTTCGAGCTCAAGGAGAAGGTCGCCGCGGCCGGGGTTGCGGCGATCGGCCCGACCGGTGTCGGCGGCGTGGCCGGCGAAGGCGAGATCGTGGCCGCGCTCCAGGCCCTGGGCTACTCGCTCACCGAGGCCCGCGACGCCTCACGAACGGCCCTCGCCGATGTCGGCGTCGAGTCGAGCCTCGAAGAACGGGTCAAGGCGGCGCTGCGGAGCCTGCTCCGCGACTGACGCCGCGGTCACGGCGGCGGGATGCCCTCCCAGGCCACCCACTCCTCCGATTCGTACGGCTGAAGGTAGATGAGCACCCCTTCGCCGGCAGGGACCATCCGTGGCAGGGCGATCTGACCCGTCGGGCCGCCATCGAGCGGCGCCCAGACCTTGCCGTCCGCCGACCAGATCATGACCGGCGATACCGGCGCGTCGGCCTGGTAGATCGCCATGAATCCGCCGGTGACCGCGGCGACGCCGTCGATCCGCCCCGATCCGCCCTGGATCTCGGCGGGCATCGTCGCCCGCTTCCAGTCGATCCCGTCGGACGACCACCATCCCGCTTGCTCGAATTCGACCTGATCCGGTCGGGCGTACCCAAGGGCAACGACCACGCGCTGGTCGGCCGCCATCGATAGAACCTCGGCGATCTGGCCGTCGTCAAGGTTGGTCCGGGACCAGTCGTGGCCGTCCCCTGTGTGGAGCATCGACTGCGACTGACCGCGACCCGCGACGTCCGGTCCCGTGGCCGGGATGACGAGACCGCCCGGCCAGAGGACGGGACGGCCGATCCCGAATCTGGTCTGGAGGGCTTCCGACCAACGCTTCCCATCGTCGGAGGTCATCACGGCGCCAATGCGGGTGGCGACCACCCAGCGGCCCGAGATCCGGGTCACGGCGTGGGGGAAGATCTCCTGCGCGCTGAGATCCAGCAGGCGAGTCCACTCGACGCCG
>JANOIS010000434.1:0-1687 GCA_031407755.1 Chloroflexota bacterium | reverse complement strand
CCACTTCTCTCCGTTGAGCAGGTACTCCCCGGTGGCCGTGTCGCGGACCGCGGTGGCGCGCAGGTTCCGGGCGTCGGAGCCGGCCAGGTCCTCCGTAATCGCATAGCTGCCGGAGCGCTCGCCGCGCAGGCATGGGTCCAGGTAGCGCTGGCGCTGCTCGGCGTCCGCGTGCAGCAGGACGTTGTAGGCGCCCGGGATGTACGACCAGAGGCCGCCGGTCGACTGGCCGAGCTGCTCGTGGACGAGCACCTGCTCCAGCACCGACCAACCCTGTCCACCGACCGCCCGCGGAAGCGACCCACCGTGCAGACGGGCCTCGATCGCCGCCCTGCGGATCGGATTGCCCCAGTCGCGCGGGACCCGCCCGTTCGCGCGCTCGAACTCGACCTCGCGCGGCTGCAGAACGTCGCGCACAAATGCGCGCGCACGGGCCTTGAGCTCGAGCTGCGCGGTGGTCAGGGCGAAATCCATCGGGTCAAGGATGCCCTACGCGAGCCTCTCCCCGCCGCGCCCGTCGCGAGCCCCGGGACGCCCTACGCGACCAGATCGTCCAGCTAGACAACCTCGAGGCGCGGTATCGATCGAAGGCGTCGATCGTTCGTCACAAAGGCCGTGGCGCCCGCATTGCGCGCACTCGCGAGGTGCACCGCGTCCTCCAGACCGATCCCGAGCGATCCTCGGATCCATGCGGCGTCCTCGGCCGTCGCCCGATCAAGGCTGACAACCCGAATCAACAGGTCTCGGAGCGCATCGGCGGTGAGTTCGAACGCCGCAGCGTCTCCAGCGCGCGCGGGTCCCGCCAGGATCTCGACGAGTCCAACGGTCGAAAGGACCGCCTCTGTGGTTCCGGCGTCGATCGCGTCAACGAGCCGGGCCGCGGCGTCGGCGAGTGGGCCGCTCGTCTCGAGGAGGTAGACCAGGATGTTGCTGTCCAGCCCGATCCTGCGGTGCCCCGCCAGGTCTCGCATGTGCGATGAGCTCCTCTCGGTCACGCGATCGCGCCTCTGTTTCATCGCGCAGCCTGCGCACGAAGGTGACGGGATCCGGGTCGTACCAGCCTCGGCCGGCAGCCAGCCCTCGCAGCCGGTCCGATGGCCGGGCGGGTCGCTTGCGCAGGATGATCATGCCGTCGGCCACGCGTACGTCGAGCCTGTCGCCCGGCTCGATCCCGAGCTCACGGCGCGCCTCGCTGGGGACGACGATCTGGTGCTTGGTGCTGACCTTGACGCTTAGCATGATGTGGAATGCTAAGCGCTTCTGGCGGCAGCGTCTACTGCAGGCCGAGCCCGCAGGGTACTGGTTCCCACTGTCGGGAACCGGGTTAGCCTGGATGGTCGAGGGCGACGCGGCTGCCGTCCTCGCCGTGCTACCTCTCGCCGCGCTACCTCTCGTAGAACGTGAAGTCGATGAACTGAGCCTGACCATCCGGGAGCCTGCGGAAGGACAGCACCACGTTCCACTCGTCGTAGGCCGTCAGATCAAATTCGGTGCCATCGGCCAATGCACGACGATTGTGGGTTCGGCCGTGGTCAGACAGGATCGATTCTTCCACCAACTCGACCGTTAACCGCTGCTGAATGGTTAGGCTCGCCAGGTTCTGTTCAGCTCCGCCGTACCGCGCGGCTGCCGTTCAATCAGCGTGGCTCCGCGGCGGACAACCCTGCGGTGGTGACGGTCTGTACGCCCG
>JANOIS010000432.1:0-1636 GCA_031407755.1 Chloroflexota bacterium | reverse complement strand
GACGGTCGTCCAGCTTGGTGCTCACGCCGCGTACTTCTTCGCGGCCACGCCGCCGCGGAACGGCGCGGAGTCGCGGGCTGCCGACGACCCTCGGCTCCGAGCCCTCATGCGCGTCTGGCTGGCGAACCGCGGCGTCTGGGAGTCGGGCTGGTGGCTCGGACCGACAGTTTCGCTCGCCCACACGGCGGCCCATGTCGATGAATATGTCGATCTGTTCGGCCGATGTCTGGCCGACCTTGTCTCATCTGACCCGGTGAGCGCCTGAGACACGCTCGGTCGTCACGGGAGGTGTGTACGCCCTGACGCTGGCGATACGCGTCACGCGCAACGGCTATCCAGGTGCCGGCGCCCACTCCCGTCCCCATGTTCGCGCGACCACCGCGGGGTAGGCAGGGCGTATGTCACCTTCGGCCGGCCCTCGTCACCTGGCGGCAGGCTCGCTGCCTGCCGTACGGCGGGAGATCACGTTCTGGGGCCTGGGCGAGATCGTCAAGGCCCATGCCGGGATCAGGCCCATGCCGGGATCCTGAACTCCGATCCGCCCGAGGCAGGGCAACCGCTCGCGCTCGGTCGATGACGCGGCTGTGCGCACGGCGGTCACGTCGATGGTCGAGCGTTTGGTGTCCCAATGACGATGCACGCCGGCTTGGCGAGCGGCCGTTGGTGGACGCTGACGCTCGCGGAGCAGCTCGGCAACGCGGGCGCTTCGACGCGGCCCTCGATCGCGCGTTGGAGCTGCTGATCTGACCCTCGCGGACTCTCGATGGACTGGTCCTCGCCTGCGTGAAGATCGCGCGCGCGCGAGGTCGTCTGCGACTTCCTCATCGGAGACACCGTCTACCGATCGACTCCGGAGTTGCTCGACGCCTACTTCCTCGCCTTCGCCATCGCGGCTCGGCGGAACAGGTAGCCCGGTCCAGCAGATCACGAGCGAACTCCCACCTGTCCACAGGTGGAGTCGGGGCAGGTCCGCTGACCTCCGCGCGACTGGTTCGGTGAGATCGCGCTCCTGACGAAGGGCAGCCTCCGGACGGCGACGGTGACCGCCGACCGATGTGAAGTGCATCGACTTGACCGCCTGGGAGTTCCAGCCCTTCCTCGCCGAGCACCCCGGCATCGCCTGGCAGATCATGACGACCATGGCGCGCCGGATCACCGATAGCTCGCAGCCCTAGCAGCTCCCGACCGGGGGGCGGGCCGCTCGGTGGGCCGGCCCGGCGCCGCCCTCGCCTACTGCGCCGTCCAGCCCCCGTCGACTGGCAGGATCGCGCCCGTCACCAGGCCTGAGGCACGAGACGACAGAAAGACGACCGCAGCCGCAACGTCGGCGGTCGTGCCGACCCGGCCGATGGGGATCCGCGCGAGGACCTCGGCGAGGAATGCCGGTTCGTCGAGGCGCTCAGCCGTCCCGGGCGTGTAGATCCAGGTCGGCGCGATCGCGTTGACGGTCACGCCGGCCGGCGCCCACTCGAGGGCGAGGACCTTCGTCAACAGGTTCACGCCGCCCTTGCTCGCGGAGTAGACGGCATGGCGCCGGATGCCGACGAGGCCGGCCTGCGAGCTGAGGTTGACGATGCGTCCGTAGCCTCGCTCGACCATGTGGCGGCCGACGGCCTGGCTGGCGAAGAAGACGCCC
>JANOIS010000424.1:0-1702 GCA_031407755.1 Chloroflexota bacterium | reverse complement strand
AGCTCGAACGCGGTTTTCTGCGGCTCGAGCCGGAAGCGCGGGCGCTCATCGTCCTTCATCACTACCTTGACCTGCCCTTGCCGGAGGTCGCCACGACGCTCGGGATCCCGCTCGGTACGGCGAAATCGCGCCTGCACCGCGCGCTCAAGGTCATGCGGGCGGCGCTCGACGCCGATGCCCGCCACCGACCGGAAGTCACGGAGGGCCGTCTCGCATGACGACGAACGACGCCTTCGGACGGAACCTCTCCGCCTGGCTTCACGAGGACGCCGAGCACCACGTGCCCGACCATCTCGATGAGGTTCTGGCACGGAGCGTGGCGACCCGCCAGCGACCGGCATGGTCGAGCCTCGAAAGGTGGCTCCCGATGGATCTGACTACCCGCGTGAGCGCGTTCACGCTGCCATGGCCCGGACGGGTCCTGCTCATCGCCGCGCTGCTTCTTGCTTTGGTCGGCCTGGCAGTCCTCGCGGTGGGGTCTCGCCAGCAACGTCTCCCGGCCCCGTTCGGACCAGCCGCGAATGGCTTGATCGGCACCTGGTCCGACGGCGACATCTATCTCTCCGAACCGGACGGCAGCCAGTCCCGAGCGGTGGTCACGGGCCCGACCGACGACCTGGCCCCGTTCTTCTCGCGCGACGGGACCCGGTTCGCCTTCCTGCGCCAGACCGCCCCCGACCAGCACCTGCTCATGTTGGCGGCCGCGGACGGCAGCGACGTGCGCCCGCTCCTTGACACTCCCTTGACGTCCGCCGACTGGTTCGACTGGTCGCCGACAGACGACCGCTTGGCCGTCGTACATACGCTCGAAGGGAAGCGCGTCCTCTCGATCGTCGACGTCGAGGCCGGCACGCTCCAGACCCTTGGCCTCAGGGGACTCGAGGTCGACAACAGCGTCTACTGGCGCCCACCGAATGGCACGGAACTGGTTTTCAGCGCACGACCCGTGGCCGGCGAACCAGGCTCTGTCGGCATCTACTCGATCCGTGCGGACGGGAGTGGTCTCACGATCATCGCTCCGGTTCTGACGGGACCGGCCGTGTACAACGAGCTCGATGTGTCGCCGGACGGATCGACCCTCAGCTACTGGAACTGGGAGGACGATGACTCAGCAGACGGCAAGGGCGGCCACATCCACCTGCTGGACATCGCGTCCGGCGTGGATCAGCGGGTCACCTTTGACCAGACATCCTCGGAAGAGACGGGGATGCGCTACTTGCCGAATGGCACCCATGTCATCCTCAATCGCGGGGATGGCTCGATGACGCAGCTCATGGTGGCACCCCTCGACCTGAGCGAACCGGGCCGGCTGATCGGTCCGAAGACCTCGATCCAGAGCGAGGTGGGCTGGGCGATTTCGCCTGACGGCGCCACGATCTCCCACGACGTCGGCGGTGACGTCGGTGGCACGGATGTGTTCATCGATGTCGCAACGGGCCTGGTCGAGACCCGACCGGATCGCTTGGCCCTGATGGGCAGCTGGCAGCGCCGGGTGCCTTGACCTTGACATCCATGCATTGGGTCCGTATCATGGGTCCATGGCGACACGTATCAAGCGGACGTACAACCTTGACGAGTCCACCGTACGTCACGTCCGCGAGATGTCCGCCGAATACGGTCTGGCGGACAGTCAGGACGCGGTCGTAGAGCTGGCGGTCGAGCGTCTCTATCGGGAGGCGCTCGACCGCGTCGAATCGGATCG
>JANOIS010000414.1:0-6538 GCA_031407755.1 Chloroflexota bacterium | reverse complement strand
GGCACCCGCGCCAGTCATCGACATCCCCGTCCAGCACAGCGCCAGCACGCCGATCAGGAGGAGCGCCGGGATGCGCTCGTCGAACGGCGTCGTGTTCAACGCGCCGGTCGCGTCCACCACCGCGCCCTGCGCCTTGAGGATGTCGATGTTCTCCTTGGCGATGATCGTGAGCAGGTCCTTGGCGGTCCAGCCGTTCACGACCTGCTGCTGGGGCGCTCCCTGAGTCCCCAAGTTGTTGGCCGTGTCCGCGTCGAGCGCGCCGGAGATGAGGCTCTCGTAGCTGGTCGAGGACGGCAGGGTCGGCGTGACGGTGTCGATCTTCGGTCGAAGCAGCACGAACACGACGACGGCCGCGAGCGCGAGAAGCACGAACCCCGCGTTCCGAACTGGTGAGCGCATCCGCTGTCCCCCTCCGCATCGCGGGCGAGCCGTCGGGCCGACGGCGGTGCCCATTTGCCGATCCTCGCGGTCCGTCGTGCCACCTTGTCTGTCACGGCGGCCGGCCTTCCGGCACCTAGCGCTGCGGGGTGATCGTGTCTTCCGCGAGCCCCTCCAGGTCAGCCCCGAACCCGCCGAGGTTCCAGAGGCGGGTCCGATCGCCGAGCATTGGGCGAAGGTGCCATGGATCGCGTCCAGCACACGACCTCAATCGCCGGACGGACTATGTGGCACGGACGCGACGCTGGCGCAAGCGGGGCCCCGGGGAGTCCGCAGACACTCGCAGGCGCTCGGACGCACCTGCGGACGCGAGTCTTCGAGCGGTGTCCCGATCAGGCGTCAGGCCCAGGATCGCCAGCCGCGCAGCGATGCCCCCGGTCGAGCGACGATGGTGCTCGGCGATCTCGTTGAGGGATACACCATCAAGCCAGACTCGTGATAGCTGTGCTTCCTCGCTGGGCAGCCAGGGTCGCCCACCGTTGATCAAGCGGTTGGTCGGCGATCCGAGAGAGATGTCAATGAGACGAACGAAGCCAAGCGGGTTGACTTCCGTGCGAGGGTCCACCTCACAGGCTGAGCGGACAAGGTCCCGATCCTCGCGGAATGTATGGTCCACGAGGGATGCAGCGCGAGACAGATCGTGCCGCGTAATGAGTTCCTGGGTGGCCGGCCCGTGGCTCGCGCGCAGGATGTGCGTGAGCATCGCGATGCGCACCGGAGCGCCGATCGCGCTCAGGACACCAGCAACGGCATCGGCGACCGCCGTCATGGACCGATCCGGATCCCGCGAAGGCCCTGTCGGTTGATCGGCCCGCGCCTCGGCTGGCCGTACCGGCAGGTCCTTTGGGAGCCCGAGCGATGTCCGCACGACCTGCTCCGAGTAGCCGAGGGTCGCGGTCGCCATCTGCCAGATGTCCTCGGCGTCGGCTGCCCGCTCATCGCCTTCCGCCTGGTCGACCAAGACGATCAGCGCGACCAGCGCGTCGCGGCGTCGGCTAACCGGTGACTCCGGCGTGAGGCCCTGGAGGACGCAGCCGGCCTCCCAGACGCGGTACGGGAGGCGAGCGTCTAGGAAGCCGGTGATGGCATCGGCGCCATCGCGTTCAAGCAGCTCTGCCGGGTCCTTGGTCCCGCGGTACGCTGCGATCGGCACGACCTGGACCCGGATCGCCGGCGCCCCGTCACGGAGCAGGCCGACGAGCCGCCGCGACGCAGCTTGACCGGCGTCATCGGCGTCGAGGGCCAGGACCACGGTCCGCACGCCAAGTTCGACGAGTGCGTGGACGTGCCGGTCCGACACCGATGTTCCGCCGGTCGCCAACATGCCGTCCACGCCGTGTGCGGCGAGCAGGAGCGCGTCGATCATCCCCTCGACCAAAGTCACCCTGGTCACATGTCCGGAGGCGCGCGACCGCCGTGGCCGGAAGAACGGGGGCAGAGGGGCGTTACGGAGGTAGAGGTACCGCGGCTCGCTGTCGCCGAGTGACCGTGCTGCGATCGTCGTGATCCGCCCGTACCCGTCCCACCACGGAATCAGAACACGGTTCGACCAGCGAGAATCGCGCAGTCCGAAGTCGTCGAGCTCGCGGGCCGGAGCGCGCAGCCCGGCGCGCATCGATGGTGATGGATACGCTCCGAAGCCGATTCTGGCCAGCGCTGCCGGATCCTCGGAAAACCCTCGGCTGTGCAAGTACCCGACGGCGCCGGCTCCGGCCGGCAACATCAGTGTCTCGCCTGCGAGCGCGGTGAATGCCTCCAGGACACCATTCCGGTGCACGGCCGCGCTAACCGCTGGCGGTACATCCCGCGTGTCCAGCGTCACGCCGACCCGCTCGGCGAGTGTCTCGATCAGCTCAACGAAGCGCTCACCTCTCGGGCTCTCGCCGCCGTTGAGAAACGCGATGTACGACCCGCTACCGCAGTGGGAAAAGCACGTCCAGGAGAGCGTCTGGGTATCCACGGCGAAGTTCGGGTCCTCCCCGCCGTGGAGGGGACACCCGCCGCGCCAGTGCCGGCCTTGACGCCAGCGGAAGGCCACCGTCGGATAGGCCTCCTCTACGGAGAGGCGCGGGAGGATGTCCCGATAGAGGACATCGCTGAGCGCGTGCGACCCCCTGATTCCCATATGACGATGGTGCCAGAGCACGTGACCCGGCGTGCACCGATCCGGCCGGACCTTCGTTCGTATGAGAGGGCGGTTCAACCCGTCGGACCAGGGGCCTCTCGAGCTCATCGAGCTCGACACGGGCGCCTCTCCGGAGGCACCGGGGCCGTGTCCCAGATGGCGGGATAACAGCCGGCCCGGCTGGCCAAGGCATCGACCATCGCGTGAATCTCGGCTAGGACAGCCGCACGATCCGGGCTCCACCGACGTGCTCGTAGCGGTCCGGCTGGCAGGTGAGGACGATGATCTGGCTCTGGCGACCGGCGACGGCCAGGACGGCGCCCATGGTTTCGAGTCGCTGGGGATCCGAGTTCCCGAGCGCATCGTCGAGGATGACGGGGACACCGCCGTCGGGGGCGACGATCGTGGCGCAGGCGAGCCTGGAGATCAGTGCGATCTGCTCCTGGGTGCCGACGCTCAGGCTGCCGTACGGGATCGTCTGACCGTGGAGGGTTCGACTGACGACGGATAGGTCCAGGTCGTTGAGCTCCACCGCGAAGTCGGGGCCGAACACGATCTTGCCGAGGTTCTCGATCTCCCGCCGCAGTGGGGCCACGTACGACCTCCGGGCGGCCTCGCGTTCCGAACGGAGCGTCTCGTATAGCAGCTTCCGGGCCGCCGCGTGGGTCTGGTGTTGGCGCAGCTTGAGCCCGGCCTGGTCCTTGTCCGCCACCGCTTCCTGGAGCTCCTCGGCGAGCCCATCCTCGCCGTGATCGCGGAGTCGCGTCGTGACCTCCAGCAACTCGTCCTGGACCTGCCGGGTCTCGGTATCCACGCGAGCCAGGGCCTGTGTGGCGTTGTCGAGCATCTCGCGCGCCTGATCCGGACCCTCCCGTCCCAGTTCGGTCGTGGCTGCGGCGAGCTGCGCCTGGAGTCTTTCCTCGGCTTCCCGGGCCGTCCGCAGGCTCTTGGAGACAGACTCGTCCGGCGCCGCGCCACGTGCCTCGGCGAGCGAGACCTCGCGTCGCTCAAGCTCCTCCGTGGCCAGTCGAAGCTCGGCGTTGCGTTCACTGCGAGATACCTCGATCTCGGCGAGCCTGGTGTGGGCTGCCTGCCACTCCTGCTCGACGGCCCTGGCCGACTGCTCTGTCTCGCTGAGGGCTGCCTGGGCCTCTTCCGCCGAACGGCGGACTTCGTCGGCGTCATCGTCCCCGTCACCGGCCGGCGTCGCCTTCGCCGCCGTCGCCTCGGCCGCCGTCATCCGCCCTTGCAGAGCCGCGATCCGTTCCTCGAGTGCATCTGCTGTGAGATCGCGAAGGTTGTCCCGCAGCACGCGTTGCTGCTCGATCACCGTCCGCCCCGCATCCTCGCGAGCCTTGTGCAGCCGCTCCGCATCCGCGAGATCCGTAGCGCCGGCTGCCCGCAGCAGATCGCCCAGCTGGCCCTCGGCCGTCTCCAGCTCCGTGCTGGTCAGGTCGCCTGCCGCGCCGACTGTGACCGAGAGGGACGCGGTGTCGGCAACCGTCAGCTCCAGTGACTGGTCCACGCGGCGCTCCAGCCGGGTACCCGCGGGCAGCTTCACCTTGCGCCCGTCCACGATGCCGACGAGATCCTTGAACGCCTCTACGGTGACGAGCGGGCGGGCCGCCTCCAGCCGGGCACGCGCCAGCTCAACGGTCCGGTGCTGATCCCGGATGGACGCCAGCAACGCCGTATCGACCGGGATCGCGGCGTCCGTCGCAGAAAGCTCCAGTGCTGCGAGGGCCGCCTTCACATGCTCCCTGCGCTCCAGCAGTGAGGCCAGATCGCCCGTATCACGCAACTGCGTCAGACGCGCCTGTCGCTCGTCGGCGTAGGCCTTCGCCGCCTCTCGCGCCAGGCGGGCTTCGGTCACCGCCAGGTCGGCCGTCGCGACGCGTGCCTGCGCGACCTCCAGCTGCGGTTCGTCCGCCTTGACCGCGACGTCGAGCCGCTCCTGGGCTGACGTCGCTTCGGTGACGCCTGAGATCGCGTCCTGGCGCGCCAGCTCGACTCGCCTGGCTTCGTTGGCCGCGAGGTGGGCAGTGTCGAACCTGGCCTGGATCGTTTCGACCCCGGCCTCGAGCTTCGCGAGTGCGTCGACGCGCGCCTGGTACAGACCGAGCTTCGACCGCTGCTCAGCGCCGCGCTCTACCAGTCGTCGGCTTTCAGCCTCCAGGCGGACGCTCGCCTCGACGTCGGCCTCGATCGCGCGGATGGCTTCCTCGATCCGGTCGATCTCCTGTGTCGCGTCGTCGATCGCCCGTTCCATCTCCGCGACCGTTCGCTTGGGCCGACCGGTCTCCGTCCAGTACTCCAGGTACTCCGCGTGGGCGAGGCCGAAGAGCGTCAACTCCTCGTCGCCGGCGGGCGACTCCCCGGCTGAGCGATCCAAGGCCGCCGAGAGGGAGGTCTGGTCGGCGAGCGTGGCCTGACCCACGACGTCGCCCTGCTGCATGCGCAGCGCCTTCCACAGGGCCATGTCCACGGTCTCCGACAGGATGGCCTGGACCCGCTCGTGCGCCTCCCGGCCGGTGTGATTCTCCGGCCGCGGCCGGTAGATCTCCAGCTCCGTCACACGGTCCCGGATGAACCGCTTGCGGTAGCGAAAGGCGTAGGGACCGGTCTCGGCCTCGATCATGACCTCGGGTCCGACGTCTCGATCAACGGGCTTCAGCGCGAGGACTCGCTGCTTGGACGCTGAATCCAGGTCTTCGATGATGCGGTCGATGGCTTCAGCGATGCTCGACTTGCCGATCTCATTCGGCCCTTCCACGATCGTGACGCCGTCGGGGGCGAACTCCACCGTGCGGTCCCTGACACCGCGATAGTTGCGGAGCTCGATCCTGAGGATCCTCATGCGCCGGCCGCCCGTCCATGGACGAGGCGCACCAGGAGCGACAGCGCGTCACGTGCGGTCTCGGCATCCGGGCCGCCGCCGGCGGCGGTCGCCCGAAGCCCGGTGACGGCATTCCTGGCGAAGCCACTGAGGCCCAGGTCGGCGAAGTCGTCATCCTCGGGCCGGACGAGCAACTGGCTGGTGGGCTCCCATTCCTCGATCGAACCGAAGACCTCGCGGGCTTCCTCGATGATCTCCTGGAGCCGCGCGTACTGGGTCAGCGAGACCAGGCCCAACAGGGTCAGCCGGACGATCGAGCGATCCTTGGCCGGCAGCTGGTCGAGCCGGGCGAGCAGCGTTTCGGGGCCCGACACCGCGTCAAGCTCCAGCGTTTCGGCCACGAACCGCCACGTCCCGATCGGCTGCGGGGTCACGGTGCACTCGCCGTCCCCCAACTCGACGAGCAGGACATTCCCGGCGTCGGTCTCGTCATGGGCGGTCGGCTCGGGTGCGCCGGCATACCAGATCCGGCCAGTCACACCGACCTGTGTCGTGGAATGGCGGTCGCCGAGGGCGATGTACTGGACCCTGCCGTCGGCGATGGCAGTTTCGGCCGCGGCCAGCCGGATGGTCGAAGGGTCGTGGAACTCGCCCATGTAGTCCACCGCCCCGTGACCGACGACGATCCGCACCTGGGCCGGGTCGGCGACCAATGGGTCGCAGGCCGCGGCGACCAGATCGAGGAGCGGCCGCTTCGTCATCCAAGGCGCGCCGATGACCTGGACGCCGTCTCGCACGTCGACCGGGTCGGCGCTGGCCAGGACGGTGACGTTCGGTGGGACGGAGCGGAGGAAGGTCGGCGAGCGATAGACGGTCGCGGCATCCAGCGGGTCGTGGTTGCCGGGAAGGAGGAAGACCGGGACCGGGATGGAGGCCATCGCCTGGAGGGCGCGACCGACCGTCCGGGGTCGGACCCGGTTCGTCTCGAAGACGTCGCCGGCCACGACCACGAACTCGGCCTCCTCGGCGGCCGCCATCCGGCCGATCGCCGTCAGGCCATCGATCCGCGCTTGGGCGTACCTCGCCTGCGCGTCGTCGTCGAGGAAGCGCCGGGTCATCCCAAGCTGGAGATCCGCGGT
>JANOIS010000399.1:0-4330 GCA_031407755.1 Chloroflexota bacterium | reverse complement strand
CGACAGCCTCGGGCTCGGCCGTTTCGGCGGTCGGGGCGTCGGGCTCGACAGCCTCGGGCTCGGCCGTTTCGGCGGTCGGGGCGTCGGGCTCGGCAGCCTCGGGCTCGGCCGTTTCGGGCACGGGACCCTCCGCCGCCGCCAACTGCTGGCGAACCTGGGCGAATGCGGACGCCAAGGTGTTATCGATGCCGCCCTCCGGCTCCTGGACCGCATCACTCATGGAGTAGCTTCGTTCCTGGCGCGGACGACGCTCTGGGCGCGGACCGCTGCTGGCCGCCGCCGCCGCCGGTTGCCCTGGCTCAGGGATCGGACGAGCCGGAGGCTCCTCGGCCTGCTTGAGGCTCAGGCCCAGGCGATGGCGCTCGGAGTCCAGCGAGATGATCTTCAGCTTGAGGGACTGGCCCTCGTGAACGACATCGCCGGGGTGGACGACCCGCTGATGCGACAGCTCGCTGATATGGATCAGGCCCTCCAGCCCGTCCCGAACTCGAACGAAGGCGCCGAAATTGACGAGCTTTGTGACTGAGCCGTCGATGACGTCCCCGACATTGAAATCGGCGACCGTCGTGTGCCATGGATCCGGCTGGAGGCGACGGATCGACAGGCTGATGCGGCCACGCTCATGGTTGATGTCGATGACCTCAGCCTCGACCTCTTCGCCAACCTGATAGCCGGACTCCGGATTGTTGACCTTGTTCCAGGACAGTTCGCTCTTGTGAACCAGGCCATCGATCCCACCGAGGTCGATAAACACGCCAAACGGCGCGATCGAACGAACGGACCCGGTGACCTTCTGCCCGACTTCGAGACTGCTGAACAACTCGTCCCGCTTCTCGCGACGCTCTTCGTACAGCGCAACCTTCTCGGAGAGGATCAGGCGGTTCGCCTTGCGATTGACCTCAAGGATCTTGAGCCGGAGCTTGCGGCCGACGAACGGCTGGAGCTTCTCGGCGATCTCCTGGGCCGCGTCCCGTGGCTGATCGTTCTGGGGTCGTCGCGGAAAGTCCACGATCTGGCTGATCGGCACGAATCCGCGGATACCGCAGTCGACGATGAGCCCGCCCTTGTTGTGATCGATTACCGGAGCCTCGATGATCACGCCTGTTTCGAACTGCTCCTGCATGGCGCGCCATTTTCGCTCGAGCCCGGCCCGACGCAGCGACAGGACCGCGTGACCCTCCGGCGATTCAGGCTGCAGAACGTAGACCAGGACGGTATCGCCGATGTTCAGCGGAGCCTGGCCTTCGCCGTGACGACCGAACAGCTCACGGTTGCTGACCACGCCCTCGGATTTCGCGCCGATGTCGACGAGGATCTCATCCTTGTCGATACGGACGACATTGCCCTCGACGACATCGCCATGCTTGAAGCTCTTGATGTCCGAGTCCTGCTCGGCCAGAAGCTCCTCCATGGTCGTTGGCTCGGGGCCGAGATCGCGTGGCAGCGCGACAGGCTCCGGCTCATCTTCAGCAGCCGGGGCGTCCGCGGTGTCATCCGCCTCAAGTCCGCTCACGCCGCCGTCGTCGCCCGTCGGCTCGACCGCACTGGCGGGGTCAATGATCGCCGCAAACTCAGGTGCGTCACCGGGCCCGTCCGCGTCGTCACCGGGAGCGGGCGCGTCCCCCACAGGCCCGCCCGCATCCGCGACAGGCGCGTCCGCCACAGGCGCGCCGGCACCGGTCGAGGCGACCTCGAGGTCCGTGGTGTCATCGACCGGTGCGGCCTCAGCATCCGTGTTGACTGGTGCGTCGTCGGTCGAGTCCTGGCCCCACGTCGCGCCGGTCTCGATGTCCTCCGCGTCTGCCGATGTCGCATCCGTGGCGGTCGCGCTGATCTCCGGGTCCAGTCTGGTCTCGGCGGGTTCCTCGGCGACGGCGATCGCCCCGACGGACTGCTCGGACGCCTGTGGGTTCACCGGCGCGTTGGCTTCGGTGTCAGGCGCGGTCCCGCCCTGCTGCTCTTCGGTCAATGTGGTGGTCACTCCTGGTGGTGGAACTCGCAGCCGAGAATCATCAACGGCCCGAGCGACGCTCAGGCCGTGGGCCGAGGGAGGGAGGGTGGTCCGTGATGATCGAACTCCGCCATCCACTCCTTCATTGGCTGGGCCTGATTCGCGTCTTCAACTGTCCGTGCCTCTTGGGGCCGGGAGAGTCTAGCACAGGCTTTCACGCCGCTACAATCGCCAAGTCGTGCCCGAACTGCCTGATCTGACCGTGGTCGCCGAGGCCTTTGACGCCGCGTTGCGAGGCCGTCCGATCAGCGTCGCGAGCGCCCCCGGACCGCTGGCCGTCCGGGGCACGCCGGCGGAGCTGGATCGACTCGTTGGGCAGACGGTTCGTGGCATTCGGCGACGTGGCAAGTTCCTCATGATCGACCTCAGTCAGGACGCGATCGTCGTGAACCCGATGCTGACCGGTCGGTTCCAGTTGGCCGCCCCGAGTACAAGACAGCCAACGAGGACCGCGTTCATCCTTGGTTTTGGCCCGGCTGGCGCCCGGGGTCGACCTGCGGCGGCCCGCTGGACCAGAGGAGCGCCGTGGCTGCCGGCGGCCGACGCCACTCCGGAGATGCGCTATCGCGACCCGACCCAGATGGGCAAGGTCTACCTGCTGCCCGTCGGTACCGACCGACCGGTGCCAGGCCTCGGGCCCAACGAGATAGGCCCCGAGGCCGATGACCCGAGTTTGACTCTGGAGATCTGGCGCGATCGTGTCAGGCGTCATCCGGGTGAACTCAAGAACCTGTTGCGAAACCAGGCATTCGTGGCGGGCATCGGTAATGCCTACAGCGACGAGATCCTCCATGCGGCGAGGCTCCTGCCGTTCCGGAAACGATCAACACTCGCCGCAGAAGAGGTCGATACCCTTCACGCCGCGATGCGGATCACGGTCTCCGACGCCATCGATGTGCTCCGACGGCGCGTACCGCCGACGTTTGAACAGCAGGTGCGTGATTTCCTTGCCGTTCACATGAAAGGAGGCCAGCCGTGCCCGCGATGTGGGACCAGGATCAGCGAGGTCAAGGCCGGCGGTTTCGTGACGTGCTACTGCCGCGGCTGCCAGCACTGAAACCAGGTGCGGTTCGGTCAGGGTAGTTCCAGCACCTGACCGACGCGCAGGCGCGAGGGATCATCGATCTTGTTGAGTTCGGCCAACACCTGCCATGTGGTCCCGAACTCAACGGCGATACCGGACAGCGTGTCGCCGCCGCGAACGGTATACGTTGCGGGGGCGGTCTCGGTCGACTGGCCGGTCGCGGTGGCGCCGGGCATCGGCGTCGGGTCGACCTCGGTCGGAACGAGCGTCGGTGCCGGGACGACGTCCGTCGGCGTGACCTGCTGATCTGTCGCGCGCGGCGTCGCCACGGCCGATGGGCTCGCAGACGCCCCACCCGCAACGGACCCCGGACTCAGGCCAGGACCGCCCCCGGAGATGCGCGCGATGATCAGCGCTCCGAACGCGACCGCCATCAGCACGACGAGCCCTCCCTGGCCAACGGTCCGTCCAGCGCGGATCGTCGGGATGGACATCGCGACGCGGCCGTGATCAAGAACCAGCGGTGCGGTACGGGCGATCGGCCGCCCGTTCCGTCGGTGATCACGGACGATGGGGTCATCTCCGGTTCCTCCGACGCCGGACGCAGCTGCGTAGGTGCTGCAGCCATGGTGCTCCGCGACGAGACACAGGCGACGCTGCTTGGCGGCGGTCAGGATGGACGGCGGCGTAACGGCCGTGCAACGGTGATCGTGCGACGGCGCCGCCGCCCGCCAGCCTCCATCGGCTGCGAGCAGATAGGGGCACACGCCTGCCGTAGGCGGCGCTAGAGACGGGGATGCGGGACGGGAACCGCCGACGTCAGTCATCTGCGGACAGGATACTCGTTGCCGTTCCACCATCCGAGCTGGGGGCACCACACCGTGGGTGCTCGTGCACGCAAAAAATCCCGGCGACGACCTATTTTCCCGAAAGGCTGCCCTCTCAGTATCTTCGGCGCTGGAGAGCTTGACTTCCGTGTTCGGGATGGGAACGGGTATGGCCTCTCCGCTAGAGTCACCGGGATCATTGCATCTGGACATGGTCGGCAGCGGCACGACGCGGATCCGCGATGGACCCAACGGGCGCCGGAAGAGATCTTCGATCTCGTGATCGAGTCGTCAAGGATCGTGATCACGATCCCAGCCACTGACCCCTGGTCAGTAGCTGAAGAGGTCAAGCCCTCGACCGTTAGTACCGCTCAGCTTCATCCGTCACCGGACTTCCACATGCGGCCTATCAAACAGGTGGTCTCCCTGCGGTCTTACCCGGTTGACCCGGTGGGGAACCTCATCTCG
>JANOIS010000119.1:0-9552 GCA_031407755.1 Chloroflexota bacterium | reverse complement strand
GCCGTTCGGCACGGTCCGGCATCGATCGGTCTGGCCTAGTCTCGCGGTATGTTGATAGCTGTATGAGCGCCACCGCCGGTCGGCGCCCAAGAGGAGACTGAACCTATGCCCACCACGCTTCGCCGGTTCGGGGCCGTCACGATCCTGGGGCTCGCACTGATCGGCTGCACGAGCCCAGGCGGCCCCGCGTGGACGTACGGGCCGGTGGCGTCACCCTCGGGCGGGACCGCTGCCGCCGAGCCCACGGCGGGTTCCAGCAAACAACCGGCGGCTTCAGCCGAGGGCAGTATCGACGTCGAGGCGTTCGACCTCGGGTTCACGCCAGCGGCCGTGACGGTCCCGGCCGCCGGCATGTACGAGTTCAGCCTTGTCAACACTGGTGCCGCCCTGCACGACATCACCTTCGCGGATGGGACGAAGGTCGACGCGGCGCCCGGCGCGAGCGCCTCCGGAACCGTGACGATCCCGGCCGGCGGACTCACGTTCATCTGCTCGGTCCCGGGCCACGAGCAGGCTGGAATGAAGGGCGTGGTCACCGTCGAGGGCGCCGCCCCAGCCCCAAGCGCCGATAGCGACGGCGGTCCACTGCCGACCGGTACGGTCGCATCTGACCCGAACGCAGCCCCCTACACGCCCTTTGATGCCACGGCGCCGGCGCTTCTGCCTGGCGAGACGCACGACATCGACCTCGTCATGACCGAGCGCCAGATGACCGTCGCCCCAGGCTTCGTCCAGGCTGTCTGGACCTTCGGTGGGACGGTTCCGGGTCCGGTCATCCGAGTCAAGGTCGGCGACACGATCCGGATCCATCTCAAGAACCCGATCGAGAACAAGCTGCCGCACTCGATCGACTTCCATTCGAGCCAGGTGGCCTGGAACGACGAGATGCGCTCGATCGCGCCCGGCGAGGAGCTGGTCTACGAGTGGACGGCCGACTACGCCGGCGTCTGGATGTACCACTGCGGCACCGATCCGGCCCTCCACCACATCGCGAACGGCATGTACGGGATGGTCATCGTCGAACCCAAGGACGGCCTGCCGGCGGTCGACAAGGAGTTTGCGATCGTCCAGAGCGAGTGGTATCTCGGGCCTCAGGGCAAGGAGGCCGATCTCGACAAGGCCATGGCCGCCGCGCCTGCTCCCGATCTCATCCTGTTCAACGGCGTGGCAAACCAGTACAAGGACAACCCGCTCAAGGTCGAGACCGGCGAGCGCGTCCGGATCTTCGTCCTCAACGCCGGACCATCGATCGACAGTTCGTTCCACATCGTCGGCACGATCTTCGACACGGCGAGGAAGGAAGGCGTCGCGCTGGACCGTGGCAACGCGGGCAATTGGGGCTCTCAAGTCATGGATCTGGCGCCGGCACAGGGTGGATTCGTCGAGTTCACCACCGCCGAAGACGGGCTCTACCCGATCGTCACCCACGCGTTCAACTTCGTGGGTCGCGGCGCCCTCGGGCTGGTCCAGGCGGGCGACGGCGACCCGACGAACTGATCGATGACCGGCTGCGCCGCCTTCGATGTCAGGTGCCGGCGCCTGTGCAGCGCGGAGATGCACTGGGTCCCGGGTGCCCAATTCTCCGTGTTCGACCACACATGATCGAGTAGCCGCCGATCTCACTACCCGAGGTGCGGGGGCCCCAGATCAGCCGGTCTGTCCCGGGCGCGAAGCGCCAGATCGCGGCAGTCGGCGAGCGTTACCGCTGCCAGCGCATCCCGGACATCGGCCACGGCGGACGCCGACATGGAGAGGCTCGTGACCCCCAACCCGACGAGCACCAGCGCCAACCTCGGTGAGGCGGCGGCCTCGCCGCAGACACCGACCGACTTGCCCGCCGCCGCGCCTGCCGCCGCGGTCATACCGACAAGGTCCAGTAGCGCCGGTTGCCATGGGTCGAGCAGGTCGGCCAGCGCGCCGGCCATCCGGTCCGCAGCCAGCGTGTACTGGGCAAGGTCGTTCGTGCCGATACTCAGGAAGTCGGCGTGCACCAGCAGGTCGGCGGCTCGAAGTGCTGCCGCCGGAATCTCGACCATGGCTCCGGCAATCGGCAGGCCATGGCTATGGGCGAGGTCGCTGAACCATTTCGCTTCGGCCGCCGTTGCCACCATCGGCGCCATGACCCAGACGACAGCGCCCGTTGCTTTCTGGGCTGTGGCGAGGGCGACGAGCTGGTCGGTGAGCACCTCCGGTGAGCGCCGCGCTGTGCGCAATCCACGAATCCCGAGGGCGGGGTTGGGCTCGCCGTCCTGGTGCAGAAAAGGCAGCGGTTTGTCGGCTCCGGCGTCAAGCGTCCGGACGACGATCTTGCGGCCGGCCACGGCCTCAAACACGACGGTATACAGAGCGACCTGCTCGTCGATCGACGGCGCGTCCTGACGGTCGAGGTAGAGGAACTCGGTGCGGAACAGTCCGACACCCTCGGCATCGACCTTCGCGACCGCGGCGGCTCCGGCCGCGTCGCCGATATTGAGCAGCAATGCAACGGGATGGCCATCAGCCGTCCGACCGGGTCCGCAGCTGGCCGCGCGCGCGGCACGGCGTACCCCTTCAGCCCGGTTCGCGTCCGCCGCACCGTCGGGCGTGATCCCAAGCTGGATCTGCCCGGTTTCGCCGTCGACTTCGATGAGATCGCCCTCGACGAGGGAGGCTGCCGCTGCACAGGCCACGATGGCAGGCAGGCCGAGGCTTCTCGCAAGGATGGCGGTATGGCTCGTCGGGCCGCCCTTGACCGTCACCAGTGCCAGCACCCGTTTCGGGTTCAGGGTAACGGTATCGGCCGGCGCCAGGTCGTCGGCGACAAGGATGAACGGTGTGTCGCGCTCGGGCACGCCTGGCATCGGCTGGCCGAGCAACTCGGCCAGCGTTCGATCGCGTACGTCGTCGAGGTCGCCGACACGGTCCGCCATGTAGCCCCCGAGGTCCAGGAGCAGCGACCTGAAGGCGTCGATCGCCCGATCGACCGCCCAGGGTGCGGGCTCACCCTTGGCGACGGCCGAGCGAATCGCCTCTTCGAGCGCCGGATCGCGGGCGATCATCGCAGTGGCCTCGAGGACCTCCGCGGCGCCCGAGACGCCGCTTGCCTCGGCTCGCTGTTCGAGGTTCCGGGCCGTACGTTCGAGCGCCGCCAGGGCGCGTTCAGCCTCCGCCTTCTCGTCGATGACGACGTCGTGGTCTGGTGGAAGGGTCGGCCGGGGCCCCATCCGCGCCACGGGTCCAGCGGCGCGTCCCGGACAGACCCCGATCCCCTGCAGCACTCCCGGCATCCCAGGCGTGCGCTCGGTCTCGCCGGCCACAGCCGTCGGCCGGTCCTCAGGCGGGGTCGTCATGATCTTCGGCGACAACGCTCGCGACGGCTCGCAGCGCCTCATCGGCTCCGTCGCCGTCAGCCTGCAGCACGACGGTGTCGCCGTTCTTCGCCCCGAGGGCCAGGACTCGGAGGATGCTCCGAGCATCCACTGCCGGCCCGTCACCCTTGCGGATCGTGATCCTCACCGACTGTGCCGTGGCCGCCTTGACGAACAGCGCTGCCGGCCGGGCATGAAGACCGATCCGAGAGCCGACGACGACCTGACGCTCCGCCATGATTCTGTCCTCCGTAGCCCGGCCGATGCCGGATCCCGATGTCGGGTCAGGGTTCGATGGTGACCTTGATGCCCTCGCCTCGCGAGACGATACCGATCGCATCGAGCAACCCGTCAAGGGGGAGTCGATGGGTGATCAGGTCCAGGACCGGCACCGCACCACTGGCGATCATGCCCAGGGCCGCCTTGTTGTGCTCCGGGCTCGACCCGTTGGCGCCGACGATCGTCAATTCGCGGTAGTGGACGAGGTTTGAATCGAGGGTGATGGTCGGTTGATCCTTGGGCAAGCCACCGAAGAATGAAAGCCGACCCCGTCGGGCGACCATCCGCAGCGCATCCTCTTGGGCCTTGCCCGACGCCGCGGCGATGATCGCCACGTCCACGCCGCGGCCGTCGGTCAGGTCCAGGATCGCCTGGATCGCATCCGTCTCGCTGCCGCAGATGGCGGCATCAGGAGCCACGATCGCGGCCGACATGTCCAGGCGCTGGCGGTTGAGCTCCACGAGGAACACCCGACCAGCGCCGTTGGCCCGGGCCAGCCGAACGTGGAGGCAGCCTATCGGGCCGGCACCGATCACGACGACGTCGTCTCCTGGTCCCACCCGGGCGAGCTCCTGGGCGTTGATCGCGCAGGCGAACGGTTCGGCCACTGATGCCTCGTCGAACCCGACCCCATCGGGGATCCGGTTGAGTCCGTCGACCCGCAAGACTTCCTGGGGGACGATGAGGTACTCGGCAAAGCCGCCCTCGTACTGGTAGCCGATCGACGTCTGGTTGGGGCAGATCGTCAGCCAGCCACGCCGGCAGTCCGGGCAGCGGCCGCACGGGACGGCGGCAATGACCTGGACGCGGTCGCCGCGGGTCCTTGGCCGGCCATCGGCGGCCGGTCCCACGTCAGCGCCGACATCGACGATCTCGCCGGCGATCTCGTGGCCCATGATCCGCGGCGGGTCGATGTTCTGGTGACCGGACCGGAAGATCTTGACATCCGTGCCACAGGTCGAGCAGTTACGAACCCGCAGCTTGACCTCGGCCGGACCGGCGGTCGGTTCCGGAGCGTCCTCGATCCTGATGTCGCCCGAGGCATAGAAGCGTGCCACCCTCATCGGTCGGTATCCTCCGCGATCTCCCGGGCGCCGGGGTTCAGTCGAGCCAGGACGTCGTCGACGTCTGTCGCCCCGCGCAGGGCGGCGGCGCTGTCAGGGTCGACCAGGACCTCGGCGAGGGCCGACAGCACGGCGACGTGTTCATCGCCGCTCGCTGCGATCGGGATGCATAGGTAGACGGTCTCGCCGTCCCAATCGACACCGTCGGGGTATTGCAGGAAGCCCAGAGCCGTGCGGCGCACCAGGGCGCGGGCGCGGTCGGTTCCGTGGGGAATCGAAACGCCCTCGCCCATGTACGTGGAGATCTGGCTCTCGCGCTCCAAGATGGCCGCAGCATAGCCCTCGTCGACCGCTCCGATCTCCTCGAGTAGAGACCCCGACTGGCGCAGCGCGTCCCATTTGTCGGTGGCGTGCTGGGCCAGTCGGATCGCATTTCGGACGAGGACATCGGGCGCTGGGCCACCCGATGTCGCGGCGGTATCACTCGCCAAGGAGACCGCCGTCCCGGATCGCGGCTTCAACACGCGCGAACGCGGGATCGCCCATGAACACCTGAAATGCCACGACGACCGCCGCCGGCGCGATCGCCCGGGCGCGCTGGGCCAGCCCGGAGTGACAGACGACCACCTGGGCGTCGGCCGGGATCGCGTTGACCGGGACGTGCTCGACAGCCACGTTGTATGCCTTCAGCCGCTGACGCATCTGGCTGGCGACCATGACGCTGCTGCCCATCCCGGCATCGCATGCGATGACTACCTTGGTGACGTCTTTGCCATTGATCGATGGCATGTCAGTCAGGCTCCAGTTGGCGCCAGGCCGGCGGGCGAAGCGTCCACGTCGCTGACGGGGTCGATGACCGGCTGCTCCGCGCGGCCGAAGCCAAGCAGCAACGAGGCGACGGCGAAGGAAACGCCCGTAGCCACGGCGATCGCCAGCAGAACCCCGATGTAGCCGTCCTTGGGGGTCACCGCGAGGTACGCGAAGATGCTCCCGGGCGACGGGGTCGCCACAAGGCCGGCGCTCGTGATGACGGCAGTGAACACGCCGGACGCGCCACCGGCGATAGCGGCAAGAATCAGACGTGGGTTCATCAGCACGTACGGGAAGTAGATTTCGTGAATGCCACCGAAGAAGTGGATGATGATCGATCCTGGGGCACTCGGTCGAAGCGTCCGCGGACCGAAGAACAGGTAGGCGAGCAGGATCCCGAGGCCGGGCCCGGGGTTCGTCTCGATCATAAACAGGATGGACTTACCTGTCTCGAGGGCCTGAGCCACGCCGAGCGGTGCGAGGACGCCATGATTGATGGCGTTGTTGAGGAACAAGACCTTGGCCGGCTCGACGATGATCGATACGAGGGGCAGCAGGCCGTTCGCGACGAGCACGTCAACGCCATCACCTGCCGCGTTCGCGAGGGTCTCGACGATCGGTCCGACGGCGAGCAGGCCGATGACCGCCATCACCAGACCGAGGATTCCCGCACTGAAGTTGTCGACCAGCATCTCGAAGCCCGACCGGGTCCGATGGCCGAGAACTCCGTCAAGGCGCTTCAGAAGATAGGCGGCCGACGGGCCGATGATCATCGCCCCCAGGAACATCGGGATATCGGTGCCGACGACGACGCCCATCGTGGCCACGGCGCCGATGACCGCGCCCCGCTGACCATGAACCAATCGGCCGCCGGTGTAGCCGATGAGGACCGGCAGCAGGGTCAGGATCATCGGCCCGACAAGCTTGGCGAGCTGCTCGTTCGGCCACCAGCCAGTCGGGATGAACAGGGCGGTGATCAACCCCCAGGCGATGAAGGCCGAGATATTAGGCATGATCATGCCGGCCAGGTAGCCCCCGATCCGCTGGATCGTGGCTTGCACGCCGGGTCCTTCGCGATGTTTAAGATCAGCTGTGGACGTCATTTGGGTTCCTCTCCTCACTCGTGACGGTTCGTCTCTTGGGGATCGCGCCGCGGCTGGCGCCGCCGTGCTTCAGGGCGGCATGGCGCTCGGATCCCGGCGGTGGGGGCTCGGTCGCTCCAACCGCACCGCCGCTCGGTCGATGTCGTCCGGGGCTGGCATGCCGGAGCCGGGCTGGCAGACGGCCGCGGCGCCCCAGGCGAGTCCCTCGATCAGGGAGTCGGCGCCCTTGCCACCAGCGGCCAGGAAACCAGCGAGCATGGCGTCCCCTGCCCCGACGGAGCTGAGCGGAGCGACGGCCGGGGTCCGACCGTGGATGGCACCGTCGCCGTCCACCAGAACGGCCCCGTCGGCGCCGAGGCTTGCCAGTACTGCCCCGGCACCAAGATCGCGCAACCGGCTCGCGGCATCGACAACGTCCGCAATGGTCCGCAGCCGGAGGCCAGTCACCTCGGCGAGCTCATCCCGATTCGGTTTCACCAACGTTGGCCCGGCGCTCAGGGCGGCTCCCAGGGCTCGGCCGCTGGTATCGATCGCCACGCTGGTCCCTGACCCGGCCAGCCCGCGAACCAGCTCCGCGTAGACATCGAGATCCATCCCGGGGGGGAGACTGCCACTGGCGACAAGCCAATCCGCTGACGCCACGGCGGTCTTGACCGCGGAGAACACGGCAGCGAGCTCGTCCTTGCTCAATCGGGCACCAGGCTCGTTGAACTTCGTCGTCGTCCCGTCCGGCTCGACGACGGTGATGTTCGATCGGATCGCTTTTCCGATCCTGACGGGCACGATCTCGATCCCGGACGTGGCCAAGAGGGCGAGCAGATGTTCACCCTCGGCCCCGCCCAATGTCAAGACCGCGCGGGTGGGCAGTCGATGGGCAGCCAGCGCCCGCGAAACATTGATTCCCTTGCCGCCCGGATCCACTCGGACGCCAAGCGCACGCATGACCTCGCCACGCCTGAGCGCGTCGACTTCGACCGTTCGGTCGACACTCGGGTTGAGCGTGAGGGTGACGATCATGCCAGGAGGACCTTCAGGCCCCGTGATCGGAATTCGTCGGCCACCTGCCCATCCAGACCGGTATCGGTGATCAGCGTGTCAATGTCGTCGAGCTCGGCGAAACGAGACAGATGGTCCTGGCCGACCTTCGTGTGGTCGGCCAGGATGACCGAGCGTCTGGCGGACTGGATCATAGCCCGCTTGACGGCCGATTCGGTCGTGTCGGGGGTAGTCAGCCCACGCTCCGGGCTGATGCCGTTAGTTCCCAGGAACGCGACCTCCACGTAGGTTTCGGCCAGGGCCCGCAGGGCCCACGCGTCGACCACTGCCTGGGTCCGGCCGCGGACCTTGCCGCCGATCATAAGAACGGTGATGTTCGGACGGACCGAAAGGGACATGGCGATCGGCAGGGCGTTCGTGACCACAACGAGTTCGCGATCGGCCGGCAGGGCGTCGGCGAGACGCGCGGTCGTGGTCCCCGCATCCAACAGGATCGACCCCTCGTCGGGAAGCTCCGCGAGGGCCACCTGAGCGATCCGCTCCTTCTCGGCGGTGAAGACGCTGTCGCGGGCTGCCAAGGCCGGCTCGAACCCGAGACGCTCGATCGGGATCGCCCCTCCATGGACACGACGAAGGAGGGCGTAACGCTCAAGATTTGTGAGGTCGCGGCGGACCGTCTCGGTGGTCACGCTGAGCTCTTCGGCGAGAGCCGAAACCTCGACCCGCCCACTCGCCCGCGCGCGCTCAACGATCCAACGCTGGCGCTCTTCGGCATACATGTTGCTTGAGTCTTGCTTCATGTGTGTTTGCCTTTATATCCCTGCGTTTGGTTGGTGTCAAGGGACCGCCTTCACGACTCCAGGCGGAGATCACGCGCGACGTCTTGATCCCGCCGCGGCCGCCGCGTCTCGATTCTCGCTAGACCGTTTCGCGAGACGAACCAATAAGAGGGTCGACGCTCGATTTGTGAGCGTTGGCCCTCAGGTGTTCCACAGCGAATGGGTCGGCGCAGAGCTCCCGTCAATGGACGCGTTCGGGACGGCCTGGCCGCCACAGATCGGGGGCCGGCTCAACCGAGTTTGGCGATCCGCTCACCTTGAACTGAAGCGTGTCGGTGAACGGACCGGATGGCGGCGGCGGCGCGGTCATTCCACGCCGACAACTATTCCAGGCCGCGCTCTGCCATCACCTGTTCGCTGGCGAGCTCGTCAACCACCTCGCGAGGAAGGAACTCGACGAGGTCTTCGAGGCGGAGGATCAGCGTCTCGACCGCAGCTTGCGTCGCCCTCTCGATCGATTCCTCCAGCATGCCTCGCGATGCCGATCGCCCGACGCCCAGGTGTCGTGCCGGGTGCACAGCAGCGACGGCCACCTCGGTCAAGACCGCGGCCACCAGCCGATGTGATTCATCGTCGTGCACTCGTTGGCTCATCTTTCGTCCAAGGTTCACGCACGAATCAACCGGCATCGTCATCACCGTTACCTCCGAATCTTCGGGCTGCGCCGCAGCATCTGTGCTTCGTGTCTGCGTCCATCAGAGCGTGCGCGAGCGAGCATCCATAGGGCCGGAGTGCCCAAGGCGGGCGGCCAAATGGCCCGTAATCATCCGAGCGTCAAACCTCGAGTCGCTTCGACGTCGACGCACCCCGCGACGACCGCGACTCGGCCTCGGACCGCGATCACCTCGATCGCACGTCGCGTTGTTGCAGCGTCCTGCCGCTCGCTGATCGCGACGAGAGCGCCTGGGTGACGAGCGGGTCGCTACTCGGAGCCGCGCTCACCTCGGCGTTCGAATGCCTCGAGCGCGACCGGGAGCGTGGCGAAGAGGCGATCCTGGCCGATATGGGTGACCAGCCCGATCCGCTCGAGCTGCGCGCGGAGATCGTGCTTCACGCGGGCCAGCGCGAGCACGATGCCCCGCCGCTCGAGCTCGTCGTGCAGCTCGCCCAGCGC
>JANOIS010000389.1:0-12860 GCA_031407755.1 Chloroflexota bacterium | reverse complement strand
AGCGTCCGCTCCCACGTCGCTCGTACGGCCGCCGCCTCCACCGGATCGTCACTGATGTAGACGCCCCGAACGTCGTCAGCGATGGAACGACCCACGTTGACCGCATGGATGACCGCCCGGTTGACACCCGGGACCGGCACGACGACCCGTTCATCGCGGCGCGGTGGCCCGGACACGAACGCCGGGGCCACGCCCAGTTCCTCGGTCGAGTGACGGTACTGGCGGCTGATGAACAGCATCATCAGGACCAGCAACGGCATGAGGATGACCACCAGATACGCCCCGTGGAAAAACTTCACGGAGGCGACCACGACAAGGACGACGCCGGTCATGACCGCTCCGGTGGCATTGATCGCGAGCCGCCATCGCCAGCCCGGCTCGCGGGTCCGCAGCCAGTGTCGGACCATCCCGGACTGGCTGATGGTGAAGCACACGAACACCCCGACCGAGTAGAGCGGGATGAGGAAGGTCGTGATCCCTCCGAAGGCGATGATGAGCAGACCCGCCACGACGGCCAGCAGGACGATCCCCCAGCTGAACGCCAGACGATCACCACGGAAGCTAAACTGGCGTGGCATGAAGCCGTCCCTGGCGAGCAACGCCCCGAGCCGCGGGAACGCGTTGTAACTCGTGTTCGCCGCCAGGAACAGGATCAGCGCTGTCGAGCCCTGGAAGATGTAGAACAACGGCGTCCCCACGCCGAATGCGGTCTGGGCCACGAGGGCGATGACCGTCGGTCCGTCTGAGCCTTCCTCGGACGGGACGATCTGGTGGGCATCGGCGACGATCGTGATGCCGATGAACAGGACGGCCAGCAGGACGGCCATAACCACCATCGTGGTCGCCGCGTTGCGAGCCTCCGGCGGCTTGAAGGCCGGTACGCCGTTGGCGATCGCCTCGGTGCCGGTCAGGGCCACGGATCCTGACGCGAACGCACGCAGCAGCAGGAACAGCCCGATCGGTTCCGTCCCGATCGTCATGGCCTCCTCCTGACGCGGCCACGGCGCGATGTCACCGCTGACGATGCGGATGATCCCGGTCACGATGATCGTCATCGCGAGCCCGATGAAGAGGTAGGTCGGGATGGCGAAGATGTTCCCGGATTCACGCAAGCCGCGCAGGTTGGCGACCGTGATGAGCGCGATGGCGATGAGCGCGATCTCGACCCGCAGCGGGTTGAGATCCGGCGAGATGGAGATCAACTGATCGACCGCGGACGACGTCGAGACCGCGACGGTCATCACGTAGTCGATGAGTAACGCGCTCGCCGCGACGAGTGCCAGCAACGGCGTCAGCTCGCTCTTGGCCACGGCATAGGCGCCGCCGCCGTCCGGGAAGGCGAGACAGACCTGGCGGTACGACACCGCGACGACGGCGAGCATGATGGCGATGCCGATCGCCACCTCGATGGACAGGAGGAACGCGGCCGCCCCACCGATGATCAGGACCCGCAGGATCTCCTCGGTCGCGTAGGCCGAGGACGAGATCGCATCCGAGCTGAAGATCGCGAGGGCCTTGCGCTTGGGCAGCCGCTCGCCCGCCTCTTCCTCGGACGCCAGTGGCCGACCGAAGGCCAGCGACTTGACCCTGGCCATGAGCCGGCCAGCCGGCGTCCTGGGCACGCTGGCCGCCGGGCGTGCCACGAGCTGGTTCGGCCCGGTGTAGCGGAACAGCGCCGAATGCGGCCGATCGACCTTGATCCGCCGATCCCCTGGTTTGCGGCCGGTCAGCGGCCGTCGCCCGCCGATCATCGAAGCCCGCGCGTCAGTGTGATGCAGCCGAACCCGATCAGGAGCAAAACGGTGACCTCGATGTCAGGGGTGGGCCCCGCGCGGGGCGTCAGGCGCGGTCTGGCGGGATGATGCGTCGAAATCACACGTGTCCAGCGCGGACCCTGCACGATCGACAGCCAGTCTACATCGCAAATAGACCAGCACCTGCCGGGGATCTAACCGCGCCCAGACCCGCCTCCCGTGCGGGAAGTGACTTCAGCCGTCGCTGAAGCGCTCCTCCTGCCAGGGGTCAGCGTCGTTGTGGTAGCCGTAGCGCTCCCAGAAGCCGAGCTGATCGTGGTCCAGGAACTCCAGGCCGCGGACCCACTTCGAGCTTTTCCAGAAGTACTTCTTCGGGACCACTAACCGAAGCGGATAGCCGTGCTCGGCCTCCAGCGGCTGCCCGTCGAACATGTCCGCAAGGATCACGTCGTCATCGTCCAGCACGGACAGTGGCAGGTTGGCCGTATAGCCCTGCTCGGCGTGGCTCACGACGTGGGTCACGCTCGGGCGGACCTGGGCCATCTCCAGGATCGCCTGGATGGGCACGCCTTCCCAGGTGGTGTCGAGCTTCGACCACCGGGTCACGCAATGGATGTCCGTGTGGACCTGTTTGCGGGGCAGCTCCTTGAACTGCTCCCAGGTGAGGGTGAACGGCGCCTCCACCTCACCAAACACGCGCAGATCCCAGGTCGCAAGATCGGCCCTCGGTACGGAGCCGTAATGGAGGACCGGGAACTTCTCCGTGCGGTACTGGCCGGGCGGGATGCGCTCGGTGATGGCCGGGTCGGTGGCGGTGGTGCCGAAGAGTCGTTCAAACATCGGGGCGGCGGTCCTGTAGCGGCGGGCGGCGTGCGGCGATCGTATCCTCGCACACGAGGCGTGACAGTCCCATGACGCAGACGGTCGGGTACCCTTGCGGCCGTGAGTCAGCCTGCCCAGCCCTCTCGCCCGAGCGTGGTCATCGTCATGCCCGCGTACAACGCCGCCCGGACGCTGGAACGGACGTACGCGGACATCCCGCAGGACCTCGTCGACAGGATCATCCTGGTCGATGACGTATCCGCCGACGAAACCGTCGAGATCGCCCGCCAGCTCGGCCTCGCGGTGATCATCCACCCGCAGAACCGGGGCTACGGCGGCAATCAGAAGACGTGCTACGACGCGGCGCTCGAGGCCGGTGCCGACATCGTCGTCATGCTTCATCCCGATTACCAGTACGACGCGACGCGCATCCCCGACCTGATCGCACCGATCGCGGCCGGGACTCACGACCTGATGCTCGGGAGCCGGTTCATGGGCGACCCCCTCGCTGGTGGCATGCCGAGGTGGAAGTACGTCAGCAATCGATTCCTCACGACCGTCGAGAACATCGCGTTCGAATTGCACCTGTCCGAATACCACACCGGCCTCCGCGCCTACAGCCGACAGTTGCTGGAGACGATCCCCTACCACGCCAACAGCAACGACTTCGTGTTCGATCAGGAACTGATCGCCCAGGTGGTAGCGACCGGCAGGCGTCGGCGGATCGGTGAGATCGCCGTCCCGACCCGCTATTTCGACGAGGCGAGCTCGGTCGGTTTCCGACGGAGCGTGGTCTACGGGCTGTCCACGCTGCGGGTCGTGGGACGCTATCTGCTCCACCGATCGCGCATCCGGAGGTCATCGAAACTGACCTCGCACTCACCGAGCCCGCGCCCGGGCACCGAATGAGCCGGCGAACGCTCCTGCGCACCGGCGTGGGTATCGCGATCAGCCTGGCGGCGATCTGGATCCTGTCCCGCACGGTGGACGTTCCTCGCGCGCTCGACGTCCTGCGCACGGCGAACCCGGCCTGGATCGGACTCATGCTGGCCACGGTATTCATCGATGTTGCGGCGCGCGGCGGTCGATGGCGAGCGCTGCTTCAGCCGATCAAGCGGTTGCCGTACCGGCGGGTCCTTGGCTACACCTATCTCGGCTATCTCGCCAACAACGTCCTGCCGGCGCGGCTCGGTGAGCTCGTGCGCAGCCACGCCCTCGGCGAGGGCGAGGGCATCAGCCGGCCGACGGTCCTGGGCACGGTCGTGGTCGAGCGGATCGTCGACACGATCATCGTCGTCGGCCTGGCGGCCGTCGCCGTCGTGATGCTCCAAGTGGGCGGTTGGATGGCCACGGCCGTGACCCTTGGTGCGGGGTTCGTCGGGCTGCTGATCCTCGGGTTGGTCGTGGCGACCGTCAGTCATCGGCTGCCCGGCGCCGACCGGGTCACGACGTTCGCCGAGGGATACCCGCGCGTCCTGGAGCTGGCTCGGCGTTTGCGGGACGGGCTGTCAGTGGCCAGCCGGCCCGGCACGCTGGCGCGGGCGCTCGTGTTCAGCACAGCCGCGTGGGCCGCCTCCATCGCCACGTTCGTTGCGGGGGGTCAGGCGCTCGGAATCGATCTCACGATCGCCCAGGGGGCGCTCCTGTCCAGCGGCGTCGCGCTCGCAACGATCGTGCCGTCCGCACCTGGGTACGTGGGGACCTTCGAGCTGACCGCGGTCGAGATCGCCAAGATCTTTGGCGCCGACCCGAACGCGGCGTTCGCGATGGCTCTGTTGGTTCACGCGATGATCCTGGGCGTCACCTCGATCGGTGGCGTGATCTCGGCGGTGCGCCTTGGCGTTGGCCTCGGGACGGGCGCGGCCGCGGCCGAGGGTGGCGTGGTCCCCGTGGTCCCCGCCGCTCCAACGGGTCTGGATGTTGGAGACAAGCCCTCGATTCGGCGCTCGGGCGGCGACTGATGTCGCGCGAGGCTCGAACGTGTGCGCCGCCTCTGCGCGCTTGATCGCTGTGCTTGATCGATTCGAGGTTGGCTACGAGGGGGTGCGTACCCGGATCGTCGTCCTGGGGCGCAGCCCTGCACGCAGGGTCGCCATTTGATCAATGGGGGCGATCACGACGTCCCGCCTTTGACGCCGCATCGCGCGCTTGATCGCTGTGCTTGATCGATTCGAGGTTGACTACGAGGGGGTGCGTACCCGGATCGTTGTCCTGGGGCTCAGCCCTGCACGCTGGGTCGCCATTTGATCAATGAGGGCGATCACGAGCGCTCCGCGGCCGCGGCCCCTGACCCCGAACCTCAGGCGGGTGCCGGCGCGGTGCCGAAACCGAGTCGGGGCGCCGGCGACGGCGGCGGTGACGCGTCGTAGGGTTCGAATCGGAGCGGTTCTCCGGCGCGCCCGGTGACGCGCAGGAACTCGAGCGTGTAGCGCTCGTACATCTCCGAGATCAGAGCCACCGCCTCGACGTGATCCGGGCGTCCGGCGGCAGCGCGGGCCTCGGCGCGGCTGCCCCACAGGCAGAATGAAAGACACGACCCATCGGCCGCCGTCGGGCCTTTGAAGTAGTGCACGAAACCGGGCGCGGACATGGCCTCGGCGTGGGCGCGGTCGTCGTACTCGACCAATCGAGCCTCATCCGCTCCGGCGCGCCGAATGGAGCGGAACACGACCAGGTACCACTCCCCCCCGCCGAGCTGCCGGCCGACCTCGGACCAGGAGAAGGCGTCGGCGACGGGCAGGGATGCATAGCCTTCCGAGACCGGGCCAAGGGTGTTGAACGCGTCCATGGCCCCGCAGCATCGGGCCCGTAGCGGCGATTGTCAACTGACGGAAAGTATCGATGCCATATGCCGATAGTCCGAGGCCGTCACTCTCGGGCTGCGCCGCGAAAAGCCGCGTCGGCCACCCGCGCCGCATCCAGGAGCTGTCGAGCCGTACGTCTCCGCCAGCCGGGATCCGCTCGTTCAGCAGGGGCCAGGACCCCAAGCGCGGCCACGATCCCATCGTTGCGCATGACGGGAACGGCGATCGTCATGGTGCCGGCGAACACCTCACCCTCGCTCCGGGCGATGCCGTCCGAGGCCACCCGCGCAAGGTTCCGCCGCAATCGGCCCGAATCGGGAGCGGCCGCCAGGACCTCGTTCCGGACGTCCGCCGGCGCATAGGCGAGCAGCACGCGCGAGAGGGCGCCGGCGTGGAGTGGCAGCGCCATCCCGGGATCCCAACGGACCCGGAGCGCATGGCCCGACTGGATCTCGTGCAGGCAGACGGCTGTCAGCCCGACCCTTCGCGCGATGACGGCCGTCTCGCCGGTATCCTCGACCAGCATGGTGAGTACCGGTTCGGCGATCCGGATCAGCTCCTCGCTCGTCACCGTGGCACCGCCGGTGATGCGCAGCCGCGGCCCGACTCGATAGCCCGCTTCGCATCGCTCGACGAAGCCGAACTCGGTCAGCGTGCGCAGATAGCGATAGATCGTGGACAGCGGGGTCTCGAGGACCGTGCTCAACTCATCGGCCCGCACCTCGCCCCGGTCGGCGACCGCCAGGAACACCCGCAATCCGCGTGCCAGCGAGCTGTCCTCGGCGGCTTCTTCCGGTGGTCGGTCGACGGCGGTTGGCATCAGGCTCCCCAGACAGCCCCTGTATGAAGGGCCGCCACAGTACCGTAGCCGTCGCCCGCCGCGTCAGGCTCAGTCTGTCGGCGATACTGGGCTCGTGAAGATCACCGCCATTCGGCTGCAGCGCCTGGTCGTCCCGCTCGATCCGCCGTTCGCGGCCGCCTGGGACCCCGTCCCGCGACGGACCTTCGCGGTGACGATCGTCCGTGTCGAGACCGACGAGGGCGCCGTCGGGATCGGGTCCGGGGACACGATGGACGGTTTCGCCGCGTTCGAGCACCTGTTCGTCGGTCAGGATCCGCTCGCCATCGCGCGCCATGTCCGCGCCCTGGAGACGATCGATTTCCATGCCGGGCGGTATTGGCCGCTCGAGGCGGCTCTGTGGGACATCATCGGCCAGGTCGCGGGTCTCCCGGTCGCGACGCTGTTCGGCGGCGCTCTGGACGGGATCCCGGCGTACGCGTCGTGCGGGTCGCTCCTGCCGGCCGCGGCCCGCGCCGAGTCCGCGCTCCGGCTGCGCGAGGAAGGGTTCCGCGCCCTCAAGATCCGGATCGACCCGCGCCGGCTGGCGGACGGGCTCGCGGCCGTGGCTGCGACGCGCGCGGCCGTCGGTGACTCGATGGCGATCATGGTCGATCTCAACCAGGGCTGGCGCATGGCCGGCGACACATCCCCGGCCCTGGACCCTGTGGCCGCGCGAAACGTCGCGGCGCACCTCGCGGCCTACGACGTCCTGTGGATGGAAGAGCCGCTGGCGGGCACGGATCTGCGAGGGCTGGCGGCATTGCGGGCCTCCGCGCCGGGGGTACGGATCGCCGGCGGCGAGATGACCCGGACGTTCGCCGAGACGTTGGCGGCGCTCGATGCCGACGCCTTCGACGTGTATCAGCCGGACGTCGTCCTGGCCGCCGGGATGCTCCGCGCAAGGACCGTGGGCGAACTCGCTCTTGCCCGAAATCGATGGTTCACGCCGCACACCTGGACGAACGGCCTTGGCCTTCTCGCCAACCTGCACGTGGCGGCGGGTGTCGGGGGCGGGCCGTTCATCGAGTATCCGTACGATCCGCCGGGCTGGACACCAGAGCGCCGCGACGCCTTCCTCGCGGAGCCCATCCGCCCGGATCGGGATGGCGTCCTGCGTGTCCCGAGCGCGCCCGGTCTCGGTGTGGTCCTCGATGAAGCCGCCATCACACGCTTCGCCGCATGACCGGGGTCAGTGCCGAGGACTGGATCGAGAGGGCCGCTGCGGTCGCACCGCGCACCGAGGCGTTCATCGATGGTCGGTTCGTGCCGGCCGCGTCCGGTCGCACGTTCACCGATATCGCCGGCCGTGACGGCCGACCGATCGCCCAGGTCGCGGAGGGCGGCACGGAAGATGTCGATCGGGCGGTCTCGGCGGCGTACCGCGCGTTCGATGACCGGCGCTGGGCGGACCAGACGCCGGCGGACCGCAAGCGTGTGCTCCTGAAGTTCGCCGACCTGATCCGGGCAAACCGCGACGAGCTCGCCCTCCTCGAATCGCTCGATGTCGGCAAGCCGATCCGCGACACGCTCGCGGTCGACGTTCCGAGTGCCGCCACGACCATCCAGTGGTACGCCGAGACGATCGACAAGGCCTACGGCGACGTTGGCCCCACCGGTCCGGATGCGCTGTCACTCGTGACTCGCGAGCCGATCGGTGTGGTCGCGGCCACCGTGCCGTGGAACTGCGCCGACCGATCCCGCCAGATGACACCAGCCAGCATCACTAGGCGCGCTATGGGCCCGTCGGGCGTCCTCGCAGCGACCGCTCCTGGGCGTGATCGTGGTGAGCGTGTCGTCGTTCCGGGTGCGCGCCGGCTCCAGGAGCGCGGGCAGCCCGCCTAACGTTCTGTGGGACGACATCTGGCGGACTGGGGGTGGGCCCCGGCGGGCGGCGGGCCCGGGCGGCGGGCGGGGCGGCGACCAACGGCCGATCCAGGCGTCGGCGGCGCCGCACTTGTGCGTGAGGTGCTCGGCGAGCGATCGTCGAACGGTCCCGATCTGCGCCGTCCACGACCCACGGTCGTAGCTGACCGGATCGCGGAATACCGGGACGTCGTCAACAACGTGTCCGGGAATCACACCTAGCGGAGGATCGATTCGATCTCGGGCGTCGCAGGATCGATCCAACGCAGGCCGGGGATCGCGGCGAACCCGACGTCGGCCGACACGAGCGCTTCGGCGCCGTGCTCGATGGCGACGGCAGCCAGCACCGCGTCGAATGAGCCGAGACCGGGATGGTCGGCGAACAGCTGCAACCCGCGATCCAGGTCCTCCGTCGTAGCGACCAGTATCGTCAGGCTCGAGGCAAACGCCCGTGCGGCGTCGACAGCGTCCAGCCGCGGTCGTCGACGAGCGCGGATATGGGCGAATTCCTGGATCACCTCCACGGTCGTCGCGCCGTCGATGCGACCCTCACCGTGGGCGAAGAGCAATCGCTGGCACGGTGCTCGAAGCGGGTGTTCCTCGCCGACGGCGTAGACCAGTACGGCAGTGTCGAGGACGATCACAACGCCCGGCGCTCGTGCTCGGCGTCGAGCTCGCGTCGTAGGTCGGCCGGGTCGGCCGGGACCGGCATCGGGGCAGCGGAAAGGACGAAGGCGATCGCGGAGCGTCGAACGTCCTCGCTCGCCGGCATCCGGTCGATGGCGTTACGGATGACCTCCGCGACCGAGACATTCCGACGCCTGGCCTCGACGGCGATCTTTTGGTGCCGGCGTTCGTCCAGGAGGAGATGGACTCGGCGGTCGAGCTTACGCATGCGCATACGCTAGCACATGATCACCAACACTACAAGCGCCCTGCGCGGAATGGACGCGAGCGGCGATACTGCGCCCATGACCGACATGGATTCGGCGGCCGGCCAGGCCCTCCAGACACGCCGCCGCGGCGGCGGCCGAGCGGGTCATGAGCGACACACCCTGCCCCAGCAGCGCCCGTTCGCGCAGCCGCGCATGCGCTACCGCCCGACCGAGGTCGTGTCGGCGGACGAACTGGAATCGATCCACGACGCGTCCATGGACATCCTCGAAGAGATCGGTATGGATTTCCTGGACCAGGAGGCCAGGGACCTGTTACAGGCCGCCGGTGCGCGTGTGGAGGAGGGCTCGGAGCGGGTCCGATTTGATCGGGCGATGATCGAGGAGCGGATCCGGACGGCGCCGTCCACGTTCACGCTGCATGCTCCGAACCCCGCGCATCACCTGACGATCGGTGGCGACGCGGTCGCCTTCGGCTCGGTCGCCAGTGCGCCCAACGTGTACGACGCTGACGGCGGTCGGCGGGTCGGCAATCGCGCCGACTACCAGAACCTCATCCGGCTCTGCCAGATGCTCACGTCCGTGCACTTCTTCGCGGGCTACCCGGTCGAGCCCGTGGACATCCACGCGTCGGTGCGGCACCTGCACGCCATCCATGACCTGCTGACCCTCGCCGACAAGCCGATCCACGCCTACTCGCTGGGTCGCCAGCGCAATATCGATGCGCTGGAGATGGTGCGCATCGCCCGGGGCGTGGAAGACGCCACCCTGGACGTCGAGCCGTCCATCTTCACGGTCATCAACTCCTCATCGCCGCTGCGCCTGGACACGCCGATGCTGCACGGCATCCTGGAGTTCAGCCGGCGCAACCAGGTCATCGTCATGACCCCGTTCACGCTCGCCGGCGCCATGGCGCCCGTGACGCTGGCCGGCGCGCTGGCCCAGCAGAACGCGGAGGCGCTGGCGGGGATCACCCTCACCCAGGTGGTCCGCCCTGGCGCGCCGGTCGTCTATGGCGGCTTCACGAGCAACGTGGACATGCAGTCGGGGGCGCCGGCCTTTGGGACGCCGGAGTACATGCGGACCGCGATGATCGGCGGTCAGCTGGCGCGTCGCTACGCGGTGCCGTATCGATCGTCCAACGTCTCGGCGGCCAACGCGGTGGACGCGCAGGCGGCGTACGAGAGCGTGTTCAGCCTGTGGGGCGCGATCATGGGCGGGGTCAACCTGCTGATGCACGGTGCCGGCTGGATGGAGGGCGGCCTCCACGCCGGCTTCGAGAAGGTCATCCTGGACGCCGACCTGCTGGGCATGGTGGCGGCGTTCCTGGACCCGGTCGTCGTGGACGAGGACAGCCTGGCCATGGACGCGATCCGCGAGGTCGGACCGGGTGGCCACTTCTTCGGCGCCGCGCACACGCAGTCGCGCTTCAAGACCGCCTTCCACAAGCCCCTGCTCAGCGACTGGCGCAACTACGAGACGTGGGAGGAAGCAGGGTCGCCGCAGGCCGCCGGCAAGGCCAATCGACTCTGGAAGGAGCTCCTGGCGGCCTACGAGGCGCCGGCGCAGGACCCGGCGATCCGCGAGGAACTGGACGCGTTCGTGGCTCGCCGCGTCGACGAGGGCGGCGTCCCGACGGACTACTGAGCTGACGGCCCTGGCGATGGGCCGACCGAGCGGACCTCGAGCTGGTGACGGGCTGCCCTCACGATCCCCCGCCCTTCGAGTGGAAGACGTATGACATGGGCTTGCCGCTGATCGATCTCGAGGATAAGGATGCGCTGTACCGCATCCTCGACGAGGACGAATGAGTGCATCTGTCGATGCCAACGTCCTGATCTACGCCGCCAACGCGCAAGATCCGCTGCACGTCCCGGCAAGGTCCCTTATCGAGCGTCTGTCCGCCGGCCCGGACCTGCTCTACCTCTTCTGGCCGACGATTTTCGCGTACCTGCGGATCACGACCAATCCTCGAGCGTTGCTGTCTCCGCTCGCATCGACCCAGGCTATCGAGAACATCGACGGCCTCCTGCGATTACCCCACGTCGTGACGGCAGCCGAGGGGGAAGCCTTCTGGCGCACCTACGTCGCATCCGGCGGCCGGACCGCCCGCGGCAACGCCGTGCCCGACACGCACCTGGCGACCCTGTTGCGGGAGAGTGGCGTCCGCATCCTGTACACCCGTGATCGCGGCTTCCGCCAGTTTGATTTCCTGGACGTCCGCGATCCGTTCAGCCACAGGATCAACGAAGGAGGCTCCCGGCCGACGAGGGTTGACTTCAGACTGGTCTGAGACTAGTCTGATATCATGAGATCGATCGGCGCCTACGAGGCCAAGACCCATCTTCCGCGGCTGCTCGACGAGGTCGCGGGCGGTGAACGCATCACGATCACAAAGCACGGGGTGCCCGTCGCCGTGCTGGTTCCGGCCGGCGACGTACGCGACATCGATATCGATGGGTTCATGGCGCGGATGCGAGCCTTTCGGAAGGGCAATGTCCTCGGCGAGGTCACCATCCGGGAGCTCATCGACGAGGGCCGGCGCTGATGTTCGTGGTCGACGCATCGATCACGCTGGCGTGGTGCTTCGCTGACGAGTCGTCGGATACGACGGATGACGTGCTACGCCGGCTGTTGACCGAGGGCGGGTTGGCGCCGGCGCACTGGCCCTTGGAGGTCGCGAACGCCCTGCGATCCGGTGAGCGGCGTGGCCGGATCGACAAAGCCACGATCTCGGTCGCCCGGTCGCTGCTGACGGACCTGCCGGTTGATGTCGTCCCGGTCGATCTTGCGACCGCACTCGACGTCGTCGATCTTGCCCGGCGCCACGATCTGACGGTCTACGACGCCGTGTACCTGGGTCTCGCCGCATCGCGAGGACTGGCGCTGGCCACGGCCGACCACCGGCTGGCTGCGGCGTGTCAGGACGCGGGCGTTGCGCTCATCGCGGCCTGACACATCGGCGCGTCGTCCTCGCGTAGGCTTCTCGCGTCAGTGATCGCGTGGAGGACTCGGTGAAGCGAGAGACCCAGGTCGTCGTCATCGGTGGCGGCGTGGTCGGCGCCAGCGTGCTCTACCACCTGACCAAGGCCGGTTGGACGGACGTCATGCTCCTGGAGCGGCGCGAGCTGACCGCCGGTTCCACCTGGCACGCCGCCGGGGGCATGCACACGCTCAATGGCGACCCGAACGTGGCCCGGCTGCAGCAGTACACGATCCAGCTGTACGAAGAGATCGAGCGGGTCTCCGGGCAGGATTGCTCGATCCACCTGCCGGGCGGACTCATGCTCGCCGACACCGAGGTCCGCATGGACTGGCTGCGGATGACCCAGGCCCGCGGCCGGTACCTCGGCATGGACCTGGAGCTCATCACGCCGCGCGAGGCGCAGGACCTGTTCCCGCTGCTGGACCCGCAGTACTTCGTGGGCGCGCTGTACGACCCGATCGAGGGCCACGTGGATCCGTCAGGAGTGACCCGGGCATACGTGAAATGCGCCCGGATGGCCGGAGCGGAGGTCCACCAGCACACCCCGGTGGTGGGCCTCACACAGCGGCCCGATGGCACGTGGGACGTCCGTGTCGAGAGCGGCGACACGATCCACGCCGAGCATGTCGTCAACGCCGGCGGCCTGTGGGCACGCGAGGTTGGTCGGATGGTCGGCATCGAGCTGCCGGTCCTTGCCATGGAGCACATGTACCTGCTCACCCAGGATATGCCGGAGGTCGCCGCCCAGGTCGCCAAGACCGGCCACGAGATGCCGATGGCGCTCGATTTCGCCGGCGAGATCTACATCCGCCAGGAGGGCGGGGCGATGCTCCTGGGCACCTACGAACAGGCTTGTGTGCCGTGGTCGCCGCGCGAGACGCCGTGGGACTTCGGATC
>JANOIS010000349.1:0-1741 GCA_031407755.1 Chloroflexota bacterium | reverse complement strand
CCGTCGGGGCATCGCGCGCGGGCACCTGGCCAGCCTCCTGCTGTGGGGCCCGCCCGGGACCGGCAAGACCAGCCTGGCCCGCCTCCTGGCCGGCGAGATCGGTGCCCATTTCGCGACCGTGAGCGCCGTCATGGCCGGCGTCGCCGACGTTCGTTCGTTGATCGCGGAGGCACAGGATCGGTTGGCCCTGCACGGCACCCGGACGGTCCTGTTCCTCGATGAGATCCATCGCTTCAACAAGGCCCAGCAGGACGCCCTCCTTCCCCACGTGGAAGACGGCACGATCACGCTCGTCGGCGCGACCACGGAGAACCCGTATTTCGAGGTCAATGCCGCCCTTCTTTCCCGCATGCGGGTCTGGCGCCTGGAGCCGCTGGCCGACGACGAGGTCGCCACGGTCGTCCGGCGAGCACTGACCGACGAAGAACACGGGCTTGCGGGTGCCCTGGGACCGGACGGAGGAGTGGCTCTCGACGACGCAGCGTTTGAGCACCTCGTGAGCCTGGCGGGCGGCGACGCACGATCCGCCCTCAACGTGCTGGAGGGCGCGACCGCGCTGGCCGAGAGCGAAGGGATCCGGGATGGCGACGGCCGGGTGACGCCGCGCCTGGAGGACGTGGAAGCGGCGGCCCAGCAGCGCGTCCTCGCCTACGACCGCGCCGGCGACGGCCATTACGACACGGTGTCGGCGTTCATCAAGAGCCTGCGAGGCAACGACCCGGACGCCGCGCTGTACTGGCTCGCCGCGATGATCGCCGCCGGGGAGGACCCGAGATTCATCGCCCGGCGCCTGATCATCAGCGCCTCGGAGGACGTCGGCAACGCCGACCCGCGCGCGCTCCAGGTGGCGGTCGCAGCATCGCAGGCACTGGATCACATCGGGCTGCCGGAAGCGCAGTACGCCCTGGCGCAGGCCACGGTTCTAATAGCTGTGCTTCCGAAGTCGAACGCGGTCGGCCAAGCGTACTGGGCTGCCATGTCCGACGTACTCGAACACGGCTCATTGCCCGTGCCCAACCACTTGAGAAACGCTGCGGATCGACGGATGAAGACACACGGGATCGGCGTCGGCTATCGGTTCCCGCCCGCCTTCGAAGGCTCCGACGTCGATCAACAGTACCTGCCCGACAAGCTCCACGAGGAGGGTCGCCGCTACTACTTACCCACCGACCACGGTCAAGAGCGTGCGCTCGCCGAGCGGATGGCCGAACGCGAGAAGGTCCGGAAGGCCGGGCCGGCCAAGCGCCGCAAGCCGACCGGGCCCGTCGTTGACGGCATGCGCGTCGCTGGTCAGGTCACCCGGGCGAGGGAGGGCGCCCGTAAGGACATCGCCGCCACCGAGAACAAGGACGCGTCGAAATGACTGCTGCTGCGGATCGACCCCTATCTATTCCACGATGCCCAGCTCATACTCCGCCGACCGGCGAGGAGGCAGGGTCCCGGGATTTAGGAGCGCGGCGCCACGTCACGGTCGCCACTGCGTCGCGCTGCGCGGGCTCGTCGCCGCCCACAGCGTGCCCGTGTCCTGCATCAAAACATGAGGAGCTCTGAGATGGCGGAGATCGCGGTTCCAGGTCATCGGACGACGCTTGAACGGCGCGACTGGGGTACCGCGGGCCTCGGCGTGGTGGCGGCGGTCTTGCTGGGAGTAGGGCCGCTCGTCGTCTTCGCGCAGGGTGTCTTCATCAACGGTCCCGACGCGCCGGCGTCCATCGCGGCGTTCTATGCGGACAGGGGGCGC
>JANOIS010000343.1:0-6852 GCA_031407755.1 Chloroflexota bacterium | reverse complement strand
CGAAACCGAACTCACCCGCTCAACGCTCGCGCGCGTGCTCAGGGAGTCGGGACGGCTCGGCGAACTCTACAACAACCCGCAACGCTTCATGGACGCCGTCGCGGCGATCCTGAAGCACGAACTGCACCGCCTCCTCGTGGACGGCATCAAGTACGAGCGGAGTGACGGCCTGGGGTCGGGCGCGGAATGGGAGATGCTGCTCTTCAAGAACGAAGAACTGATCAACTACCTATCGGCCGTTCCCGTAAATCACTCGGTCTACGAGTACGTGGTCTACGACTCCGAGGTGGAACGGGAGTTCGCGCAGCGTCTCGATGAGCGCGACGACATCAAGCTCTTCGTGAAGCTGCCCGGCTGGTTCGAGATCGACACGCCCCTCGGCAAGTACAACCCCGACTGGGCCATTCTCAAGGACGACGGTCAAGCGTTCTATCTGGTCCGGGAGACCAAGGGGACCCGCGACTTCCTGAAGCTCCGCACCAGCGAAGCAGACAAGGTCCGCTGCGGGCAGGCGCACTTCGCGGAGCTCGGTGTGCCGTTCGCAGTAGCCATCACGGCCGACGAGGTGTGAGCGCCATGTTGTCGCTCGCCAAGGGAGCTGCCCGAACGTCGGTCAGCTGCGCGCAACTTCGGTGGGCGACCTCACACGATGGAAGCCTAGTGTCGATCCTGCTCTCGATCTGAGCGGGCCCAACCTCAATGGGCATGACCGGCGGTCATCGTCGGGGCGGCCCATCTCCCGGTGGCACACGCGCTGGGGCGAGCACTCGCCCGTCGGGATCGACGGGCACGGCGACCTATGATCACGTCAACCGCGGCCAAGCGTCTCTCGCCATGCCGCGGAATGACGTCCAGGGAGGAGGGACCAATGGCGGACCATCCCAACGTCGCACTATTTCGGAGCGCGCACGAGGCCTTCGAGCGTGGCGACATGGAGGCCATGCGCAGCTGGTTCGCCGACGACTTCGTGTGGCACGAACCGGGGCATAACCCGCTGACTGGCGACTACCGGGGAGCAGACGAGGTCTTCGGCCTCTTCGATCGGATTGCCAAGAAGACGGACGGTCACTTCGACACTCACCTCGAGGGCGTCCTCGCGAACGACGAGTATCTTGTCGCGCTCCTTCATCTTCGTGCCCAGAGCGGCGCGAAGAAGATCGACATGCGCAGGGTCAACGTCTACCGGATGAGTCCCGACGGGCGCGTCGCCGAACGTTGGGGATACGTCGGAGATCAGACGGCATACGACGACCTCTTTTCGTGAGGCGGGAGGCGCGATCGGAGCACAACGGCGGGGCCGGGGTCGGGAAGCGTGCCCTTTTGGGCCAGCGTGAAAGGCTCGTTCGTCTGCCTGTTGCGTCAGGGGAAGATGGACGGGTACAGAGCGACGTGGAACAACTTGTACAGCAGCGAACGGTGCGTGCGCGAAATCCGCTCGCGCCCGACGCGAGGGCATCGCAGTCTTGGAACGTGGGCTCGACATCTAGACTGAGTCGAAGATGATTTCGGCCCCGACCTCGTTCGACCGAGGGGACGAGCGAAAGCTTGTCACGATCCTGTTTGCGGACCTGGTCGGCTCGACGGCACTCGGTGAGCGCATCGACCCGGAGCGGCTTCGCGCGCTCCTCGACAGCTACTTCCGGGCGATGGCCGTGATAATCGAGGGCTGGGGAGGAACGGTTCGCGGGTACATCGGCGATGCCATCATGGCCGTCTTCGGGGTGCCCGTGGTTCGCGAAGACGATCCGCAACGAGCTATCCGGGCCGCCCTGGAGATGCTCGACCGTCTGACCGCTCTGAACCAAGAATTCCGCGATCGCCACGGCGTGGAACTCCAGGTCCGGATCGGGATCAACACGGGCGAGGTCATCGTCCCGGTCGGCGGGCCGGTCGAACGGATCCTCGTGGCCGGAGATCCAGCCAACGTCGCGGCCCGTTTGGAGCAGGCGGCCGAACCGGGCACAGTCCTCGTTGGCGAGCGAACCTACCTGCGGGCGCGCGATCACTTTCGCTTCGAGCTGCCGCTCATCCTGGAGCTCAAAGGCAAGGCCCGCCCGATCAGGGCCTGGCGGGTCGTGGCAGCCGCGCCCGTCGCCGCGGGGGTCGGTCGGCTCCAGGCCAACTTGGTTGGTAGGGACCGGGACTTGGCGACCCTCGCTGGCCTGTTCGACGAAGTCCTGGAAACCGCTCGCCCGCGCCTCACGCTCGTCGTCGGCCCGGCCGGGATCGGCAAGAGTCGCCTCGTTCGCGAATTCGTGGCGGGCATCCGATTGCGCCAGCCGGACATCGCAATGCTTCGGGGTCGGTGCCTTGCCGCTGGCCACGGAACGACGTATTGGCCGCTCGGCGAGATGCTCCGCGAGGCCTGCCAGATCTCCCTCGACGACCAGGCCGAGGTCGCCCGAGAACGCCTTCGATCCCAAGCGAGCGAGGCCCTACGCCGCATCGATCTCGCAGAACCGGAGATCCAGGAGGCCATTCCGGCCCTCGGCGCCACCGCTGGCATCAGCTTTCCGGAGGACCCCTTCGAACGTCTCGATCCGCAGGTCGCCGCGGATCGCATCGCCCGTGCGTGGCCGAGATTTGCCAGCGCGTTCGCGGCCCGTGGCCCTGCCCTCTTTGTGGTCGAAGATCTCCATTGGGCCGGCGACCCCTTGCTCCAGCTGCTCGATCGGCTCGTCGCTCGCTCGACCGGTCCGGTCCTCATCGTCGGCACCGCCCGACACGACATCGGCGAGACCGGCTGGGGCTTTCTGTCCGGTCGCGAAGACGTCGCGACACTGTCACTGCGGCGACTGACCGACCAACAGAGCGAGGCGGTCATTGACGGGCTCTTACCTGGGGTCGAGCTGCCGGCGGACGTGGAGCGTGAAATCCTGGCCAAGGCCGAGGGCAATCCGTTCTTCCTGGAGGAGATCGTCCAGCGGCTCATGGACGAGGGTGCGTTCAGCCGCGAGAAGGGCGGCTGGCAGATGACCGCGGCCATTCATGCCATTCCCCTTCCCGACACGGTCCAAGCCTTGCTCGCCACTCGGATCGACGCGCTCCCGCCCGTCGAAAAGCGTGTGCTCCAAGAGGCATCGGTCGTGGGCCGGATCTTCTGGCAGGAGCCGATCGCCAGAGCGCTCGGCGAAGGCTCCATCGAGACCGCCCTCGATGATCTTGAGACGCGCGGTCTGCTGTTCGCGCGCCCGAAGTCGGCCATCGCCGGCCAGCCCGAGTACTCGTTCAAGCATGCCCTCGTGCGCGATGTCGCCTATGCCTCGCTGTCAAAAGCTCGACGAGCGCGGGCGCATGCAGAGATTGCTGAGTGGCTGGAAACGCTTGCCGGTGAGCGAATCGCGGGGCTCACGGAGATCGTCGCCAGTCACTATTGGGAGGCAGTCCAAGGCGAGGATGCCGACCTGGCCTGGGACAGCGAGCCCGCCCGCAGCGAGGTCATGCAGAGGGCGTTCGAGGCGCAGCTGGCCGCGGGGGCGGTCAAGCGGAAGCTCTTCGCCGTGGCCAGCGCGATCGAGCTCGACCAAGGCGCCCTGACCCTTGCTGGGAGCGGTGGCGAGCGTCTCCGTGCGCTCGAGGCGCTCGGCGACGATTACGACTCGCTCTATCACGGCGACGACGCCGCGCGTTTCTACCAAGAGGCGCTGGCGCTTGCTCGGGCCGGTGCGGCGGGCGCGACCGATCATGCGCGTCTCTGCCGCAAGCTCGCCTGGATGATAGCCGACCGCCCGGGCGCGTTTCGGGCGAACCCTGATCCAGCCCTCGCCGAGGGCTACGTGGCCGAGGGCCTCGCCGTCGTCGACGACGATCTTAACCGCGCCTGGCTCCTCGTCGCCCGCGGTGCCAGTGCTCGGCTGTGGCGGAACACGGAGCCGCTCGGCCAGGGGATGCTGCCCGACCGCGTGCCGATTGAACAACGAATCGCGGCAGCGAACGAGGCCCTTGCGGTCGGCGAAGCCAAAGGACTGCCCGACCTGGTGTCGGCCGCCGCCGAGACGCTCGGCATCCTGCATGGGATCGCGGGCAACTACGCCGAGGTGCTCAGCCTCGCGCGCCGGGGCCTCGACCGACTCTCGTTGGCACCGTCGAAGCTCGAACAGGCCGAAATTCTACGGAAGCTGGCGGACCAGACGATCGACATCGCGGCAGGCTACGAGGAGGGGCTCGAGCTCGCGCGGCGAGCGTACGACCTTTCCATGGATGGCAGCCCACATCAGCGCATGCACGCGACCGGGCCGATCCTGGTGGCCCTCTATGAACTCGGCCGCTGGCAGGAACTGCTGCCGGTGGTGGATGAACACCTTGCGGCCTTCGAGCAAGATCCCGCCATCGTCTGCCAGCACGTACGGGACGGTCCGATCATCGGGGCGACGGTCCGGGCGCATCGGGGCGAGCTGGACCAGGCCCGCGCTCTTGCCGCCCTGGTTGGCGACCCGCTCGGGCAGCTCGAAAGCGCGAGTGCCTGGCAGGCCCGATTCGCGGTCGCGAGCGGGGACCCGAGAACGGCACGCTCAATCTCGGAGCCCAAAGCACGTGAGGCACGAGCCTACGCCCCCCAGAACGCGCTCGCCCTGCTCGAGGCGCTGATCGCGCTGGCCGATTGGGAGGCGATCGCCGAGTTCCTGCCGCGAGCCCGAGCCAGCGTGGCGGGCAACGCCCTGCTCGAACCGTATTGCGACCGTGCCGACGGGCTCCTGCTGGCGCAGGCCGGCCGCCTGCGCAACGCCCAGCGCATGCTGAGGCGAGCGGTCAAGAAATTCGGGGGGCTGAAGGTGCCGTACGAAGCGGCCCGCACGGCGGAGATGCTGGCCGCCCTCGTCGAGGCCGACGCGGCACGCACCCTGGTGCTGTCGGCGCGCGCGACATACAAGCGCCTCGGCGTGCCCTTCGCGGAGCCGCCAGCGACCTCATCCTTCCAGCCGGAAGGAGCGTAGAGGCTCGTTGCTGTCGAGGCGGGCACGTGCCGTCACCGCGCAGGGAGGTGGCTGCAACCCCGCTCCTCCCATCGGGCGCCCGTTCGGTGCAACGGATCGAGCCGGCCCAGCCAACGGTGATCGAGGTCAAGGACGTAACGGCATTCCACCCCGAGACTTCCCCAGGTACGAAGGGTCTCAACTGGGTCGGGACGTGTGGCGCAGCAGTCCGTCACGACCGTTCCATCGTGACTGGGGACGTCGGAGAGAGGGCGGCGCACAGACCCGCGAGCCTCCTCTCCTACGTCGAGGCTCGGACAGGTGTCCCGCGACCGCATCGGGCAAGGGTCGCCTCATCGACCGCGGGGCGTGAATGGCCGTTCAGACCCTACGCCCCGACCTCAGCGTGAATCGAACTGCGAGGGCGGCGAGCAGACCCTGACGCGCGTGATCGGCGATGCCCTCACGAGGAGGCACGTGTGTCGCTGCTCATTGACTCTGTCAGGTCAACTGCTGAGCTAATGTCGGGATGTGTGGAAATCGCGCCGAGCTCTGACGGCTCCTGAGGCCCAAGGAGAACGGCGTACCCTTCCGGTGGAGTTAGAACCATCGAAAGGAGACGCCGCAATGCGACGATACCAGACCCCGCACGCCCTCTCGCCCGAGGCGGGCGCCGTGATCACCGACACGCTCGAGGCCGTCGCCCGGGAGGGTGCCCGACGGATGCTCGAGCACGCCCTGCGAGCCGAGGTCGACGAGCGCCTGGGACGCGCCCGCTACGAGCGCGGGCCCGCGTTCAGCGGCTACGCCCGCCCGCGCGAGATCGGGAGGGGGCGGAGATCGACGCCTGCGAGGGGGACCTCCGGAGACTCGGCGCCGACCACCCCTCCATCCCACTCCTCCGGACCGTACCCGGCGTCGGCTGGGTCCTGGCCTACACGATCGCCTCAGAGATCGGCGACATCGGACGGTTCCCGAGCCCCAAGAAGCTGACCGGGTACACCGGGCTGTGCCCACTGGTCCGTCAGTCGGGAAACCGCGACGTCCGTGGGCCGCTGGCCAAGAACGGCCCCAAGTACCTGCGCTGGGCGCTCATCGAGGCCGCCACCCACGCTGCCCGCGACGCCCACTATCGGGAGCGTTACGAGCGGACCAAGCAGCGCCTCGGCCGGCAGCGCGGCGCGAAGGTCGCCCGGGTCGACATCGCCCGCAAGCTCGCCGAAGCCATCTGGCACATCCTCACCAAGAACGAACCCTTCGCCCCGGCAGGCCCCACTATGCTTCTGGTCGCTTGACGACCCGCTATGGAATTGGGCCGCCGGAGCAGCCTCCCACCAGACCTTGTCCTTCTCGCAGAAGGCCATAGAGAAGTGAGCGCTGCTCGATCCCCCCAACAGTCCGCGGGCCCCTGATCCACCAGCAGCGAGCTCGACGACGAGCCGAGAGACCCGTCCTTGACGGCGAGGCCCCTCTTCATAGAGAAGCATAGTGACGGGCTCACGTCACAGCTGCTATCGGGCATGATCTGCCCAGCTGGATGGACCGCCCCGAGCTAATTCGGTGTCCTAGGAGGCCTGTCGCACAAACCTCCGGGCGATGAAGCCGTCCCTAATGCAGACCCGTTGTTCGGGTCAAGCGGGGCACAAGGGGGCGCGAAGTTTTTGGGATTCCGCCGCGAAGTGGGGAGAGATCTCAGGATTCGGGCTTTGTTGCAACAGGGCCCTAAGCCCGCTCTTACTCTGGCTTGCTCCCGTAGCTCGCGGCGGCCGGCGAGAAGTCCAGCGCGACGACCGCCTCATCGCCCACGACCCAGGCGTCATGGCCGGGCGGGATGATCCAGATGTCACCTGCGCCGAATTCCTCCTGGCTGCCATCGTCCATCCGGACCGCGAGCCGACCGGACGTCACGAAGCTGTGGTGGAGGGTTTGGCAGCTGTCG
>JANOIS010000332.1:0-3595 GCA_031407755.1 Chloroflexota bacterium | reverse complement strand
GCGGCCGAAGAGACGCGCCAGAAAGCCATGAAACGTTACATAAGCGTCCTGAAGGAGCAACCAGAATTTGAGGTCCTGCGGTACGAGGAGGCCTTCTTCCGCGCCAAAGACCTAAACCTCATCGCGCCCGGCGACGCGCGCATCGCGAAGGCACATCTCTTAGATCAGGTCCAACGAGATTTCGGTGCCCGTCTAGAGAACGCAATGGCCGGTTTTGGCTCCGCCGCAACGGGCGACGACCTGTCGTCAGCATCCCAATCAATCATAGAGTTCGTGGTTGCCATGGACACCCAAGACCGCCGCGAACTCGCCGAACGCACCCTTCGAGAGTTGTGGCGATCAGCCCCCGCCACGACGCGAGACGCTGTTCCAGACCGCATCATGAGCTGGCTCAACGGCAAAGGCCCGCCGGAATGGAAGCGGTGGCTCCAGGGGATGTGTGCCTCTATGGGGCGCTTCGCCGCGACCACCGATGACGCAGACTTGGATGACCTACCGTTCTAGACATAACTCACCTTATCGGAAGTGAGAGTGAGACTGTCTCGACGCGCTGAACGACGATCAGGCGGCACCGGGCGCGATGACCCGGAGACCGGCGGCACGAGCCGCCTCGGCCTGACGGGTGTCATACGTGATGAAGCTCTCAATGTCGGGGCCGAGCAGTACGGCTGTCGCGATGTGGATCGCGTCAAGCGCACGCAATGCTGGGCCGCCGGTGATCGCGGCTAGCGCAGTGACGGGTGCGTCGACATCCAGCAGCGCGACGAGCGACAGGATCTCGGCGGGGTCGGCTTCAGGGCCTGACCGGGCGGCGGCCTTGGTGACCTCCACGACGGAGATGCGGCTGGTCGTGAGAGCCAGGCCGAGCACGGCGACCTCCAGGCTCAGGGACTCCGACTCCTCCATGACGAGTTTCACGAGTGCGGACGAATCCAGGTACAAGCGCGTCACCTGGGGTCCTCGCGTCGCTCGGCCAGCAGCGCCTCGCTCGCCGTGATCCCGGTCGTTACTGGCCACCGGCGTGGGAGCACGGATGTGTCCGGGTTCAGCGGCGGCGCGGCGCGGCCCGTCTCGATCAGGCGCTCCATGATGGACACCCTGTCACGCGAATACAAGGTCAACATCCGTCTGCCGGGTCCGGGACGAGCGACAGTGGCGTCGCGCGCGGACATCACCTCGATCTCGGCCACGACCGGGATGTCCTCGATGGCTCGGTGCGCCATCTTGGTCGCTTCATCGCGATCGGGCACGTCGTCCAGGACCACGACGAGCTCGTACGGGGCGTCAGGCGCGGCGGCGCCCTGGGCGCGGTCCCCATACACGACGATCCGCACGGGATCCACGGCACGCGCCAGGCGCCCGACGAGAGCTGGCATCCACTCGTTCGGGACCGCGTCCCACCACGGGGTCCGGCGCACGGCGCTGGCGTAGGCAGCAGCAACCTCGCCGACCCGGTGACTCCCCTGCCTGGCCATCGCTGCCAGGTCCGCAGCTTCGATCATGTGCTGCGTGCCGACCTTCATCGCGCGCAGCTTCCCCTCCCGGATCCAGCGGCGGATCGTCTCAGGGTTCTTCCCGGTCCGGCGCGCGGCCTCCGGGACGGTCAATGACATTGTCGTATACTACAACACGCGCCAGGGCTGTCAAGGGCCCGTCGCGAGGCGTGATAATGGTGTTATCATCTGCTGGTGGACACCATGCTCCGACACCATCGACTCCCGTCCTTCGGCTGGTGGATCGAGACCGCCGAGGGTGACGTGCAGGCCATCCTGCGCGACGACGGGACGATGACGCCGGTGTTCGGCAACCTGGTCGGCACGCAAGAAGCGGCACGATACCTTGGCGTGCAGCCATCGAACTTCGTGCGCGATTGGGCAGCACGACCGGACTTTCCCACGCCGGTCGCCAGACTGTCGAGCGGCCGTGTCTGGTCGGCTTCGGCGCTCGAGCGATATGCGGCCGCACGCCGTGCGCCACGCCCCGGCGAGGTCCGCATGGCCCAGATCGCCCGTCGACTCGCGTGGTGGCAGACCGCGGAGCGATCACTCGCCCGGCCGGTCGACTTCGTTGCGCGCGTCATGGCCACGGGGACGATCGAAGAGATCCGCGACACCGAGCGGCGCTTCGGCGCACGAATCCTCCGCGAGGCCCTGACCGAGGCGTCGCCCGGCATCTTCGACCGACGATCGTGGCATTTCTGGCTGCTGACGCTTGGCCTTGACCGGTCCCTGCCACTCCCCTCCCGGCCAATGTCATGAGCCGCGAAAGCCGGCGGACTAGGTTCTCGCATCTGCCGCCGATCGAGCCGAGGATCGGGATACTGCCCCAGGCCCTGGCGGAGCTCTGGCCGAAGCTCGGCGAGATCCCAGAACGGTTCGTGCTGTACGGCGGCACCGGCGTGGGGCTGCACCTCGGACACCGTCCGTCAGCTGACTTCGACTTCTTCGCGAGCTCGTCGTTCGTCCCGACGGATCTCCTGGCTGAGCTCTCGTGGCTCGGTCGCGTCGCGATCAACGAGGCCGCTCCGGACCACCTGGTGGTCACGACCTCGTCAGAAGTCAACCTTTCGTTCTTCGGCGGGATGGGACTGCAGTCGGTCGCCGAGCCCTCCCGCGTCGAGCAGAACGGGATCGTGATCGCCTCGATCTTCGATCTCGCTGGCACGAAAGCGAAGGCCATCCTGGATCGGTCGGAATGGAAGGACTACGTCGATATCGCGACGCTCCTGCGCCACGGCTTGACCCTGCCGGGGATCATCGGCTACGCCTCGACCATCTTCGCGCCAACCTTCGATTTCCCGGTCGCGGTCTTCCTGCGGTCGCTTGCCTGGTTCGGGGACGGAACGGCCCCAGACGTACCGCCAGAGATGCAGGACGAGCTCGAGCGGGCGGCCGCCGCCGCGCTGTATCAGGAGATCCCGTTCGTGGTGCCGTATTCGGTGTCGATCCTGCCCTAGACAGCGCCGGCTTCGACCGGGAGCTCCTCGAAGCGCTCCGAGAATTGCGTCCGATGGAGCCGGGCATACAGCCCGTCGAGCGCCAACAGCTCGTCCTGCGTGCCGAGTTCCACGAGCCAGCCGTCGTCCAGCACCGCGATCCGGTCCGCCGCCCGGATGGTCGACAGTCGATGGGCCACGATGATCGTCGTCCGTCCGACCTTCAACCGGTCCAGCGCCTCCTGGACCAGCCGCTCGGACTCGTTGTCGAGCGAACTCGTGGCCTCGTCGAGCAACAGGATGGGCGGGTCCTTGAGGATCGCCCGCGCGATGGCGATGCGCTGGCGCTGGCCACCGGACAGCCGTGAGCCGCGATCGCCGACCAGCGTGTCGTAGCCGTTGGGCAGCACCGTGATGAAGTCGTGGGCGTTTGCGGCCACGGCCGCGGCCACCATCTCCTCGTCCGTGGCAACCAGCCGCCCGTAGCGGATGTTCTCCGCCACCGACCCGCCAAAGAGCGTCGCCTCCTGGGCCACGAGCCCGATCTGGCCGCGCAGGCTGGCCACGGTCACGTCACGGATATCGACGCCGTCCACGCGGATCGCGCCCGCGGTCACGTCCCAGAGCCTGGGGATCAGGCCGACCAGCGTGGTCTTGCCG
>JANOIS010000319.1:0-1627 GCA_031407755.1 Chloroflexota bacterium | reverse complement strand
GTGGAGCTTGAGGAGGCCGCTCGGATCGATGGCTGCACCCAGCTCGAGGCGTTCTGGCGCGTCCTGCTGCCACTGTCCACACCGGCCCTGGTGATCGTCTTCCTGTTCAATTTCCTGGCCGCGTGGAACGACTACTTCCTCGCCCGGATCCTCATCTCCAAGGAAGTCCTGTTGACATGGCCGCTGGGCCTGCAACGGTTCCAGGCGCAATTCCAGACGCAATGGAATGACCTGGCCGCCGCGTCGATCATCATCTCGATCCCGGTCGTCCTGCTCTTCCTGTACTCCTCGAAGTGGCTGATCTCCGGAGTCACCGCGGGCGGAGTCAAGGGTTAGTGGCGATCGAGACGCCCGACTGGGTCCGGGACTCCGTTTTCTACCAGATCTTTCCTGACCGATTCGCCCGCAGCGAACGGGTGGTTCCACCCGGACCCCTGGAACCGTGGGACAGCCCTCCGACACGCGAAGGGTTCAAGGGCGGCGATCTCCTGGGGGTGGCCGAGCATCTCGACCACCTCCAGCGGCTGGGCGTCAATGCGATCTATTTCAACCCGATCTTCCAGTCCGCATCGAACCATCGCTATCACACCTTCGACTACCTGGCCGTGGATCCGCTGCTCGGCGGCGACGCGGCGCTCCGCGAGTTGCTGGATCTGGCCCACGACCGGGGGATGAAAGTCGTCCTGGATGGCGTCTTCAACCACGCCAGCCGCGGGTTCTGGCCGTTCAACCATGTGATGGAGACCGGCAAGGCCTCGCCCTATCGCGATTGGTTCTACCTCAACCACGACGACCTGGAGGCCGGCAGGCCGCTGCGCGCCTTCCCGAACGAGTCATTGATGGATGCAGTCGATGTCGCGACGATCGGCGACGATCGACGGCTGGGTATGCGGTCCCTGTCGACCCTCGGCTACCGGGCGTGGTGGGATCTCCCGGCCCTGCCCAAGCTCAGGACCGACAACCCGCACGTCCGCGAGTATCTGCTCGGCGTCGCCGAGCACTGGTTGCGCTTCGGGATCGATGGCTGGCGTCTCGACGTGGCGGAGGAGATCGAGGACCAGTTCTGGCGCGAGTTCCGCCAGCGTGTCAAGGGGGTTCGCAACAACGCGTACATCGTGGCCGAGATCTGGCGGGAGAAGCCCGAGGATCTCCGGGGCGACATGTACGACGCCCTGATGAATTACCCGTTCGCAGAGGCCGTCATCTCATTCGTCGCGGGTTCCCACCTCGACATGGAGGTCGTGCGCCAACACTTCGAGTACACGGTGAACATCCGTCCAGAGGATGGCCCGACCTTCGCACGGCGCCTGGAGCACGTGCTCACGATGTACGACCCGGCCGTCGTGGCAGTCCAGCTCAACCTGCTGGGCAGTCACGATACCCCGCGTCTGCGGACGGTCTGCAGCGGCGACATCGCATCGGTGCGGCTCGCGACGCTCGTCCAGATGACGGTGCCCGGCGCGCCGTCGATCTACTACGGCGACGAGATCGGGATGGCCGGGGCCATGGATCCCGACTGCCGCGGGTCGTTCTCCTGGGACGAGTCAGCCTGGGACCGCGATCTCTTCGACTACGTCCGCGGTGCGATCGCCCTGCGTAACGGCAACCCGACCCTCCGCCACGGTTC
>JANOIS010000317.1:0-7407 GCA_031407755.1 Chloroflexota bacterium | reverse complement strand
CGGACGGTGGCCGCTCGGTGGAGATCCGCACGGCCAGCGAACGGGCCAGCGTTCCCGTCCCAAACGTCGCTGTGGTGGACACCGTGGGGGCCGGAGACGCGTTTGGTGGCGCCTTCCTGGCATCGTGGATCTCCGCCGGTCATGGGCGGGCCGAGCTCGAATCGATCGATAACGTCCTGGAGTCGGTGCGCTACGCGATCCGGGTGGCTGCCCTGACCTGCACCCGAGCCGGGGCCGAGCCGCCGACGGCCGCCGAGCTGGCGGCCTGGTCGCCGGCCGGGTAGCCTTCCCGACGATGTCGTTCCCCGTGTTCCGTGGAGTCGTCGCCGCGCTGGTGGCCGTCGCGGCGCTGACGTCCGCCCTCGGCGCAGGGTCCGCGAGTGCCGCGCCACGCTACCCGCACCAGAGTCTCGGCAATCGGGGCGTGGACGTGAAGACGATCCAGGGTTTGCTTCGTCACCATGGCGACGGGCCAGTCGTGGACGGGGTCTTCGGCACGACCACGGAAACGGCCGTCACCACGTTCCAGTCGGCCAACGGCCTGACCGCCACCGGCCGGGTGGACGAGGCGACGTGGGTCAGGCTGGTCGTTCGGATCGAGGCCGGTGCGACCGGCGATGCGGTTCGTGCGCTGCAACGGCAGCTCAACGAGAAGCGCATGGCGGGCCTGACGGCGGATGGCGTGTACGGCCCGGCCACGCAGCGGGCCGTGGCGACATTCCAGGGACACGCCGGGCTCACCCGGAACGGGATCGCCGGGCCGCTCACGTGGCGCTACCTGATCGCCCATTTCGAGCGGCCGGTGTTCGGCAGCAAGGTGTGCGATTACCAGGTCGGCAACGGGCTCTCCGATTGGGGGACCGCCGCGGCCATCGGCCAGATCGAGGCTGCGGCCCGCAGGGTCGTCGACCTTGGCCACGGTCGCGTTGCGATCGGAGATGTCGGTCGCGAGCACGGCGGCGATATCGCCGGCCACGAAAGCCATGAACGCGGTCTCGATGTCGACGTCCGTCCGATCCGCCGCGCCCGCGACCAGTGCCGGTGGGGCGTGAACTACCGCTGGTCGACCTACGACCGGGCCGCGACCCGTGACCTGGTCAAGGCCATCCGGGCTACGGCCAGAGGCCACCTCAAGTTGATCTTCTTCAATGACCCGGTGCTCATCCGCGAGGGTCTGACGCGCTGGCACGCGGGCCACGACGACCATCTCCATGTCCGCTACTGCGAGCGCGAGTATCCACTCGCCGCATACGACTGCTGAGATGAGCCAACGAGTCGAGGCGCCGGTGACCCAGGATCCGGAGCGACGTGCGTTCGATCGCGAGGGGCTCGCCGGCCGGGTCGCGCCCTTCGCGGCCGCGGCCGCGGGCGCGGTGCTTGTCGGGTTCATCGGTATCGAGACGGCCGACCCCGCCTGGCTGGCGACCGGGGCGATCACGACGGCCGCGACCATCGTGCTGGCCCTGACCGTGCCCTGGCGATCGTTGCCGCGCTGGGTCGAGGTGACGCCGCCATTGCTGTACATGCTGGCCGTGGTCGCGATTCGGCACGCGTCCGGTGGTGCGTCGTCCGGATTCTCGCCGGTCTTCCTGGTGCCGATCCTGTGGCTTGCCCTCTTCGGGACGCGGCCACAGTTAGCGGCGGGTATCGCCGTGCTCACGGCCGCGCTGGTCGTTCCCATCGTCATCGTCGGTGAGCCGCACTACCCGTTCGTCGAATGGCGGCGCGTCATCCTCCTGGTCCTGGTCGGGGCGACGCTCGGGCTCATCGTCCAGGAACTCGTCCGCCAGGCACAGCAGGCGACTGCTCGTGCCCTTGCGCAGGCACGTGAACTGGCCGAGCAGCGCGACGTGACGGAAGCCATCTTCAGGTCAGCCCTTGATGCGATCGTGTCGATCGACTGGTCGGGTACCGTCGTCAGCGCCAACGCCGCCGCCGACACGCTGTTCCACCGCACGGACCTTGTCGGCCGCGATGTCTTTGACGCGCTTGTTCCCCCGAACCAGATGGCGCGCCTCCGCGAAGGCTTCGCGCGTCTGCTGACCGATCACGTCCCGACCGGCCGCGAGTCACGGTTCGACGCAGAGCTCCAGCGGGGCGATGGCAGGGTCCTTCCGGTCGAGATATCCCTGGCCCGGACGGAGGGGCCCGGTGGCTTGCGGATCCACGCGTTCGTCCGCGACACGACGGCGCAGCGAGCGGCCGAGCAGAGCCGCACGGACCACCTGGACGATCTGGACCGGCTGCTCATCGTGACTCGCGACGTAAGTCGGGCGGGGGTTGATGGCCGCCGCGCCGTGTGTCTGGCCGCGCGCGACCTGAGCGGTGCGGACTTCGTGCTCCTCTTCACGATTGGGCCAGTCGGCGAGCGGCTGGTCGTCGCCGGCTCGTCCACGGATCAGTCCGCCCAGGCTGATGTGACCCTGGACCCCGACCGGTCCGTGACGGCACAGGTGCTGCGCACCGGGACGGCGGTCTTCTCCCCGGATCTGGCCACTGATACGCGTGTCGACACCGCGACGGCGCTTCAGCTCGGGGCTGCGGCCGCGTACTGGCAGCCAGTGACCCGTGACGACGTCCCGATCGGAGTCCTCGTCGCGTACTGGCGGCAACCGCTGGCGACTCTTCCGGAGCGGGCCGCCACCCTCCTTGGGCTCTTTGCGGAGCAGGCGGCCACGGTGCTCGAACGCTCCGACCTGCTGGCCCGCCTGGAGGATCTGGCCCGGACGGATGCACTGACCGGGGCAGCCAACCGCCGGGCGCTCGACGAGGCGCTGGAGATCGCGCTCGCCGACGCGCGTCGCTCTGGTCGACCTGTGTCCCTCACGATGCTGGACCTGGATCATTTCAAGCGCTACAACGACACCCATGGCCATCAGGCCGGGGACCTGATGTTGCGCGCTACCGCGGCGGCGTGGATACACGAGCTGCGCCCCGGGGACGTGCTTGCTCGCTATGGCGGCGAGGAGTTCCTGGCCGTTCTCCGGGCCTGCGATGTCGCGGGCGCGGTCGTCGTCGCTGACCGCATGCGCGCGGTAGTTCCCGGCCCGCAGACGGCATCGGCCGGGACGGCCACCTGGGACGGCACGGAAACGGTTGCTTCCCTGATCGCTCGGGCCGATGTTGCGCTCTACCAGGCCAAGGACGCTGGTCGCGACCGCACGATCTCCAGCGAGGCACGTGACGTCCAGGCGACGAAGGTCGACCCCGAACCGCGACCGTAGGTCCGGTTGCGGGACCCGGTGCCATAATGGCCACCATGGCCGACACGAAGCGGACGATCGTGGTTCCCGCATCCGATCGCGCTCCGAATAGTTGGGGGTTCGGGGACGGGCAGGCGATCCCCTGGGAGTACGCCCCGGCGCCCGAAGCGCGCGACATCGTCACGCTGAAGGAACGTTACGGGCTGTTCATCAACGGCCGATTCGTGGCGGCCACCGGCGGTGATACGTTCGTGTCCATCGACCCGTCCACGGAGCTTCCGCTGGCGCTCGTGGCCAGGGCCACCCCGGTCGATGTGGACAAGGCGGTCCGGGCCGCGCGAAAAGCCCAGCGCCGATCGTGGGGACAGCTTTCCGGCCGGGAGCGGGCCAAATACCTGTTCCGGATCTCGCGCATCCTCCAGGAGCGCAGTCGGGAGTTCGCCGTCCTCGAATCGATGGACTCCGGCAAGCCGATCAAGGAGAGCCGCGACGTCGACGTGCCGCTCGCCGCCAGCCACTTCTGGTACTACGCCGGCTGGGCGGACAAGCTCGACTACGCGTTCCCGGGGCGCGTCGCCCGGCCGCTCGGGGTCGCCGCCCAGATCATCCCGTGGAACTTTCCGCTGCTGATGCTCTCGTGGAAGATCGCTCCGGCACTGGCAGCCGGGAACACCGTCGTGCTCAAGCCGGCGTCCACCACGCCCCTCTCGGCCATGCTCTTTGCCGAGGTCTGCGTCCAGGCGGACCTGCCGCCGGGGACGGTCAACATCATCACCGGGCCGGGCGAGATCGGGATGGCGCTTGCCACGCATCGCGGTGTGGACAAGGTTGCATTCACGGGCTCCACGGAGATCGGTCGCAAGATCGGCCGGGGGGTGGCTGGCACGGACAAGGCGCTGACCCTGGAACTCGGCGGAAAGGCGGCCAACATCGTGTTCGATGACGCGCCGCTGGACCAGGCCATCGAGGGCATCGTCAACGGCATCTACTTCAACCAGGGGGAGGTGTGCTGCGCCGGGTCCCGTCTGCTTGTCCAGGAATCGATCGCCGAGACGGTCATCGACAAGCTCAAGGACCGCCTCTCGACGATCCGCGTCGGCGATCCGCTCGACAAGAACACCGACGTCGGCGCGATCAACTCGAAGAGCCAGCTCGAGAAGATCACGGAGCTCGTGGCCTCCGGTGTGGCGGAGGGCGCGCAGATGTACCAACCGGCCTGCGATTTGCCCGAGCGCGGCTACTACTTCCGCCCCACGCTGTTCACGAACGTCGCCCAGAGCCACCGCATCGCGAGGGAGGAGATCTTTGGGCCAGTGCTGTCCGTGCTGACCTTCCGCACCCCGGACGAGGCGGTCGAGAAGGCCAACAACACGCCGTACGGGCTGTCGGCCGGCGTGTGGACGGACAAGGGCTCGCGGATCCTCGCCATGGCCTCGCGCCTGAAAGCGGGCGTGGTGTGGGCCAACACGTTCAACAAGTTCGATCCGACGTCGCCGTTCGGCGGCTATAAGGAGTCAGGGTTTGGGCGCGAGGGCGGCATGCACGGGCTGCACGCGTATGTTCGTCTGGAGGACCGCTGATGGTGGCCGCCGACCGGATCGAGGTTCGCAAGACCTGGAAGCTTTACATCGGTGGAGCGTTTCCGCGGTCGGAGAGCGGGCGGTCGTATGTCGTGGCCGGCGCGGATGGCTCGCCACTCGCGAACGCCTGTCGCGCCTCACGCAAGGACGTGCGTGACGCGGTCCGGGCTGCGCGCAAGGCCCAGCCGGGCTGGGCGGGCAAGACCGCCATGAACCGTGGCCAGGTGCTGTACCGCGTGGCGGAGCTGATGGAGGGCCGGCGCGATCAGTTCGTCGCCGAGGTCGCGGCAGCCGAGGGGCTGACGGGCCCGCGGGCGCGGATCGTGGTGGATCGCGCCATCGACCGATGGGTCTGGTACGCGGGCTGGGCGGACAAGATCGCCCAGATCCTGGGCTCGTCCAACCCGGTCGCTGCGCCTTTCTTCAACTTCACGATCCCCGAGGCCACCGGCGTCGTGGGTGTCGTGGCGCCGGAGACCTCGTCGCTGCTGGGCCTCGTGTCACGACTGGCTCCCCCGCTGGTGAGCGGCAACGCGGTCGTGCTGCTCGCGTCGGAGGCGCGGCCCCTCCCAGCGATCACGCTGAGCGAGGTGCTCGCAACCTCGGATGTGCCCGGCGGCGTGGTCAACGTCCTGACCGGTCTTCGAACGGAGCTCGTGCCCGTTCTTGCCGGGCACGTGGACGTGGATGCCCTCGATACATGGGGCGTCCCCAATGCCATGCGCCTGGCCACGGAACAGATCGCCGCTGACGACATCAAGCGCCTGGCGCGCCGCCCGACGAGCGTCAATGAGGCCCGCTTCGACTGGCTGGATGACCGCGCCACGGAACGCCCGGAATGGATCGCCGCCTTCCTCGAGATGAAGACGGTCTGGCACCCGATCGGCGTCTGATCGCGATGGCCGTCCGCCCGGACCCCGAGGTCGGCTTCCGCCGTGCCGGTGATCATCTTCGCGCCGGCCGAAAGGTCGAGCGGCGGGTCTTCGTTCAGGCCTCGCCCCGCACGGTCTGGTTCACGCTCCACGACCCGGATCTGTCGGACGAGCTGTTCCCGGAGGTTCGTCTTGGTCCTGCGGCGCCGTCGTGGCCGGCGGCTGCCACGACGCGCACGGCTCGCACGCGGCTCGGACTCCTGCGCGAGACCGCCCTTGTGGAGAGCCTGGAGGCACGACCGGAGTCGATCTTCCGGTTGCGTGTGGTGGGCTCCGGTTTCGAGAGCGAGTGGATGTGGCGCATGGAACCGGTCGCCGGCGGAACACGCGTGGTCCATGCCGCGACGCTGGAACCGGCCGAGCGCTGGACGGCGATCCTGGTCAGGCTGGGGCGTCGATCACTGGAGGCACGCGTGGAAGCGCATCTCCGGGCGCTCAAGGAACGGGCGGAGCAGTCGCACGGTTCATCGTCGGGCGAGTGACGCCGTCGCGGTCACTGCGCGAGCCAGCCCCCATCGATATTGAGCGCGGCGCCCCGGATATTGTCAGCGGCGGCCGTGCACAGGAAGACCGCCAGATCACCGACCGCTTCCGGGGTCGTGAATTCGAGCGACGGCTGCTTGTCCGCGAGGAGGGCGCGGGTGGCTGTTGCTGTGTCCACGCCATCGGCCGCGGCGCGGTCCTCGATCTGTCGGAGGACAAGCTCCGTCCTGACCCAACCTGGGCAGATGGCGTTGACCGTGATGCCGGTCGTCGCGGTTTCCAGGGCGACCGCCTTCGTGAACCCGACGAGCCCGTGTTTGGACGCGACATAGGCGGACTTTCCCGCGGATCCGACCAACCCATGAGTGGACGCGATGTTCAGGATCCGACCCCAGTCTCGCGAGCGCATTCCGGGTAGCGAGAGTCGGGTCGTGTGAAAGGCCGCGCTCAGGTTGATGGCGATGATCGCATCCCAGGTGTCCGGTGGGAACGCCTCGACGCTCGCCACATGCTGGATCCCGGCGTTGTTGACGAGGATGTCGAGTCGGCCGAAAGCGGATGTCGTTGCCTCGATGAGGCGCACGATTTCGGCCGGCCGGCGGAGGTCCGCATCATGGAAGGCCACGCCGCCACCGCGGGCCGTGAGGCGCGCGATCGGCTCGGTCGGGTCGCCCAGACCGTGGAGCATCACCGCCGCACCCTGGGCGGCCAGACGCTCAGCGATGGCGAGGCCGATCCCGCTGGTCGAGCCCGTCACGAGGGCGATCTTGCCGGTGAGCATGGCGCGCTCCTTGTGAGGATTGACGGCTCTATTATCGAACGTCGCCGTCGACGCGGCGGCGCCACCGACCACGAAGGGGAAACGATCACATGGCTGCGGTCATCCACACGGAACGTCTGACCAAGGCCTACGGGCCGCACCGAGGCATCGCCGACCTGGATCTTGATGTCGAGCAGGGAGAGATCTTCGGATTCCTCGGGCCCAATGGCGCCGGCAAGACCACGACGATGCGCGTGCTCCTGGACCTCATCCGCCCCACGTCCGGTCGTGCCGAGGTCTTCGGCATCGAGACCACCCGTGATCCGGTCGCGATCCATCGCCGGATCGGCTACCTGCCCGGCGAGTTCGACCTGTACGACCGCTTGACCGGCGCCGACACCATCGACTACTTCGCGAATCTGCGCGGCGGGGTGGATCGAGCGTATGTG
>JANOIS010000252.1:0-2880 GCA_031407755.1 Chloroflexota bacterium | reverse complement strand
ACCTGCAGGATGGCCTCGTGATCGACGGCGTCCGCATCGAGAACCCGTTCCGCGCCCACGTCGAGCTCGATGACTCCGAGAACGCGGTGGCTGACACGACGGCGGAACAGGGAAGGGGAGCGTGATCACCCAGCCGACCCTCACCCCCGCTGGACTGCGCGGATCAGTTCGCGCACATCGATGCTCTCGGGGTGCCCGAGCCGCGACGGCCGCGACTTCCTGCGGATACTCGGCGGGTCACCGCGCCAGGAGTCAACCAGGGATCGTCAGCGCCGAGGGCTACTCGGCTCCCGCGTCTGCCTGAAAGCACGTGGTCATCAGGCCATCATCCGGGTCCGCGGGTTGGGCATACATGTCGGTATCCCTCGGGCAAGCCTCGGCTTCGCCGGCGATGGCGATCACCCTGTGTGTGTGCGGCTCGGCGCAAGAAACGGTGGCCGTGCCCGCATCCGACACCCGGACACACGTTCCGACGGGTAACAAGTCCCGCTGGCCCCTGTCCTTACAGCCGCCAAGCGTCATTGCCAGCACGATCGCTGCCGCGACACCCACCCTCCATCGATGTTCCATGCACCCTCCACGGCTCTGTCGGAGCGCAGCACGCACACCTGATCTCTGCACTCAGACGATCACGAGCATACGTCCGGTGACGAAGCCAGCAGCGCCGGCGTGATGCCGTGACCGGCAGTCAGGCGTCGGCTTCGGGCGCCTCCATGCGCTCGAGCAGTGCGATCGTCGTCGCCCAGCTGCGGATCGTCATCCTCTTGTACGCCGGCGTGCCCACGATCTTGCCCAGGCGGCTCTTCGTCCGTTGCGCGCTGAGCCGCTGCGAGTAGATCACGCCGACGCCCGGCCACACCTCGTCGACGCCGGGCCGTGGGTCGAAGACCTTCATCGCCGTCCGAGCGTCGATCCCGATCAGGAAGATCGCATCGCTGTGATAGGTGTCCGGCTTGTCGCCGAAGCCCTTGGGCCGTTTACGGACGACGGCCTGGAGCTGGGCGCGCGTCAGGACCAGGACCGCGATCAACTCGCTGTCGAGCTTGAAGGCCTTGGGGAGCGCTTCCTCGAGCTCTCGCTTGATCATTGCCGCAGCTCGGTCGGAGCTCAGCATCACATTGCCGCTGGCGATGTACGTGGAGACCCTGGTGTGGCCGAGCGACTCGAGGAGCTCGCGCAATGCCGCCATCGGCACCTTGTTCAGGCCGCCGACGTTGATCCCGCGCAGGAGGACGAGGTATCGGGTCTTCGTGGCAGGAGGATGCCACGCGGCCAGGGCCCGCCGCTCGGAGGTAGCGCTCCAGCACGCGGGTGATCGCCCAGACCGCCGTCGTACCCTCCTGACCCCCCCCAAGCACGGCGAGCGGGCCGCCCAACGTGGACGACCCACTCGGAGATCAGCGGGAGTAGTCGTCGAGGTCGCCGTCAAAAGCGACCCGAATTGCGGCAGCAGGCCGCGAACCGACGGCCCGATCCACACGGGCACGGGTCCTTCCGACCGAGCTTCTCGATGGAAGTAACTCCTTGTCGCCGTGCACGACGCGATCGCCGCGCTTCACCTTCGACTCGGACGGGAACCCGCGTCGTCGCTTACTGGTTCGCTCGAAAGCGCTCCTGTGACTCGAGGTCACGTTCCTGGCGTGGCATGGCACACCTCCTGTGACGAGCACTCGATCGGTCGACCGAGAGCCGGGGCATCATGCCACGTGGCCAAACTCCGGGCCGATCGGTTCCGTTCGGCTGGCCACTTCCCGACCACCAAGCGTCTTCGCAACCATCGGATCCTTGACGAGGAACTCGGGGCGAGCGGCCTGTCGTTCGCCTCATGAACCACAACGTCGAGCCGACCGGCACCTGAAACGAGGGGATCCATGCACGGCGCGATCAACATCCTCAAAGCCGGTCGCTTCAACAGGTCGGTCATCATCCGCCAGGGATGAACCCTGATGCAGCGTCGCGCGCGAGGGTGAGACGGTGCGTCTCACGCTTGATGACCGTCGCGAGGAGCGCTTCGGTCGATAAGGTGAGAACCATTGCCCGGTCGACGCCACGCTTGCGGTCGTAGCGCGTGACCATGGCGTGGAGCTCCTTTAGGCCATTCCACATCTCGGGGTCGCCCTCGAGCGAGCTCTGAGCCTGGATGACGGGCTCGAGGAGACGCCACCAGACGACGATCGCTGCCCCGAACGATCGGGCGATCTCCTCGTCATCGAGGTAGCCCTGCCGGTTGAGGTCCCGAACGAGCTCGAAGAAGCCAAGGATCGAGTCGGGGCGCGTGTCGTCAGCGACGTCGAGCGTGCCGTCGCGAAGTTGGAGTGCGACCTCGAGGCGAGCCAGGACGAGCTCACTCGACGCCCAGCGGCGGTGGACCGTTTCGATGCGTTGGAACGCGTTCGCCGCGGCCTGAGCCTTGAGCTGTCGGTGGATGACCATGAAGGTGACGGCCACCACGAGGCCGCTCACCATGGTCCAGAACCACTCGGAGCCGGTCCCGATGAAGGTGAAATCGCCGACGTTCACGAGATCGACCGAGACGCTCCCATTCTCTGCCCGTCCTGCCGACACCATGGATCACCGCGACGGCGGACTGCAGTCTATCCCTCGCGTCGCCGCCTGGCGGTCTTACTTCGCCGGCTGCGCGGGAAGCAGTCGGGTCCAGATGACGACCGACGAGATCATGGCCCTGACCCGCGGCGACTGATGGATGCCGTGCTGGTCGACAGCAACGTCCTCCTGGATGTGGCCACCAGCAACCCGACCTGGGGCGACTGGTCAGCCGAGACCCTGGAACGCACTGCCGATTCGGCGAGCCTGGTGATCAACCCGCTGGTGTATGCGGAGGCCCCCATCGGCTTTTGACGCGATCGAGGATCTCGAGCG
>JANOIS010000227.1:0-4805 GCA_031407755.1 Chloroflexota bacterium | reverse complement strand
ACACGATGCGGATCTGGCGATCGAGAAGGACGAAGGCGTGCACTTCGAGCGCGCCTGGCTCGATCCGGACTCGGGCAAGGTGTTCTGCCTTGCGACCGGCCCGTCCCGCGAGGCGGTCATGCGCATCCATGAGCGCGCCGGACACCCGACCGCCGAGGTCTATGAAGTCCCGATCGAGGTGTCGTGAGAGACGCGAACTGCCGAACCACGCGTAGACCCCGAGTGCCAGCCCTACGAAGCTCGAATTCAAGCAAGCATCAACGAAAGGACCACAAGATGAAGAGAATGATCGCGGGGATCACCCTCGCAGCTGCATTGCTGATGACCGCGGCCCCGGCCGCTTTCGCAGGCAGTCCGACCTGCTCCGACCTCGATTTCCTGGGTGTAGCCAATCATGGCGAGCATGTCCTGGACTACGTGAACGGACCGGGTGGAGCGGCCGGAGGAAAGCCGGCCCACCTCCAAGGTCGCCCGGACGGCCCGGCTCCCGGTGCCTCCTTCTGCCTGGATCAAGCGCATTCGCCCGGACGGAACTTCTAGCCGGTTGAGCGCCTAAACTCCGGCGCACATCGTAGGCACCCGGCACTGACAGCGGTCCTCGCCCGACACGAACTCGACACCGAGCGGGCGAGGGCCGTCGCTGCCGCAGCGGCTACCATCACGTCGCCACCTTCCGCTGAGGCCGACGACCAACGATGACCGATCCCGCCACCTCACCGATCAGCGACGAGCGGGTCATCCAGCCCGACGATGAGCGCTACAACGCGAGCCTGATCCGGCGGGTGGACCAGCACGACAGCCTGGCCTACTTCTGGGTCAGGTTCGATGGCGAACCGACGCCATTCCAGTGTGGGCAGTACATGACGATCGGCGTGTTCGTCGACGGCAAGATCGTGCAGCGTCCGTACTCGGTCGCCTCCGCGCCACGTGTCGCCGCGGACACCGGCTACGAGTTCTACCTGCGGCTTGTGCAGGGCGGGACGTTCACGCCCATCCTGTGGGACCTCCCGGTCGGGCATCGGATGCGGATGATCGGCCCCAAGGGCAAGTTCGTCCTCGAGCCGGACGACGACCGGTTGCACCTGTTCATCTCGTCCGGGACGGGTAACGCCCCGTTCGTCGCGATGATGCGCGAGACCCTGGCCGTCGGGGCACCACGCCGGGCGGTGTTCGTCAACGGCGTGTCGCACGTCCGCGATCTCGGCTATCGCGGATTGCTCGAGGGCTGGGAGTCGAGCGGCGAGTATCCGGTCACGTTCGTCCCGACGATCTCGCGGCCGGCGGATCCCTCGAACGCGGGCTGGGCAGGGCGGACCGGGCGGGCGGAGAGCGTCGTCGGGCCGGCCTTCGCGGATCTCGGCCTGGACCCGGCCGATACGATCGCCTACCTGTGCGGCAACCCGGACATGATCATCGCCGCAGAGACGACCCTGCTCGACCTTGGCCTGTCGGAATCGGCGATCAAGAAGGAGCTGTACTGGCCCAAGGGCAAGGAACCGCGCGGCGTGTCAGGCGCCGCGGACCTGGCGGCCGCCTCGGACGAATAGCGGGGGTCCGTGCCCCGGCCGCTCGGGCCGGATCCGTGGTCAGCCCGCCCGAGACGCGTCCAGTCGGTCCATGATCAGGCGGGTCACGCCCTCCAACGGCACGCGCTCCTGGGCCATCGAGTCGCGGTCGCGCACGGTGACGGCCCCATCGTCGAGCGAATCCACATCTACGGTCACGCACCACGGCGTGCCGATCTCGTCCTGACGCCGATACAGCTTGCCGATCGCGGCCGTGTCGTCGTAGACCGCCATCGTGTGGCGTTGGAGATCCGTCTTGATCCTGTGGCACAGCGCCACGATCTCCGGCCGCTTCTTGAGCAGCGGCAGGACCGCGACCTTGTACGGCGCGAGGTCCGGATGGAGGGCCAGCGAAACGCGCGTCTCACCGCGGACCTCCTCCTCCCGGTAGGCGTCGATCAGGAACGTGAACGCCGCCCGGTCCGCGCCGGCCGCCGTCTCAACGACCCAGGGCACGACGTGCTCGCCGGTCGCCTGGTCGAAGTACTCAAGGCTCTCGCCGCTCGCCTCGGCATGACGCGACAGGTCGAAGTCGCCTCGGTTGTGGATGCCCTCGAGCTCCTTCCAGCCGAACGGAAATCGATATTCGACATCGATCGCCTTCTTGGCGTAGTGGGCCAGCTCGTCGGGCGCATGTTCGCGCAGCCGAAGCCGTGACGGCAACACGCCATAGCGCTCATACCACGCACGGCGCCGCGGCAACCAGTCCGCGAACGCCGCGGCGGCGGCCTCCTCCGGGCGCACGAAATACTGCATCTCCATCTGCTCGAACTCACGCATCCGAAACACGAAATTGCCCGGCGAGATCTCGTTGCGGAACGACTTCCCGACCTGGGCGATCCCGAACGGCAGCTTCTTGCGCGAGGACTGCAGGACGTTCTTGAAGTTGACGTATGAACCCTGCGCCGTCTCGGGACGCAGATAGATGACCGAGGCATCCTCCTCGACCGGGCCCATGAACGTCTTGAACATCAGGTTGAACCGGCGCGGCGCAGACAGCGGGCCGCCATCGTTGGGGCAGCGCAGACCCAGGCGCTCGACGATCCCCTCGTCGCGCAGGTCCGTCGCGGAGAGATCCTCGGCACCGGGCAGCTCATCGAGCCGGTAGCGACGCCGGCACGTGGCGCATTCGACCAGCGGGTCACTGAACGACCCCACGTGCCCGGACGTCAGCCATACCTGCGGATGCATGAGGATCCCGGCGTCCAGGCCCACGATGTCGTCACGCTCCTGGACCATCGCCCGCCACCAGGCCCGCTTGACGTTGTTCTTGAGCTCGACGCCCAACGGTCCGTAGTCCCAGACCGCGTTGATCCCGCCGTAGATCTCCGACGACGGGAAGATGAAGCCGCGCCGCTTGCTCAGCGACACGATCGTATCGAGATCCTTGACGGCGGGCGCGACGTCGTGCGGGTCGAGGTCGGGGGGAGTCATGGGTCGGGTACTCCGCTGGCGCCGACCGTGGAAGGGGCGGTCGTGGTGGGGCTGCGATGGCGATGCTACCAGAGCCGCGCCGAGCCTCGAGCGGTAGCCCCGGGGCGCAGCATTCGAAGCGCGTTCTTGCCCCTTGCCCGCCGCGATGTCCGAATGGAGGTCGACGTTTGCGTCGATGACAGTCAGCGTCTGATCGTCAGGTGGGGCGGGCAGGCACCACCTCAGGCCGCGTATCGTGCCCCACCCGGACCTCGTCGAGGAACGCGAGCGACCGTGCCTCGCGCTCCAACGCGCCCTGCACGAACAAGCGCAACGCGGCCTCGACCTCGCGCTCGACCGCATTCGCCAGGCGCAGACCTGCGATCGCTTCGATATCCATGCGCTGGTAGGCCTTGAGCAGTTTGAGCCCCTCAAGGCTCAGATCGGTCCGATCGTGCGGCGGTCCTGGACAACGCTCACAGACCACCCCGCCAAGGGGCGGCACCCAGCGGAAACGCTCGCTCGAATCCAGGACGCGGTCGCACTCGACGCAGCGATCCACCTCGGGCCGAACGCCGAGCTCATCGAGCAGGTGCATCTCATACCAGCGGGCCACACGGCCCGGTGCCATCCCGGCATCGAGCAGTTCGTAGGCGCGCCGCAGCAGCGCGTACAGCGGTTCCGCGGCGTGGCGCTCCTCGAGGCTGCGGTCCGCGAGCTCCGCGAGGTACCAGGCCGTGGCGGTACTCTCCAGGTCGTCGCGCAGGTTCAGCCAGGCGTGCTCGACACTGACCTGGGTCACGACATCGAATGTCCGGCCGCGTGCGAGCGCGACGGTCAGCTCCGCGAACGGCTCGAGGCTGCCTCCCAGGCGCGAGGTGGGCCGCCGGATGCCTTTGGCGATCGCCTTGAGCTTGCCGATCGATGGCGTGATGAGGGTGAGGACACGGTCCGCCTCGCCGAGGTCGAAACGCGACAGGACGATGGCGTCCGTGGTGTAACGGCGAGGGATCGGCATCGTGCCCGCGACGGTACCACCGGACGGTCGACGAGGCTGGGCTTGCGGGGACTCATCCGCTCGCCGGTCGGGAGCGTATCGGCCCCTAGACGCCGGTACGGTCGCGTCCCCCGTGCCGGCGTCTTTGCTGTTCCCGGCGCCCAGTGTGGCGCCTTCGCCCTTCGGCGGCCAACAGGCTACCGGCGGTGGACACGTTTCGTGTATGCTGCGCGGCACCATGACGACCGTCCTGCCAGATCTCGACTTCGCCGACCTGATCGCCGACACGGAGACCGAGATCGTCAGCCTCGTGCGAGATCGCGATCCGTCCACCCACGGCCTGTACGAGATGGTTCGCTATCACCTGGCCCTCGACGGGTCGGGGGCGTCGGGCGGCAAGCGGATGCGCCCGCTGCTGGGCCTGCTTGCGTATGCCTCGATCGCCGGTGACTACCGGCGAGCGCTGCCGGGCGCGGCGGCCGTGGAGCTCGGGCACAACTTCAGTCTCGTCCACGACGATATCGAGGACGGCGACCGCGAGCGGCGTCACCGGGCGACGCTTTGGACGCTGCATGGCATCCCCCAGGCGATCAACACCGGGGACACGCTGTTCAGCCTGTCGCGCATCGCCCTCCATCGATTGACCGAACTCGGCTTCTCCGACGCCAAGGTCCTCCGGCTGATGCGGTTGTATGACGAGACGTGCCTGGCCCTGTGTGAAGGCCAGTACATCGATATCGCCACGAGCGCCGCGGACGGGCTCATGTCCGTGGACGCCTATCTGGACATGATCGGACGCAAGACCGCGGCGCTCATCGCCGCGTCGATCG
>JANOIS010000226.1:0-3270 GCA_031407755.1 Chloroflexota bacterium | reverse complement strand
GGGCATCCAGGCGGGAGCCACCGCCAACCGGGTCGCCCTGGAGGCGATGGTCCTGGCCCGCAACGAGGGCCGCGACATCTGGCACGAGGGCCCGGAGATCCTGGCCGACGCGGCCAAGTGGTGCCGGCCGCTGCGGGCGGCTCTGGACACCTGGGGTGACGTTACCTTCGACTACACCAGCACGGACACGCCCGACTTCGTGCCGACCGCCACGCCGGCCTGAAGGAGACCGTCATGCGCCTGACTCAAGGGACGTTCTCGTTCCTGCCCGACCTGACCGACGAGCAGATCCGCGCCCAGGTTGCCCACTGCCTCGACCAGGGCTGGGCCGTGTCCCTCGAACACACGGACGACCCGCATCCTCGCAACACGTACTGGGAGATGGTCGGCCCCCCGATGTTCGAGTTGCGCGACCCGGCCGGGGTGATGGCCGAGCTCGCCGCGGCCCGCGATGCGTTCCCCGAGCGGTACCTCAGGCTCAATGCGTTCGATGCGACGCGGGGCGTGGAGAGCATTCGGCTGTCGTTCATCGTCAACCGGCCGTCGCGCGAGCCGGGCTTCGCGCTGGAGCGGCAGGAGGCCGCCGGCCGGACGATCCGCTACACGGTCCGCTCGTACGCGGCGGACCGTCCCGAAGGCGAGCGTTACCCGTGACCGAGACACTGGACGGCGTGGCCGCGGACGGCGTGGCCGTCGAGCCAGTCCAGGACCTGCTTGGCACGCTGGATGCGGAGCTGGTCGGCCTCGCCCCGGTCAAGACGCGGATCCGGGAGATCGCCGCGCTCCTGCTGGTGGAGCGGCTGCGTCGAAACGCCGGCCTGTCGTCCGGCCCGCCGTCGCTCCACATGTCCTTTACAGGCAACCCCGGTACCGGGAAGACGACGGTCGCCCTGCGGATGGCGGCGATCCTTCATGAGCTGGGGTACGTCCGCAAGGGCCACCTGGTCGCCGTCACCCGCGACGACCTGGTCGGGCAGTTCATCGGCCACACGGCCCCGCGCACCAAGGACGTCCTCAAGCGGGCGATGGGCGGCGTGCTGTTCATCGATGAGGCGTACTTCCTGTACCGGCCGGAGAACGAGCGTGATTACGGTCAAGAGGCGATCGAGATCCTCCTCACCGTCATGGAGGAACAGCGCGATGACCTCGTGGTCATCCTGGCCGGCTACAAGGACCGGATGGACCGGTTCTTCCAGATGAACCCGGGCATGCGTTCCAGGATCGCGCATCACATCGACTTCCCGGACTATGCCCTGGAGGAGCTCGTTGCGATCGCGCGCCTGATGCTGGACGAGATGCAGTACCGGCTCTCACCCGATGGTGAGACGACACTGGAGGCCTACATCCAGCGGCGGATGGCGCAGCCGGAATTCGCGAATGCCCGGTCCATCAGGAATGCCCTGGACCGGGCCCGACTTCGTCACGCCAATCGACTCGTTGGTCGCGATGACGCTCAGCCGTTGACCCGCGAGGACCTCATGACCATCGACGGGGCAGACCTGCGACTCAGCCGGGTCTTCACCGACGCCATCGGCGATGCCTCGGAGGAAGCGTGATGGCCGAGTCGACCGTCGTGCCGGGCGTGGTCGTGCACGCACCCGCCGTGCTTGGGACCACGTTGACCGAGTTCCTCATCGCCGAGCAGCGAACGTTCCCGCAGGCCACCGGTGCGTTCACGGCCCTGATCAACGACCTGCGGCTCGCCTGCAAGCGAATCGCCAACGTGGTCGGGAAGGGTTCGCTGGCCGGTCTGGCAGGCAAGGCAGGCACGATCAATGTCCAGGGCGAGGAACAGGCAAACCTGGACCTCGTCGCGAACGAGTTGTTCGTGCAGACGCACGCGCGAGGCGGAACGCTGGCGGCGATGGTGTCGGAGGAGATGGAGGACGTCTGGCGCATCCCGGACGATCTGCCCAGGGGCCGATATCTGCTCGCCTTCGATCCGCTGGACGGGTCATCCAACATCGACGTCAACGTATCGGTCGGATCGATCTTCTCCGTCCTGCTCGATCCAGATCCCGCGGCCGAGGTAGGACCCGGCTCATTCCTCCAACCCGGCCGGAACCAGGTCTGCGCCGGGTACGCGATCTATGGACCAACGACCATGTTGGTCCTGACCTTCGGGCGTGGTGTCCACGGGTTCACACTGGACCGGGAGATCGGCGAGTTCATGCTCACCCATCCCGGGATGCGTGTTCCGATGGAGGCCGGCGAGTTCGCCATCAACGCCTCCAACTCGCGCTTCTGGGAGCCGGCCGTCACCCGCTACGTGGACGAGTGCCTGGCGGGCAGCAGCGGTCCGCGCGGTCGCGACTTCAACATGCGTTGGGTGGCGTCGCTCGTGGCGGAGGCGCACCGGATCCTGCTGCGTGGCGGCGTCTTCCTGTATCCGCGTGACGAACGCGAGCACGGCCGGCGAGGCAAGCTACGGTGGCTGTACGAGGCGAACCCCATCGCGTTCCTCATCGAACAGGCAGGTGGCCAGGCGAGCACGGGTGAGCAGCCGATCCTGGATCTCGTGCCGACCTCCATCCACCAGCGAACCGGGCTCGTCTTCGGAGCCGCGGAGGAGGTCCAGCGGATCGAGCGCTACCACCGCGATCACAATGTGCGGCCGTTCCGGGCCGCGCTGTTCAATCCCCGCGGCCTGTTCCGCGATGCAGGGTAGGAGAGCGGAGCGTGTCGACATCGCATCCGATCATCGCGGTCACGGGCTCGTCCGGAGCCGGCACGACCTCGGTTTCGCGGATCTTCCAGCAGATCTTTCGCCGCGAGCGCATCGAGGCGGCCTTTGTCGAGGGCGATGCCTTCCACCGATTCGACCGCGCGGAGATGGCCGAGCGGATCACGGTGGAGGCCGCGGCCGGTAACCACGCCTTCAGCCACTTTGGGCCATCGGCCAACCTGTTCGCGGAACTGGAGGGGCTCTTCCAGTCATATGCGGCAGAAGGTGTCGGGCGCTCCCGGACGTACCTGCACGACGAAGCGGAGGCCGCGCCGTTCAGGCAGGCGCCCGGTACGTTCACACCCTGGGAGGACCTGGGCGCGGGCACCGACCTGCTGTTCTACGAAGGCCTGCACGGCGCCGTCGCCACGGACGACGTCAACGTCGCGGCGTACCCGGATCTGTTGATCGGGGTCGTGCCGGTCATCAATCTCGAGTGGATCCAGAAGATCCATCGCGACAAGTCGACGCGCGGCTACTCGACGGAAGCGGTGACCGACACGATCCTGCGACGGATGCCCGATTACGTGCACTACATCACGCCG
>JANOIS010000201.1:0-2081 GCA_031407755.1 Chloroflexota bacterium | reverse complement strand
GCCATACGGCCGCGAGTTCCCCGCCATCACGACGCGCGACCAGGCGCGGGCGCAGTGGGCGCTCCTCGACGCGCTCGGCGTGGAGCGGATCGATCTCGTGACGGGCGGCTCGCTTGGCGGCATGGTCGCCCTCGAAGTGGCGCTGGAGCGAGCGGCTGGCGTCCGTCACGTGGCGCCCATCGCCGCGCCGGCCGCGACCGGCCCGATGGCCATCGCCTGGAACCACATCCAGGTCGAGCTGATCGAGCGGCTCGGGCTTGACGGCCTGTCCCTCGCCCGCCAGCTGGCGATGACGACCTACCGCAGCGAGTCCGATTTCGAGGAGCGTTTTGGGCGCTCGATGGAGGATGACGGCCGGCCTTCGATCGTCAGCTACCTCGATCATCAGGGGCGCAAGCTCATCGATCGATTCGACGCGGCGACGTATCGAGTGCTCGCGGGGGCCATGGATCGGCACGACATCGGGGCCGGCCGGGGCGGGATCGAGGCCGCGTTCGGGGTTCTCGCGGGGGCCGACGTCACGGTCACCGGCATCGGGATCGAGGACGACATCCTGTATGGCCCGCGCCAGATCCGCGCGCTTGTCGACGCCGGGGTCCGCGCCGGCACGAAGGCGCGTTATCGCGAGATCCGCTCGACCAAGGGCCACGACGCCTTCCTCGTCGAGTGGGACCAGCTGACGGCGCTGCTGCGAGAGGCGCTGGCCGCCTGACCGCCCGTCCCCGGCGACGCGGGTGTTTCCAGCGGGATGACACTCGTACACATATTCTGGCTCGGGGTCGGGCTCTGGCGTGGGGGCGGGCGGCGATCGGCGCGCGGGCGGCGATCGGCGCGCGGGCGCCTTCGCAGCGCGCGTCGGGCCCGGCCCATTATGAGTACGAGTGTCATAGCACCGGACGTCAATCTCGCCGCGCGCCCGGCGATCGGCCGATCAGGGTGAGGGCGACGGGCTCGGGGGTTCGGTCGGAGCAGGCGACGGGCTTGCGGTGACGATCGGTGTCGCCGTAGGGGTCGGTGTCGGTGTCGGTGTCGCGGTAGCCATAGGTGTCGGGGTCGGCGGCACGGGCGTTGGCGTCGGAGTCGGTGTCGTTTGCTCGCGCCACAGGTACTCGCGCAGCGTCAGACCACTGGCGCGGATCAGCTTCGCCTTCGGTCGCCCTACGTAGCGGTAATGCCACGGTTCGTACGTGTAGCAGGTGACCGCGCTCTTGCCCTTTGGGTAGGACATCACGAAGCCGTATCGCCAGGCGTTGGCCTTGAGCCAGGCCCCCGCCCTGGTCGTCGCCCAGTCTCGGTAGTTCCACGGCGCGGCACCGCCATAGCTTCGAAAGTCGAGCGTGGTGCCGAGCTGATGCTCGCTGTGACCGGCCCGGGCGCTCTCCCTGAGCGCGATCGCGTAGCCGTGCAGTCGGACCCAGTAATCGAACGTGGCCTTCTGGGTCGCGTAGCTGCGGTAGGCCGAGTGGACGGCCAGCCGAGCGCCGGCCGACCTGGCCGCCGACGCCATCGCCCGCAGGTCGGCAATGACGTGCCTGCGCACGGAGTAGCCGCTGTTGAGCCCCGCGTCGGCGCTTGATCGGCGGTCGGCCGGAGCGTACCCGCTGGACAATCGATATCGCTGGTCAAGCAGCGTGCGTGGCCAATCGCTGTAACTCCGGTGCTCGGTGAGCGTGTCGGCGACCCGGCATGCGGGCAGCGCGGTGGCGGCATTTGTGGACGCCGTCGCGGCTAGGCCCGTGAGCAGACCGACGACCAGGATCAGCGCGATCAGCCGGGGCCGATGGTCAAGCGTTCGCGGCATCGCCCTAGGGTGCCGTAGTGCACGGGCGTTGTCACCTGCTCCGAACGTACCGGTCGGGATCGCCCTCAGGTCGGCGTCGTCGGGTATCATCCCGACCGGCTCCACTGGCGAGTGGCCAAGCGGTAAGGCGCCTGACTCTGGATCAGGAGATCGAAGGTTCGAATCCTTCCTCGCCAGCCACACCACAACTTCTAGGGCACAGCAACGCTGAAGCACCAGATGTTGCGGTTTCGACCTCACTCGGACCCGGCGCCGAGGAGGTTCGATCGTGGCTACTCCT
>JANOIS010000193.1:0-2083 GCA_031407755.1 Chloroflexota bacterium | reverse complement strand
TGGCGCGCAGATGACGTTCGTGCTCCAGTCGGTCATCCTGCTGGTCAGTGGTGTGTACTACTCGATCGAGGTCCTGCCCGAGTGGATGCAGGTGCTGTCGCGCCTGTCGCCGGCGACGTACGTCCTCGATGGTGTCCGGGCCGGCCTGGTCAAGGGCACACCCGTCACGGAACTGCTTCACGACGTGTGGCCGCTGGCCATCGCGGGCGTCGTCCTGATCCCGTTCGGACTGTGGGCATTCGGGCGCGCGGAGCGCTATGCCAAGCGCACCGGCAAGCTCAAGCGGGTCGGGTAGAACCATGGTCATGACGACGGCGCATCTTGGTTGGGATGCGGCCTGGGACGCGACGTTCGAACCGCTCGCGCCGGGTGACCGGCGCCCGGCAAGGGTCGTGGCCGTGCACAAGGAAACGGCGATCGTGCGCGACGGCAGCGGGCCGGATCGGTCGGCGATCGTGACGGGTCGTTTCCGCCACGAGGCGCTCGCTCAGTCCGACTATCCGGCGGTGGGCGACTGGGTGGCCCTCGAACCCAGGCGTCCCGCGGCCGGGCCTGACGATCCGGCGGTGATCGCCGCGATCCTGCCGCGTCGTTCCGCTTTCGTCCGGAGCGCGGCCGACGCCAGCCGCCGTACGGCGGGCCTGCTCGCCGACGAACAGGTCATCGCCGCCAACGTGGACGTGGCGTTCCTGGTGGCGGGTCTGGACGGCGATTTCAACCTGCGCCGTCTCGAGCGCTACCTGGCGGTGGCCTGGTCCAGTGGTGTGACGCCCGTCGTGGTCCTCAACAAGGCGGACATCGCCCGTGACCTCGACGGCCGGCTTGTGGCGGTCGAGGCCATCGCGCCGAACGTCCCGATCGTCGTCCTGTCCGCCCTGACCGGCGATCACCTGGCGGACCTCGGCCCTTACCTCGGGCCGGGCAGGACCACGGTCGTGCTCGGTTCGTCTGGCGTCGGCAAGTCCACGCTTGTCAATGCCCTCCTGGGCGAGGCCCGCCAGGCCACCGCGGCCGTCCGCGGCGACGACTCCCGCGGCCGCCACACGACGACACATCGAGAGCTGTTCGCGCTGCCCGGTGGCGCGCTGCTCATCGATACGCCGGGCATCCGTTCACTCGAGGTCGTTGGCGCGGACATCGGTGTCGAGACCACCTTCGACGACATCGATGCCCTCGCCCTGTCATGCCGCTTCAGCGACTGCGGCCATGACCGCGAGCCAGACTGCGCTGTCCAGGCGGCCATCGCCGACGGCTCGCTGAGCCGGGATCGGCTCGATAGCCAACGCAAACTGGAACGCGAGCTGGCCCATACGGAACGCAAGGTTGATCCCCGCGTCCAGGCCGAGGAACGCAAGCGCTGGAAGGCGATCCATAAGGCCGTCGACAAGCAGATGGACCGCAAGTACGGAACAGAACGATGACGGCCAGCGACTGACCCGTCAGGCGAACAGGCGGCCGCCGTCCCGGACGAGCTCCATCCATGCCCGCTCCCGACCGATCGACGTCGCGTCGCCGTGCCCGGGGAACACGCCGACCCCATCCTCCAACGTCGCGAGCCGGCCGAGCGATTCGACCATCGCTGCGGGATCACCACCGGGCAGGTCCACCCGGCCCCAACCGCCCGCGAACAGGGTGTCACCGCTGAACAGGAGGCCCGCGTCACGGTCCAGCAGGCAGACGGACCCTTCGGTGTGGCCCGGCGTGTGCATCACGGTCAGTCGCATCGATCCGAACCGGATCTCGCCGCCTTCGGCCAGGTCCACGGCAGGCACGGACGGAAGGATCTCGAACGGGGCCCACAGCGGCTGCGGGTCCGTCAGCCGATCCCGGTCCAGGGAGTGGACCGCGATATCCGCGCCGGTGTGGTCGGCCACGGCCGCGTTGTCGCCAATGTGGTCCCAGTGACCGTGGGTCGAGACGATCAGCTTGAGGGTCCAGCCGCGTGCGGCCAACTCGTCAACGATCCAGGCGAGACTCGGCGTCGCGGTATCGATCGCGATCGCCTCGCGCGTGCGCTCGTCCGCGAGAACGTGCACGTTCGTCGCGATCGGCCCGATGACCCGATAGAGGTGCTCCATGCCGC
>JANOIS010000162.1:0-1695 GCA_031407755.1 Chloroflexota bacterium | reverse complement strand
GGACGGAGCCCAGCAGCAGGCGCCGTGTCGAATCGTGGTCGGGGCGGACGGGAAGGTATCGATGATGCGCCGACTTGCATCGATCGATCTCCACGAGGAGCCGGCAGCCACGGTGGCTACCGGCATGCTGGCGGGCGGGCTAGACGACGCTCCGGCGACGATGGGGTACTCCCTGCACGAAACGGATCGCCACCTGATCAGCTTCCCGCAGACGGACGCTCGGGCACGCCTCTATGTCTGCATGCCGATCGTGAATCGCTCGCGTTTCACGGGAGAGGGCGGGGTGAAGCGGTTCCTCGCCGCATGGGATTCCCCAAGTTTGCCGTTCGGTTCGGCGATTGCAGCCGGGCGGCAGGAGGGCCCATGTGGGACCTTTCCGCTGAACTCCGCGTCCGTCGATGACCCGGTACGTGAAGGACTCGTCCTCATCGGCGATGCCGCCGGCTGGATCGATCCGCTCATAGGCCAGGGCCTGTCGATGGCGATGCGGGACGTGCGGAGCGTCGCGGAAGTCCTCCTTGGTGGTGCGGATCGGAGCCCGAGCGCCTTTGCCACATACGTCGAGGAGCGGCGGGAGCGCCTCGCTATCCTGGCACTTCGTGGTCGGATCGGGCAACGCCTGGAAGTCGACTTCTCGGCGTCGTTCTCGCCTCGGCGCGTCGCCGTGGCGGAGACATTGTTCGAGGACGACGTGTTCGGACCCCTGATCTCGACACAGCTGCGCGGTCCGGACCTCGCGGATCGACGGGTCCTCCGCACCGCCGAGCGAGCCCGACTCGCGCAGATCCTCGGCGTCGTCGTGTAGTCGAGATGCGGATGGTCCGGGGCGCGTCCTGCCGGATCGAGGTCGGTCCGATGTCGCCCACGCGAGCGCCGGTATCGGTGGAACCCGCGCGAAGACGCCACTCCGCCAGCTCCCGAAGCGCGCGTCGCGGTGCGCCGGCTGAGAATCGCCATCGGCCGCGCGGCGACTCACGGACGAGGACCCCCGCCGCGGCCAGGCTGTCGACGGAGCGTTGGATAGTCGACAATGGCTTGCCAGTCGCGCGCGCGATCTCCGTCAAGGTGGCCCCGTCGGTGTCGTCGACGACGAGCACAGTCGATGCGACGGGTTCGGAGAGTAACGACGTCATCGTCACGCAGCATCTACGCGTTATGCGTAGATGTCAAGAACCTGTATGGGACGTGACCATCGTGCCGAGCTTTATCGGTCCCGCCGGGCGGCAGGCGAACGCCAGGAAGTAGCGTCTCAGCCGCTGAACTGACCCCGGGCGTCACCGCCCGTCGACGATCACCACCTCCCAACTGCTGGCGGTCGGCGGGAACCCGGTATCGAACTTGGCGTTGACGAGCGCCAGCCTGCTCCCGTGGCGGGCCACAGTGGTCGGGATCTGGAACAGGGGGCTGGTGATGATCCGTTCCACCGTCGCCGACGACAGGTCTGGGCTCAACCGCAGCTCCGTCACCTGATTGCTGAAGTTCTGCACGGCCCACAGTCGACCGGCCTCGAAGAGGATGCCGTCGACGTTCGGAACGTCCGCACCGGCGATTGCCGCACTTGCTCCCGTGTCCGGATCGACCGTGTAGAGGGTTCCGTCCCCGGAATGAGCGACGATCAAGGTCTTGCCGTTCGGGGTCGCGGCGATGCCGTTCATGTTGAAGTCGCCTGACAGGTGGGCGGCCGGGCCGGTCACG
>JANOIS010000114.1:0-10308 GCA_031407755.1 Chloroflexota bacterium | reverse complement strand
CCGCCCGCCCGCGCCTCCCGCGCTAGAATGCCCGTGGCGTCGGCGCCTCCCCGCGGGACTCGCCGGATCGCCGCTCGTTCGGTCCCCAGAGGGAGTTCGATTGGAAGCGATCTGGTACATCGTGGGCTTCGCCTTCGCGGGCGTTTCCTTCGTGTTCCTGACGATCGGCGCCGCGTGGCTCATCTCCCACCGTAATCGCGGAGATGTGCACAAGGGCCTGCCGTATGAATCCGGTATCGATACGTACGGCGACACCCACGGTCGATTCGGGCTGTCGTTCTATATCTACGCCCTGCTGTTCGTCGCCTTCGATATCGAAATCATCTTCATCTACCTGTGGGCGATCGTCTTTGGCGATCTGCTCCTCGGTGGCCTGGTGACGATGGTCATCTTTGTGTTGATCCTGCTGCTCGGGCTCGCCTACGCCTGGCGCAAGGGGGCCATGTCGTGGCGCTGACCCCCGAGCCGGGGAGAAACGGCGACGGCGCGGACAACCTGGGCGCCGGCCCCGGCGACGTGACCGCCGTTAGCTCGGACGTCGACGCCCAGCCGAAACTGCCCGCGACCCGTGCCACGGATGCCCTGACCGTCCCGATCATCGTCGCAAACTCGCTCTGGCAATCGGCGGATCCGGCGGCCTATAGCGGCGGCCGGGCGACGGATATCACCCACCTGGCCGAGTTCGAGGCGAGCGGCGCGGGTCGGCGCGACGACGCACGCTGGGGCGGCATGCTCGAGGTCATCCCGACCAAGGCGGACTACGTCCTGGACCTCATCCGGATGAACAGCCTGTGGCCGCTGTTGTCCGGCCTGGCCTGCTGCGCGATCGAGATGATGTCCGCGGCGACCTCGAAGAACGACATGGACCGCTGGGGCATGTTCCCGTTCCGGGCCAGCCCGCGACAGGCGGACGTGCTGATCGTGGCCGGCACCCTCACGACCAAGATGGCCGGGCCGCTCGTCCGCCTGTGGGAGCAGATGCCGGAGCCCAAATGGTGTGTCGCGATGGGTGACTGCACCTGCTCGGGTGGACGCTACAAGCGCAGCTATTCCACCGTGGAAGGCATCGATCGGGTGATGCCCGTCGATGTCTACGTTCCGGGCTGCCCGCCGCGGCCGGAAGGCCTCATCTACGGGATGATGAAGCTCCAGCAGCTGGTCAAGGATCGTCGCGGCCACTGGCCGGAGCGAGCCATCGGCCCGACCGTGCCCGCGGAGGTCTAGGAGCGTGGATCGCGCCTTCAAGACCCGTCTCGAAGCCCGATTCGGAGCGCACATGAGCGGCCCCGTCCGCCAGCGCCACGACGAGACCGAGATGCGCATCGGTGCCGGCGACGTGACCCAGGTCCTGACCGCCCTGCACGATGAGCCGGCCTTCGGGTTCGAGTTCCTGGCGGACCTGTGCGGCGTGGATACCGGCAACCATATGCAGGTCGTGTACCACCTGTGGAGCGTGACGACGCCGGACTGGTTACGGGTCATCGCCGACGGCCTCTCCCGCGACGATCCGCGCGTGCCATCCGCCACCTTCCTGTGGAAGGGCGCCGAGTGGATGGAGCGCGAGGCCTACGACATGTTCGGCTTCACATTCGAGGGCAACCGCGACCTGCGGCGCATCTACATGCCGCCCGATTACCAGAGCTTCCCGCTGCGCAAGGACTTCTACCTGCCGGACGATGCGGCCCGCTCACCGGGCGCCGGTGTCCGGCCGATGGAACAGACCCACGAGCCTCGCAATGCCTCGGCGACCGCCACGGTCCGCCGGCTCGGCGCTTGACCTGCGCGTTCGGCATGAACCACCGATGACCGCCACTACGCCGCGATCTCCCGGTCGGGTGTCCACGGATGATCCGCGGGTCACCCTTGACCGCGATCTGGGCGTGTTCGAGCCGGTCCCGCCGTACCCGCCACGGACGGAGCGTGAGGCCGAGTTCTACACGCTCGGCGACGGCGAGATGTTCGTGAACATGGGGCCGCAGCACCCATCGACCCATGGCGTCCTGCGGGTCGTCCTCAAGCTCGACGGCGAGAAGGTCGTGGACCTGGACCCGGTCCTCGGCTACCTGCACCGTGGCGTCGAGAAGCTGTGCGAGAACGCCGATTACCACCAGGCCATCTGCTACCTCGACCCGCTCGAGTACGTCAGCTCGCTGTTCTGCGAGTGGCCGGGCGTCATGGCCTTCGAGAAGCTGCTCGACGTCGGGGTTCCGAGACGGGCCGAGTACATCCGGGTCCTGTCGGGCGAACTCAACCGGATCGCCAGCCACTCCCTGTTTCTGGGCTGGATGGCGCTCGATCTTGGCGGCCTGACGCCGATCCTGTGGTCGTTCATCGAGCGCGACGAGATCGTCGACATGCTGGCGGCGTTGACCGGCCAGCGAATGCTGTTCAACTACTTCCGGATCGGTGGCGTGAACGGCGACCTGAACCACGAGTTCATGAGCCGTCTCGGCGACTGGATGAGCCACGCGACGGAGCAGATCGAGTCGAGCCAGGCGTTGCTCAACGAGAACGAGATCTTTGTGCGCCGGATGCGCGGTCTCGGGACCATCGATTCGAAGGCGGCGCTGCGGATGGTCATGACCGGACCGAACCTGCGCGCCACCGGCGTGCCCTTCGATGTCCGGCGGGCGCACCCCTACAGCGTCTATCCGGAGCTTGAGTTCGACGTCCCGACCCGCGACGAAGGGGACTGCCTGGCCCGCTACCTGCTGCGCATGGACGAGGTCAAGCAGAGCCTGCGCATCATCGATCAGTGTCTGCACCAGATGCCGGACGGGCCGATCATGGCCAAGCTGCCGCGCCTGCTCAGGCCGCGGCCGGGCCGCGCCTACGCCGGCGTCGAGGGGCCGCGCGGCCAGTACGCGGCCTATGTCGTGAGCGACGGCACGGACCAGCCGTTCCGGATGCGCATCCACGACCCCTCGTTCATCCACCTCCAGGCGGTCGGGGTCATGACGCCGGGCCACCTCATCGCCGACACGATGGCCGTCATGGCGAGTCTGGATCCGATCATGGGCGGCGTCGACAAGTGACCGTCATCGGGCGGAGTTGGGATCGGCTGACGCTGCCGGGCAAGATCGTGTTCACGATGGTGCCGTTGCTGCTGGCGCTGACCGTGGGCCTGGTGGCGGCGATCGTCGTGCTGGGTCAACCCATCCTCGACACGCTGGCGGCCAACCTGCCGATCGTGCGGTTCGTGGTGGCCGTGACCATCGTGCTCCTGATGACCATCCCCACGGCCTTCCTGATCATCTTCATGGAGATGAAGATCATCGCCCTGATGAACCTGCGCATCGGACCAGATCGGGTCGGCCCGTTCGGGTCGCTGCTGTCCGTGGTCCACGGGCTCAAGGTCCTGATGAAGGAGGACTTCACCCCGACCGGCGTGGATCCGATCGTCTTCACCTGGGCACCAGTGGTGGTCTACCTCTCCAGCGTCATGGCCCTGCTGGTCATCCCCTTCGCGCCCGGTCTCTTCGGCCAGGACCTCAACATCGGGCTGTTGTACTTCTTCGCGATCAGCGGGCTGTCCGTGGTTGGGCTGCTGATGGCCGGCTGGTCGAGCTACAACAAGTGCTCGCTGTTGGGCGGGCTGCGGGCGGCCGCGCAGGTGGTCAGCTACGAGATCCCGCTCCTGCTGTCCGTGGTCGGGCTGATCCTGCTGGCCGGCACGATGAGCCTCAACCAGATCGTGCTGGACCAGTCGGGCTGGTTCACGGACTGGTACGTCTTCCAGCAGCCGCTCGGTGCGCTGATCTTCTTCATCGCCGCGACCGCGGAGGCCAACCGCACCCCGTTCGACCTGACCGAGGCGGACTCGGAGATCGTGGCGGGCTTCGCGACGGAGTACTCCGGGATGCGTTTCGGGTTCTTCTTCTTCGCCGAGTACGTCAACGTGTTCATCATCTCGGCCCTCACGGTCACCCTGTTCTTCGGGGGCTGGAACGCCCCGTTCCCGTGGCCGGATGCATGGGCCATCTCGCTCGGCGAACTGAACCTCGGATCCATGGGCATCGGCCTGCTCCTGGTCCTGGCGATCGTGCCCGTTGCCCTCACCCTGGTCTTCGCGATCCCGTTCTGGATCGCCAGCTCCCGGATCAAGGCCTGGCAGGCGCTTCTCGCGGGGTTTGTGCTGGCCAACCTGTTCATCGTCGCGATCATCGGTGCGTGGGCGTACATCGGACTGGACTGGGTGGCCGGTATCCTCTGGTTCATGGCCAAGACCTATGGCTTCGTGTTCACCTTCGTGTGGATGCGCGGCACCCTCCCGCGCGTGCGCATCGATCAGCTGATGGACTTCGCCTGGAAGTGGCTGCTGCCCGCGTCGCTGCTCAACCTGTTCGTGACCGCCGCGGCGATCGTCGTGTTCAAGGAGCTGCGGCCGTGAGCTTTATCCCGGGCCTCGGCATCGCCAAGGGCATGGCCCTGACCCTGCGTCGGTTCTTTGAACCCAAGGTCACGATCATGTACCCCGAGGTGCGGGTCGATGTCCCGCACAAGTTCCGCGGCCGGCTGCAACTGCTGTATGACGAGTGGGGCACACTCAAATGCGAGACCTGCTTCCAGTGCGCCCAGGCCTGCCCCATCGAGTGCATCGACATGGGCGGCATCGATACCCGCGGTCGGTATCACGTCCATTGGGGCGCCCCTGAGACGTACGGCGAGCGCCGCGAGGAATCTGCCCTGCGGCGGTCCGGCCGGACGGTACCGGACCCGCGATACACCCCGTTCGCGGCCGTGGATCTCGCCCAGGTGGACGCCATCCTGGAGGAACACGACCACGATCCGGCCAGGATGCTCGACATCCTCGAGGCCACCCAGATCGCCTACGGCTATCTGCCCGTCGCGACGCTCAAGCGGATCAGCCACGCCACCGGCGCGTGGTACGCGATGATCTACGGCACGGCCAGCTATTACGCCCACCTGCGCTTCGAGCCGGCGGCGTCCACGGAGCAGGCGCAGGCCGTGAACGAGCACCGACCGGCGGAATCCAGCTACCTCGCAGGGCTCGATGCCGCGCTTGATGGGGGCGGGCGCCCCGACGCCCCGGCGCGGGCCTGACATGACGGACATCCTGTCCACGCCGGCCGATTGGCCGACGATCCTCCTTGGCCGAGCCAACGCCAAGGACCCCACGGATCTCGACGCCGCGGTCAAGGCCGGGGCGTTCACGGGGCTCCGGAGGGCCATCCGGGAACTCGGCCCGACGGCCACCATCGCGACGATCGCCGCGTCCGGCCTCCGTGGTCGAGGCGGTGCCGGATACCCGGCCGGCGCCAAGTGGCGGACCGCCGCCGGCACGGACGCCGACAGGCGCTACGTCGTGGCCAACGGCTACGGCGCGGACCCCGCGTCGCACACGGACCGCACGCTCATGGTCCTCGACCCGTTCTCGGTCGTCGAGGGCGCGGCCATCGCCGCCTACGCGATCGGTGCCAGCGAGGTGTTCATCGCGGTCCGCGCCGAGGACAGCGAGGTCATCGCCAGGGTCTCGATGGCCATCGGCGCGGCCACGGACGCGGGCTACCTCGGACCAGACGTCCTGGGCTCCGGCCACGACATCCAGATCACGGTCCGCCCGGTGCAGGGCGCCTACATGCTGGGTGAGGAAACGGTCCTGTTGAAGGCCCTCGAGGGCAAGCGCGGCCAGCCGGAACAGCGGCCGCCGCATCCCGCCGAACGGGGGCTCTTCGGCCGACCGACCGTCGTCCACAACGTCCAGACGCTCGCGGCCGTGCCGTGGATCATGCTGGTCGGCGCGGACGGATTCGCGCGCACCGCCATCGACGGCAGTCCCGGCACGGTCCTCGTCCAGCTGCGCACGCCAGGCGGCCGCTCCGGGGTCGCCGAGGTCCCGCTTGGGACACGCCTGCGCGAGGTGCTCGAACTCGGTGGCCCGCTGCCGGCAGGCCGTTCGCTGAAGGCCATGCTCATCGGCGGACCCTCGGGTGGGTTGCTGCCGCCGGACGCGCTGGACACGCCCTACGACTTCGAGCCGCTCCGAGCGGCCGGCGCCCACCTTGGCTCGGGTTCCGTGGTGGCCGTGGACGACACGACGGATCTGCTGGAACTCGTGGGGGTGCTGACCCGCTTCTGCTCGAACGAGGCGTGCGGCAAGTCCATCCCTTGCCGCATCGGCACGAAACGTCTGGCCGAGATCGTCGCGCGACGCGAGGACGGCCTGTTCCGGCCGCAGGACACACAGCTCGCCACGGACCTCGCCGCGGATATCGTGGCGTCCGCCCTGTGCGACCACGAGCGGCTGGCCACGCTCCCGCTGACCAGCGGGATGCGATACTTCGCGTCTGAGTTCGACCCCGACCGCCGCCCCCAGGCGGCCGCGACCGAGGCCACCCGATGACTGACACACTGGCTCGACCCGAGCCCGCCGACGGCCGCCCCCTCCCCGCGACGACCGCGCGGACCAACGCCGATTCGCTGGCCGAGCGCCTGATCGAGACGCAGTCGCCGCAGCGACCGCAATCGACGCCACGCATCCGGATCGAGGTCGATGGCCGGGTCGTCGAAGGCTTCGAGGGCCAGACCATCCTCGAGGTCTGCCGCGACAACGGCATCGAGATCCCGACCCTGTGTTATGAGCCCAAGCTGCCGGGCTTCGGGGCCTGCCGGATGTGCGTCGTCGAGGTCGAGGGGGAGGAGTACCCGCCCATCTCGTGCTCACGCGTATGCGAGCCGGAGATGAAGGTTCAAACCCAGACGGAGGAGGTCCGCCGGCTGCGCCGGACGAATCTCGAGCTGATCTTCAGTGACCACAACGCGTACTGCCTGCCCCCGTGTCAGAACAAGTGCCCGAGCCATATCGATATCCCGGGCTTTCTCAAGGCCAATGCCGAGGGCAACTTCCGCGAATCGGCGCGCATCTTCAAACGGACCATCCCGTTCCCGTCCGTGCTGGGTCGCGTGTGCCCCGCTCCGTGCGAGGAACATTGCCGGCGCGACGAAGTGGACGAGGCGATCGCCATCCGCGACACCCACCGCTACGCAGGCGACCAGGTCATCAAGGCCATGCTGGACGAGGGCGTGGATCCGCCGATCCCGTTCGAGCAGCAGACACGCTCCGGCCGCCGGGCTGCGGTCATCGGCTCCGGACCGGCGGGCATGGCGGCCGCTTATTACCTGCTGATCGCCGGTCATGACGTGACCATCTTCGAGCGTGACCCGGCCTCCGGCGGCATGCTCCGCTATGGCATCCCGCAGTACCGCCTGCCCAAGGTGGAAGTCCTCGAGGCGGAGTACGAATCGATCACCCGACTCGGCGGGAAGATGGTCGTCAACGCCGGTCTGGGACGCGACTTCACGCTCGACGACCTGACCATGCAGGGCTTCGATTCGGTGGTCGTCGCGATCGGCTGCTACGACACCAACAAGCTCGGCATCCCCAACGAGGATGCCGACGGGGTCATCGACGGCCTCGAATACCTGCGCACAGCGACGCTGGGGCTGCCCTACCCGGGCCACATCGGGACGCGCGTGGTCGTGATCGGTGGTGGCTTCACTTCGATGGACTGCTCACGGACATCGGTCCGCCAGGGCGCCAGCGAGGTCACCCTGGTCTACCGACGCGACATGAAGGACATGCCGGCGGCGGACGAGGTCCACGAGGCGATCGAGGAAGGCGTCACGGCCATCTTCCAGGCCGGCCCGACCCGGGTCATCACAGACCAGGCCACGGGCAAGGTCACCGGCGTGGAGTTCATCCGGATGGCCCTCGGTGCGCCGGATGCCTCCGGCCGGCGACGCCCGGAACCCGCACCCGGGACCGAGTTCACGATCCCGTGCGACCGCGTGCTGCTGGCCATCGGCCAGGGTCCCGAGCTGGACTGGCTGACCCAACCCGGCAACGAGGGCCCGGTAGCGACCAAACAGCGCCGCCTGCGTGCCGATGCCGTGACCTTCGAGACCGGGCGACCCGGGGTGTTCGGCACGGGCGACGTCCGGATCGGTGCCGCGACCGTGGTCCAGGCCGTCGCCGAGGGTCGTCGCGCGGCCTATGCCGTCGACGCCTACCTGAAGGGCCTGGACCTGTCCGCCATCCGAACCCGCCAGACCCTCGCCGAGCCGCAGCCCGAGTTCCTGTCCATCGTGCCGTTCACCGCCGAGGTCAAGGAGCCGCGCTACCGGATGACGGCCATGCCGGCCGAGGAGCGCAACCACGACTACATCGAGTACGAGCTGCCGTATACGCCGGAAGCCGCGATGGCCGAGTCCACCCGCTGCCTCCAGTGCACCTGCGAGGCGATCGGGTTCTGCGATCTGCGCCGCCTGGGCATCGAGTACGGGACGACGCTCCAGACGCTCGAACCGCAGCACCACCAGGGCGCGGGCTACCGATCCGTCACCGAGAATCGATTCACCGGTATCAACCACGACTACATCCGCGACGATTCGCACGCGTTCATCCTGCGTGAGCCATCGCGCTGCATCGATTGCGGGCGGTGCGCCAACGTATGCGCCGAGGTGGTCGGGGCGGCCTGCTACGACTTCATGCGTATCGGCTTCGATACGCTGGTCACGACGCCGCTGGACATGAGCCTCAACGACACCCCGTGTGTGTCCTGCGGGCGCTGCGCCGAAACGTGCCCGACGGGCGCCCTGATGCCCAAGCCGCGGGTGCTCCAGAAGTACGAGGTCGATGAGAGCCGCTGCATCCTGTGCGGCATCTGCGTGGACGCCTGCCCGTACGACGCGCTGCGTGACGGCGGCGATATCGAGCTCGCGCACACGGGGCGCGCCGAGCCCATGATCGATCTGATGGCGCTGGCCGCCATCGACCGCGAGACCGAGGTCACCTACATCCGGCGCGAGCGGGACTGGGCGGCGCGCGCGGCCGCGGACGGTCGGACCTTCGACAGCGCCCGGATGTTGCCTATGTTGCCGCCGACGATCTCCGGGGTCCCGGGCCCCAACGTCGCGAGCCTCGGGTCCGGCGATGGCCACGGGCACAACGGTCACGACCACGGTGCGTTGGCCGCCCTCGGCTCCGGCCGGCACGAATAGGCGCCGACGGTGCTCGGCCGGTTGCTCCCGATCTTCCTCGCCCTCGCGGTCATGGGCGGGGTCCTGGGCATCGCGGTCCTCATGCTCGTCGCCTTTGGGCAGGACTGGGACGATGCCCTGTTCTGGATCCTCGCGACGGTCATGATCGGGTCCGGGCTGCTTGTCGTGACGATGCGCGACATCATCCGCTGCGGCCTCGCGATGATCGTCTGTTTCCTCGCGCTGGCGGGTATCTACGCGCTGATCGGGGCCCCACTCATCGGGGCAGCGCAGGTCCTCATCTATATCGGTGCGATCAGCGTCCTGATCCTGTTCGCGATCATGCTGACCCAGACCAAGGACGCTCCGAGCCGGCTCGTCTTCCAGACCCAGGCCGTGCCCGCGGCCATCGCTGCGGTGGTGATCGGGGTGGTCATCGTCCTCGCCGTCACGGCCACGGACTGGGGTGAGCTGGCGCGCCGGGTGCGGCTGACACGGACCGGCTGGCGGCGACGCTGTTCGAGTCGTTCGTGCTGCCGTTCGAGGTGGTCAGCGTGCTGCTGTTGGCCGCGGTCGTCGGCGGGGTATTCCTGGCCAAGCGTGAACCGGGCGGCCCGTCGTGAGCGACAGCCTGGATGCCTATCTGATCCTGGCCGGGATCCTGTTCGCCATCGGATCATTCGGCTTCCTGGCCCGGCGTAACGCCATCAGCATGCTCATGTCGATCGAGCTGATGCTCAACGCGGTCAACCTCTCGATCATCGCCTTCGGGGCATTCGGGGCATTCGGCGGTGGACAGGATGATGTCGCCCAGGCATCGGTCATCGCGCTGATGGTCATGGCCGTGGCCGCGGCCGAGGCGACCGTTGGGCTGGCCATCGTCATCGCCATCTACCGCAACAAGCGGACCCCGCTGGTCGACGAATACGACGCCATGTCGCAATGACCCTGGAAACGCTGCTCCCGCTGCTGCTGATCCTGCCCATGGCGGGCTTCCTGGTCACAACCCTGATCGGCCGGCGGCTGGGCAGGGCGGCGCACTGGATCCCGGTCCTGGCCATCGGGGCGGTCTGGGTCATCGCGATGGTCGCGGCGTTCAACGTGCTGACCGGTGCGGCGCCCGTGCTTGCTCCCCTGGGCGGCGCGGAAGCTGTGGAGGGGGCCGACGCGGTCCACGGCTACGTCGTCGGTCCGTGGAGCTGGATCCCGGCCGGAGAGTTCCAGGTGGACCTCGGCCTGCTCGTGGACCCGCTCACCGCCTGCCTGCTCATCGTCGTGACGACGATCGGCCTGCTGGTCCACGTCTAC
>JANOIS010000103.1:0-3399 GCA_031407755.1 Chloroflexota bacterium | reverse complement strand
GCCGCCAAAGATCGCCAAGCGCTGACCTCACGCCCGTCCGGGTCGGTGTCGGCCCGCCGACACGGTCCGCGGTCGATCCGGTCGATCCGGTCGATGGCTGGGGCTGATCAGGGGGCGCGGCGCTGCCAGTCCGCTGAGACGGTCGATGGCCCGGGTGCGATGCGTGTCGCGCCCGTCAGCGGGTCAGCGAGCAACCGATGCAGCGGTCGGGCGCCGGAATCGGTCAGGAGGCCGACGAGTGCCGTGTCGTCCGGGGACCACTGCCAGAGGTTCGAGCACCAGCCGTCGACACCGGCCGGTGGGCACGTCACCTCAACGCCGAGCCCGGAACCATCGACGGGGACGACCGCGAACCGGGTTTCCTCGACTCCGTCGCGAAGAAAGACTCGCGAGGGTATGGCGTCCGTGTCAGGCAAACGGTTCTCGCGACGCCCGAATCAATCCCAGCGGAACGATCTTGCGGCCAGGATCACCGCAACCAGCGCCCACACGGCCAGGACGGTGAGCGGTGCGGCCAGCCCGGCCCCGGATCCGAGCGCCGTCGCGAACCCCTCCGTCAACGCACCGACCGGCAGCGCCCGCGCGATCAACGCGATCGGCGGAGGCAGTTCGGCGAGCGGGACGACCGCCCCGCCAAAACCGATCGCCACCAGAAACAACACGTTGACGACGACCAGGGCCGCCTCTGGTCGGAGCGTGCCGGCGATCGCGAGGCCCAGCCCGGCGAACGCCGCCACCCCCAGCACGGTGGTGAGGGCCACGGCCGCGAGCGACGCGTCCGGCCCCGGTCGCCAACCCAGAAGCCAGGCGCCTGCGAGCAGTCCGGCCACCTGCGCAACCCCGATGCCGAGCACCACCCCGAGCTTCGCCGCGACCAGTCCGTCCCGACCGAGCGGTGACCCACCGAGCCGCTTGAGCACGCCGTACCCGCGCTCGTAGGCCGTCGTGATGGCGAGGTTGACGAGGCCGCTGGCCACGATCGCGATGGCGAGCATGCCCGGCAGACGGGATTCCACGGCGCCGCCGCCCCCGACCCCGGCCACGAACAAGAGGACCGCGACCGGGATACCGATCATCGCCAGCAGATTCTCGCCGCGCCGGGCGGTGAATCTGACCTCGACGACCGCTTGGGCGACGACCGCGCTGAGCCACGGCGCCGGTCGGCTCATGTTGCGCCCGCCCGACCGACGAGATCGAGGTACGTATCTTCGAGCGACCCGCCGATCGTGCGCGATTCAACGATCAATCGATCTGCCGCTGCGCATCCGGCCGCGACCGCCGCCACGAGCGTCGGCGTCGGGTCGACGTCATCGATCTCGTAGCGCCCGGGTTCCACCTCGCGCACCGTCGCCCCAACCGCGCGCGCCAGCACCGCGAGCCCGTCCGCTTCCAGCGGTCGGTCCAGGCGGAACCGGAGGCGGGGCCGCAGACCGGCAGCAAGGTCCGCCGGAGGGCCGCTGGCCACGACCCGACCCTCGTTGAGGATCACGATCCGGTCGGCGATGCGTTCCACATCGACGAGGTCGTGCGACGTCACCAGGATCGCCAGCCCATCCGCCCGCAGACCCTCGATCAGGGCCCGCACGGATGCGCGCGCCTCTGGATCCATGCCGGCTGTGGGCTCGTCAAGGATCAGCACCTCGGGCCGCCCGACGAGGGCCACCGCCAGGGCCAGCCGCTGGCGCTCGCCACCGGACAGTCGACGGTACGGCGTGCTTGCCACCGTCCCCAACCCGACACGGTCGAGGATCGCCTCGGGGTCGACCGGCTCAGCGTGAAAGGCCGCGTACTGGCGGAGGGTCTCACGCGGTCGAGCACGCATATCGAAGCCGCCGTCCTGAAGCATCAGGCCGACGCGGCCCCGCAAAGCACGGTCCGCCCGCGCCGGATCCTCCCCGAGCACTCGAACTGTCCCGGCGTCGGCGGGTCGATAGCCCTCGATGATCTCGATCGTCGTCGTCTTGCCAGCGCCGTTGGGCCCGAGCAGCGCCACGACCTCACCCGCGGCGACGGTGAACGACACATCATCGACGACGGTTCGATCGCCGTATCGCTTGACCAGCCGCTCAACGGCAATGGTCAAGGCGCGATCCGCGCGTAGTACCGCTCGAAATCGGCCTCCCGCAGCTCCCCGATCTGCTGCGCCTGGACGACGCCCGCGCCATCGATGAAGAACGTGTGCGGCCGGGCCACGACCCGGTAGCGCGCCTTGATCTCCTTCGCAGGGTCCTCGACCGTCGGCCAGGAGGCCGAGAAGTCGGCCACGAAGTCCCGTGCCGGCGGAGCCGGATCGTCGGTCAGGACCCCGACGATCGCGAGGCCATCCGCGGCATGCTCCGCAAGTTTGGTCACGAACAACGGAAACTCGTCGCGGCAGGGCACGCACGAGGGACCCCAGAAGTTGAGCACCACCGGGCGCCCGGCGTAGTCGGCCAGGTCGAACGGCTCGCCGTCGAGGGTCGTGCCGGTGATCGCTGGTGCCGGTTGGCCGATGACCGCCCGCGGTTCACCGCTGCCAGACCGCGTCAGCAGCCAGACGCCCGCGGTCGTGATGAGCGCGATGGCGAGGGCGATGGCGATCGGACGGCGCGGCGTGGCGGGAACCTCGTGACCTTGGCGGGTGTGGCGCCCTACTCGAGGGTCGCGGTCCCGGTCATGGTCGGATGGACGGTGCAGATGAACGCGTACGTACCGGCCGCGATCGCCGGCACGTCATAGATCTGCGTCTCCACGCCCGGGAAGATGGCGCCCTTGTACACGCTCGCGCCAGAGCCGTCCTTGATCTCGACGTTGTGCGGGGTCCCGGGGTCATCGTTGACGAAAGCCAGCGTGAAGGGAGCATCGGCGGGGGCCGTGATCGTCGGCTCCAGGAAGGCCACATCCTTGGCGTGGATCACCACGTCCGCTTCCGGACCGGCCGGCGATGCGCCCGGGCCGCCGGCGCCACCCGGCACTGCGGAGCCGGTCGCGCCCACGCCGCCACTCACGTCACGTGGCGGCAACCAGCCCGCCTGGAGGACCACGCCGCCCACCAACAGCACGGACAGCACCCAGAATAGGGCCGACGGGGTTCGCGGCCGAGGGACATTCTCGAGATGTCCGCTCGTGTCCGCCTCGACCGTCTTGACGAACTCCTGGCGTGCATCGACGAGCCAGCCGATCAGCGTCGCCACGAGGGCGATGACACCCACCGCGAGCAGCCAGCCACCAAAGACCAGACCGAGCATCAACATGCCCATGCCGAGCGCACCCAGCACCGGTCGGAATGACGGCCCGGGCATGTGGACACCGGCCGGCGGTCCGCCGTGGGCGATGACCGGCAGAGGAGGAGCGCTCACCCCGAGGTCGCGGTCGTAGGTGCGCAGCGCCTCGGCCAGCCAGTACAGCAGGGTCAGCCCA
>JANOIS010000092.1:0-2414 GCA_031407755.1 Chloroflexota bacterium | reverse complement strand
GCCGAAGCGGATCACGATCGAGCCGGCGCGGGCGGCCCTCCAGATGTCGTTCATCTTGTCGTTCGGCACATTCCGATAGGTGTCGACGACCCCGGTCGCACTGGTCGGGACCCGGTAGATCGTGGCGCGTACCGTTCCCAGTGACGCGCACGTCCCGGACCGGATCTGGATCCCGTACGTCGTGTTCGGATTGAGGCGCTTCAAGTTCATGGTCAGAACGCCGGTCCCGCTGGTGTACGCGCGCAGCACAGCGGTGCCATTGACCGCGTCCTTGCCCACCCGCGCAGTCCACGTGCGCTTGATCGTCGCCGCGTCGGCGGAAGCGACCGCGGACATCGCGAGCAACGATGCGAGCACGATCGATACGGTGCGGGCCTTGTTCCAGCGTCCACTCATGATGGATCCTTCACTCCCCTCAAATTTCAAGGCGAGCATAGCGACGGACTATCGGTGGGGGTAGTAGCGGGACCATTTGTCGGTGCGCCGACGCTCCGCGGCGTCGTCGCTTCAGCCCTTGCGTTCCAGGATGGGGCGGGCGATATCCGGCTTGTCCACCACGAAGGCGAACATCGCACGATCCCCCCAACGACCGAGGAAGAGGTGGCCGTGGATGTTGACCCCCGCATCCGCGAGTGCGCGTGACAGGCGGGCCATGCCGCCCGGCCGATCATCGACCTCGGTGACCAGCGACTCGCCCTCGATATAGGTGTAACCGCCTTCATCGAGGACGGCCCTGGTCCCATCGTCGTCGGCGGTGGTCATGATCACGTGACCGGAATCACCGATGCTGCCGCCGCCGATAGCGCGAAGATCGATGCTCCGAACGGCAAGCGCCTCAGCCAGGTTGGCCATGGCGCCGGCCTCGTTCTTCAACTGGACCACGAATTGGTTGGACATGGGACGGACCTCCGACGGATCGATATCGAGGAGCGGCGATTCTAGCCGCCACGGGAGCCGGTCACCTGTTACGGTCCCGGCGATGATCGAGCCTCTTCTCCCGGGCCCGGTCGCGGCCGCGCTCGATGCGCCGGTAGGCGGGGATCGGCTGGTGGTCCAGGCGGCCGGAATCCCCTTCTCGGCACTGGCCTGGGGCTGGGCTTCGGCGCGGCCGGTGCTGTTGATCCACGGCGTGACGTCGTCCGCGGCGACGTGGTGGCGCGTCGGGCCGGCCCTGGCCGCCAACGGTCGGCGCGTTGTTGCGGTGGACCTGCCCGGACACGGCCACACCGGCCACTGGCAGGGCCACCACCGATTTCGGGACAACGCGGCGGATCTCGTCGCGTTCGTCCGGGCCGCCGATCTTGAGCGAGACGACCTCCAGGTCATCGGTCACAGCTGGGGCGCGATGACGGCGGCCGCCCTGCCGGTCGCCGGTCTGCGACCCTCGACCATCGTGCTCGTCGATCCACCGGCGCTGTCACACGCGCTGATGGCCTCGCTGACCGCGGATCCGGATGAGCGGACGTACGACGATATCGATGAAGCGATCGTGGCGGTCGGCCGCAAGAACCCCGGCTGGCACGCCGGTGACATCCTGGCCAAAGCCCAAGCGCTGACGGAGCTCGATGAAGCGGCCGCCCGATCCGTCCTGCTCGACAACGGCGATTGGGACGGTGGGCTCGCGGATCTCGCGGATCCGGCTGCTGCCGGCGTGTCGATCTGGGTCGTCCGTGGTGATCCGGCAGTTGGCGGGTACCTGCCGGATTCGGCGGTCCCCGCGTTCACGAGCCGGATCGGAGCGGATCACGTGATCAGCATCGCCGGAGCCCCGCACTCACCCCACCGCACCCACCCGGTCGAGACGATCGCGGCGCTGCTTCGGGCCCTCGGCGACTGACGAGGGTCGGGGCACGAAGGAACAGGTGGGTCGCGGGGCGGCGGTCGGCGGAACGCGCTACGCACGTCGGATCGCGACGGCACGGCGGTAGGCTCCGACGTACGTCGGAGCCGAGCCCGTGACCCAGTCGAAGTCGACCGCCATGCCTCGATCCAGCAGCGCTTCCCATGGCTCCCCGCCGGCAGCCCGGAACGCGAACGCGCGCTCAGATGCCGCGACCAACCCAGCGATCGTCGTGTCCTCGAACACGAAACCGGTCCCCTCTCCCGGATGCAGCGTCTCGTCCATCACGGTGTCCGCAAGGCCGCCCGTGCGATGCACGATCGGCGGCGTCCCGTAGCGCAACGCGATCATCTGGCCCTGCCCGCATGGCTCGAACCGCGAGGGCATCGCGAAGAAGTCCGCCCCAGCGTAGATCCGGCGCGCCATCGCCCGGTCGAACCGTTCGATGAACGCGACGCTCCGTGGCGACGCCTCGGCGAGTGCCCGGAACCCATCCGCCAGTGCCGGATCCCCGGATCCCTGCACGATCAGGCGCGCGCCCCGGGGTACCAGCGCCCGAGCCGCGCCCGCCAGC
>JANOIS010000037.1:0-3938 GCA_031407755.1 Chloroflexota bacterium | reverse complement strand
GAGCGTGGCGAAGAGGCGATCCTGGCCGATATGGGTGACCAGCCCGATCCGCTCGAGCTGCGCGCGGAGATCGTGCTTCACGCGGGCCAGCGCGAGCACGATGCCCCGCCGCTCGAGCTCGTCGTGCAGCTCGCCCAGCGCGTCCGCCGCGGTGAGGTCGATCTCGACGATCGCTTCCGCATTCAAGAGCAACCACTCAACGGTCTCCGTTTGGGCGTCCACCGCCTCCAGGGCCCGGTTCTTGAAGTCGTTCGCATTCGCGAAACAGAGCGGCGCGTCGTAGCGGAAGACGACCAGGCCCGGGATCGTCACGGCGTCTGGATAGTCCTCGATGTCGTGAAGTCCGGCCACCCCCGGCGCCCGACCCAGGATGGCCGCCCGTGGCCGTGCGACCCGTGCGAACAGGTCGACGACCGACAGGGCGATCGCCACGAGGATGCCGGCCAGGACATCGACGAGCAGCACGCCGCCGGTCGCGGCGAGGGCGAGACCGAGCTCACTCGGCCGAAAACGCGCCAGCCTGCGAAATCCGACGACATCGATCAACCGCCAGGCGGCATACACCACGAGCCCGCCCAGGGCAGCGGATGGAAAGCGCGCCAGCAGATCCCCAAACGCCAGCAGGATCAATACCACGCACGCGGCCGCGACGATCCCGGCCAGCTGACTGCGTCCACCGACACTGTCGACGATGGCGGTCCGTGAGCCAGAGCTGCTGACGGGCATACCACTGGTCAGTCCCGCGGCGACATTCGCACCGCCGAGCGCAAACAATTCCGCGTTCGCATCGATCACGTAGCCATTGCGGGTCGCGAAGGCACGGGCCGTGAGGATGTCGTCGGTGTACGCGACCAGGGCGATCCCGAGCGCCGCGGCGGTCAGGTAGGCGAGGTCGACCGGCAGGACCGCTGGGATGCCGACCGGCGGCAGACCGGACGGGATCGTGCCGACGAGCGCCACCCCTTGAGCGTCGAGCCCGAGGGTGGCGACGAGCACGGTCGCTCCGATCACGGCGACAAGGGGCCCCGGCAACCACGGCGTCCAGCGCCTCGCGGCAAAGAGGAACACGACCACGCCCAGGGCAAGGGCAAGGGTCGGCGCGTGGATGGCCCCGAGGTTGGACACGAAGTCGGCCAGCTGACCAAGAACGGTCCCACCCTCGATCGGGACGCCGGTCACACGCTCGAGTTGCGACACGACCATGATCATCGCCACCCCGGCCATGAAGCCGACGAGGATCGGGTGCGAAAGCAGATCGCCGAGGAAGCCGAGTCGGAGAACGCCGCCGGCGAGGCAGATGGCTCCCACGAGGAGCGCGAGCATCGCGGTCAGGGCCGCGTAGCGAAGCGGGTCGCCGGCTGCGAGTGGCCCGACCGCCGCGGCGACCATGATCGCGGTCGTCGACTCCGGGCCCGTCGACACGTGACGCGAGGTCCCGACGAGCGCGTAGACGACGGCCGGCATGATGGCGGACCAGAGACCCACGACAGGGTCCAGCCCGGCGAGCTGGGCGTAGGCCATCACCTGCGGGACCAGGTAGGCCGCCAATGTCACTCCGGCGACGACGTCGGGCCGGAGCCAGGCACGTTCGTAGCGGGCCAGCACTGCGGCACCACCGAGCGCTCGGATGGGGGTCATCCGGGTAGTTTGGCTCGGCCGGAGGGTGCTCGTTCGGTCATTCCTCCGATCTGGGACACCGGTCTTCGGTCATGCTGGTTGCAGCGCGAGCGTGTCCGCGCTGAGCGAAGCCAAGTCGTCGACGCGGCGGGCAGCCGGTCGCCGGCTTCGACGAGCACGACATCGCCGGGGACGAGATCCTCGGCGCTGACGTCCTTGACGACGCCGTCGCGACGCACGCGGGCCGTGGCCACGAGCATGCGCTTGAGGGCTTCGAGGCTGCGCTCAGCCCGGTGCTCCTGTACGAAGCCAATCACCGCGTTGAACAGGAGGACGACGCCGATGACAACGGTGTCCTTGAAGTCGCCGACGAGCCCGGCGAGGATCGCAGCGCCCATCAGGACGACGATCAGCAGGTTGCGGAACTGGTCGACGAAAGCCAGCCACGGCGGCCGCCGGGCCGCCTCGGTCAGCCGGTTCGGGCCGTACCTACCCAGGCGACGGGCCACCTCATCGGCGGCCAGCCCATCACCGGGCACGACCGCCAGGCGGGAGCTGGCTTCAGCGGGGTCGAGGGCATGCCACGAGCTTGGTCCCGGATCGGGCTCCACTATCACGCTTTTGCTCGGCATCCGGGTCGGCCGATCATGCCAGGGTCCGCAGCATCGGCCTCACGCCCCGAATGTCAGTCCGAGTTCGACAACGCCGTCGGCCACGAACTGGACAGCCAGCGCCGCGAGAAGGAGCCCGAGTACGCGCGTCACGACGTTGATGCCGGTCTGTCCCAGGAGGCGGGCCAACCGTGCCGACGCACGCAGGAAGACGTACGCCACGATCAGGACGACGGCGGCACTGACAAGGACGAGCGCGAAGGCCGTTGGCTCGTCCCGCGCCTCGCTCGTCAGGATCAGGATGCTGGCCAGGGCACCGGGTCCGGCGATCAGCGGGATGGCCAGCGGAAAGACCGAGATATCCTCCTTGGCTCGAGCCTCAGCTTCCTCCTCGGTGGTTTCGCGTCGGAACTGCGCGAACACCATGTCAACCGCGATGCGGAAGAGCAGGATGCCGCCGGCGACCCGGAGCGCGGCGACGCTGATCCCGAGATATGCCAGCACCGGGCCGCCGATCACAGAGAACGACAACAGGATGGCTCCGGCGATGAGGACGGCGCGTCGGGCGATCGTCGCCTGAGCCTTGGCCGAGCGCCCGCCGGCCAGGGAGACGAACACCGGCACCAGTCCGGCGGGATCGATGACGACGAAGAGCGTAAGTAGCGCCCTGAGACCGAACTCAAGAGACGCCGAGTCGAGCCCGATCATGTCCGTGAAGCCATCGCTGGGTACCATGGCAGCATCGAGTCAGAAGAGCAAAGCACCTTCGCGACAGGTCGACGTACATTTCGGTCGTTCTCCGTCAGCTGCTTTCGAATGCCGGTCGTGGCCGGGACAATCACCTCCTCGTGGTCGCTGTGGCCTGTAAGCGACCAGCGCCCCGAGCGCAGATAGAGCCGCGCCGGGACCCGATGGACGCGCCGGCTCATGACACTTGGACTCGCGCCGTCATGATAGGATTTTCTACGGGAGGAGGGTCGTGCCCGTCAGCAGAGCCAAGCCTGTAGCGCCGAGCGACGACCCGCGCTGGCGCATCGTCGAAACGCGCATGCGCCGCCTGGGGAACCGTCCCGACGCCCTGATCGAGGCGCTCCACTCGGCGCAGGAGACGTTTGGCTACATCGACGACGACGCCCTGAGGTACATCAGCGACAGCCTCGCCGTGCCGCCCTCGAAGGTGTTCGGCGTGGCCACGTTCTACCATTACTTCACCCTCGAGCCGCGGGGCGAGCACACCTGCGTGGTCTGCACCGGCACGGCCTGCTACATCAATGGCGCAATGGAGCTCCTGGCGTCGATCCGGGCGGGGCTCGGTGTGAAACCGAATGAGACGACCGCCGACCGCAGGCTCTCCCTTCTGACCGGCCGCTGTTTTGGCTCGTGCAGCCTCGCGCCCGCCGCGATCCTCGACGGCGAGGTCCAGGGTCGCGTGGACGCGCACGAACTCGTGGCGCGGCTCCAGACCCTATGACCGAATCACCGCCGCCCGCAACGCCCGAGCGACCCGTGCGTCGGCCGCCCGGCGACGTCCTTATCCTGGAGGGTCCGGCGCGGGCGTCGGCGTACGTGTGCGAGGCCATCAGCTGCCTGTCCATCCAGTCGCACGACGTCCTTCTGGGCCTCGGGGAGCAGATCGCCGGAAGCGGCATCACGGACGTTGTGATCAAGCGTGTCGGCTGCCTTGGACTGTGCGCCGAGGGCCCCCTCGTC
>JANOIS010000511.1:0-7502 GCA_031407755.1 Chloroflexota bacterium | reverse complement strand
CGTCGACGAGTGGGTCGAGATCGGTTGCCTCGAGGTGGAGCAGGTCCATCGACAGCGAGCAGGCCTGGATGTCGACCCCGCCCAGCTCCTTGGCCAGGCGAAGCGTCTCGGCCCAGCTCGCCTGACCGGCGGCCCGCAGGCTGTCGACCGCAGCTCGACCTTCTGGACCGGCCTCCGGGGCCAGCCCGTGGTCGGCCGCGATCCGGTCGGCCCGGAAGGCGTCCAGTGCCCAGTACTGGAGAAAGACGTTGACGGGCTTGCCGAGGGCCGCTGCGCCGGCGGTCAGGACCGCAGCAGCGTTCAGCTTGTCGTCGGTCCCGGAGAACAGGACCAGGTTCAGGGGCTCGTCCATGACTATCACCTCGAAGCTGAGTGGGTGGGAATGGATGGTGGGCGTGCCGCACCGGGCACGACCGGGGCGCGGTCCGCGGACGCATTGACCGCGTTTGCCGCGATCTCGCCGAGACGGGTCAGACGTCGCTCGAGAACGGTCCGCATGAGTCCGCAGGCGACCAGGACGTCGGGGTCCGCCAGGCGGTAGCGGACCTCCCGGCCCTCGCGCTCGGCTTCGACGATGCCCGCGCCTCGGAGCACGGCTAGATGCTGCGACACGTTCGGTTGGCTCGTTCCGATGGCCTCCGCCAGGCGGCCGACCTCGATCGGGCCGCTGGCGAGCGCGTGCAGGATCGCGAGGCGTCGCGGGCTCGCGAGGGTCTTGAGGACCGCGGCCTGGAGGATCGTGATCTCGTCCATGGCCTGAATATGGATATATGCGCAGACACTGATGAGTGCCACTTGGCCCGATCCGGCCTGCCGCAGGTCACATTCCGCCGGACGGCGCCACCTTCCCACCTGCGGTCCTGACCAGCCGTGAGCCCGCCCGAATCCGCTCCGCGATCTCGTCGGGCACGACGGAGTCGGGATCGCGCAGGGCACCCAGTCGGCTCCGGACGCCAACGAGGCTGGCGTACAAGGGGGGGCAGGTCGGGCAGGCGACCAGATGGCCCTCGACCGCGGCGCGCGTCTCCGGCTCGAGCTCCTGGTCAAGGTAGGCAGAGATGTGGCGCCGCACCTGCCAGCAGCGAACGGGCTGGGCCAGGCTCGCGGCACGTTTGGGATCCCCGTCGGCGAGAGCCGTCACCAGCATCATCCTTCCCCGGCGGAGTCGCTGCTTGGCAGCCGGAAGGCCGATCCGCATCGCCTGGGCGATGGCCGGCACCGGCCAGCCGACGACGTCGTGGAGGAGGACCACGGTCCGATAGCCGGCTGGAAGACGAACGAGGCCGTCCTCGAGCTCATCGCGTTGCTCAGCCCGGGCGAGCACCTGTTCCGGATCGACGGTGTAATCGTTGTCATGCCACCGCTCCTCGATGTCGGTGATCGCGAGTTCGTCTTGATGCGCCCGTGACCGGTCGATGACGAGGTTGACCAGAATCCGGTTCAGCCATGGTCCGACCGGAGCGCCGGCACGGAGCTGACGCCGCCGAGACCACGCCCGAGTGGCGGCCTCTTGGGCAAAGTCCTCAGCGAGGACCGAGTCGCGAGCGAGGTGCCACGCCAGGCGCGCCAACCGTGGCAACTCCGCCGCGAGTGCCGCCTCGAAGGCGGCGTCCTCGGACGAGCGATGGACGGGATCTCGGGCACCGAACAACGAGGCGGCCCGGAGAGGTCGCTCGCGAATCTCCTGACCTCCCGGACGGCCGCTCAGCGCTTGGCGCAGGCCCGGATCTCCGGTCCGGAGAACGGGCCGCCGAACAGGCGACTGAAGACGCATACGTCGAAGAGACCCGCCAGGAGTGGGACGAGGCCGATGGTGGCGATGATGTAGCCGGTGGTCCCGCCAACGGCAAGCAGACCGCCTGCGATCAAGGCCACACCCCCGACGATACGCGCCGCGCGACCGAGGCCCGACGCCATGAACTGGCCGAACCAACTCGCGGCAAACCAGTTGGGTTTCTTGTCGTACTGGATCGTCATCTTGTACTCCCTGTAGATCAGTGACGTCGGCGCGCTCCGATGCGCATCCGCTCTACCGTGAATGACGGCCAGTTCGCCGCAAACGATACATCTTGGCTCGACATGGATCCATGCCACCGGCGACGCTCCGGGCCTGGAGGCCGCGCTTGGCAAGCAGGTCCGCAGCCACTTCACTGCGGTTCCCGCTTCGAGAGATCTCAGGATGGGCTCATCCGGAACCTCAGCAAGCCGCCCGCTGAGTTGGCCGAGCGGGATGTGACCGCTTGCCCATTCCTCCGGCTTGCGCACGTCGAGGACCGGCCTGTCGCCGGCAACGAGGGCCATTGCATCCTCGACCGAGATGCTCTCGGCAGCAGACCGGCCTCGCAGGCGTCCGATCACGTAGCGCAGCTCAAGGGGCAGATTGAGCGCGAGTCCCGCGATCATCGAGGGCGACTCCTAGGTCGAGGCCGAACCCGGCCGGAATCCCGTTCGCGAAATCTTCGTATGAATGCGGAAGGGTGAACAGCACCGAAATCGCCGACATCGCAACGGCAATGTTGGCCCACCGGTATTTCACCGCTCGCCTCCACTCGGCTGGTGTGTCACAGTCACCGGTGCATATTGACCATGGGTCGCCGATCCCGCAGGTTTCGAAAGCCGATCTGCCCGCCGCGCCGGCGGCTGCCTCAGCTCAGACATCGTGACCTCTGGAGGGCAGCGTCGGACGTCAGCCTGAACGTCGCAACGGAGACGGATGTGTCCCAAGCGTCCCCGGACGAGAACGTGAGCGACCACCCTTCGCCGCCCGCCCCGCAGTGGCCGGTCGAGTTGATCCTGCTTCGCCAGCTGGCCAGCTATCTCGACACGCCGGTCTTTCTGATCGATGCGCGGGGCAACCTGATCTACTTCAATGACTCTGCCGAACCGCTCCTCGGTCTTCGCTTCGATGACGTCGGTGAACTGTCGATGGCCGATTGGCTCGCCGCCTTCCAACCTGGCGACGAGGCAGGCCATGAACTCGCACCTGACGTCGTCCCGCTCGTGCTCGCCCTGCGAGAAGAGCGGGCCGTCCATGCGCCGCTCACGATCGCGGGCGTCGATGGGGTTCGACGCGCGATCCAGGCCACCTCGCTCCCCCTCCGGGGACAGGGTGGTCGATTGCTCGGCGCGATCGCATTGTTCTGGCCGTCGGAATGAAGGTCACGCTGTGGGGAACACGCGGTTCCCTGCCGAGTTGCGCCCCCGAGACCATGCGCTACGGCGGGAATACGGCTTGTGTCGAGGTCCGCGCTGACGATGGGACCCTCATCGTCCTCGATGCCGGAAGTGGCATCCGGCGGCTCGGTGAAACGGTTTCTGCCGACGCGCCGCGCATCGACATCCTGCTGACCCACCTTCACATGGATCACATCCAGGGTCTCGGATTCTTCGCACCGTTCTTCCGGGGGACCGGCGAGGTCCACATCTGGGGACCGCCATCGACCACAGCCGACCTCCGGACCAGACTGGGGCGCTATCTCTCCCCTCCCCTGTTCCCGGTCCGCCTGCGCGACCTCGGTCCGCGGGTCGTGCTCCACGACTCGATGCAAGGTCCGGCGAGGATCGGGTCACTCACGGTGGAGTCTGCCCTGGTCGTACATCCCGGACCGACGGTCGGCTACCGGATCAGCGAAGGCTTGCGGAGCCTTGCCTATCTGCCCGATCATGAGCCGGCGCTCGGAGCCCGACGCTTCCCCGATTCAAACCGCTGGACGTCAGGTTTCGATCTCGCCGCCCGAGCGGACATCCTGATCCACGACGCCCAATACACGAGCGATGAGTATCGGTCACGCTCAGGCTGGGGACACTCGTCCCTCGAGCAGGTTGCGGCGTTCGCCGAGGCGACGTTGGTCGACCGCCTCGTCACCTTCCATCACGACCCCAGCCACGACGACGCGACCCTCGACTTGCTCCACGCGTCGATGGCCGGCCGAAGCCCCATCAAGATCGAGCCCGGTCGGGAAGGTCTGTCACTGACGGTCTGAACCGGGCCTCCGCGCGGCGACTACCCTCCACCCCGATCGACGACCTCGAACCCCTGAGCGCGCCAGGCGATCATCCCTCCGGCGAGGTCCAGAACGTTCTTGTAGCCCAGATCGGCGAGCACCTGGCCGGCGATGGCGCTCATCGACCCGCTTCGACAGTAGACGACGATCAGCGCCGACCGGTCCGCCGGAAACGTTGCAGCATTGGTCGCGACCGTATCAAACGGCACAAATCCATCCGTTCCCGCGAGCTCCCCTTCGTACGGGACGTGGACATTGACCAGGAACGGGTCCGTCGTCGCAAGTAATGCTTCGAGCTGGACGGGCGAGATCAGGCCGCCAGCCGTCGCCGCAAGACTTGGCTCGCCCGTAGCTGAAGCTACGGGCCCGCACCCAACGCCGACCACGGTGATGACGATCAGGAATGGAAGGCCGCGAAGCCAGCCCAGGCGGCCAGTTCGCGATGGGGTCCCGTCCCTCATCCTGCTCGATGTCTCCTTCCAGCGCACCGGAACGCGCACCTTCGAGTGATCAACGGGTTCTATCCACGGCGACCACCTCGACCAGCGCTCCACCCGCCTGCGAGCGCTGTTCGGTAACGTCGAACCCTGCCTGCTCGAGGGCCGCCCGAACATCCTGATCCAACCGGCAGCCACCCGCGAGCCGCGCCCACATCGGGGCGAGCCGCCGCTGCCCGCTGGCGATGGGACCCACGTTGGATCGGACATGTTCGAGGAGCCGGACGGTCCCGCCGACTCGGAGGACGCGGCGGATCTCACTGAGGGTCGATGGCACATCGCCCACGGAGCACAGCACAAAGGTCCCGACGACGACGTCGAATGCGGCCGCGGCATAGGGCAGAGCGGCTGCGTCGCCGGCGGTCAGGATGACTCGGAGCCCCTGGCGACGGGCGCGTCGATCGGCGATGGCGAGGGCCGATTCGCTCTGGTCGATCCCCTGGAGCGACGCGCCGGGTGGGTACCCGGCGAGGTTGAGTCCGGTGCCGATACCGATTTCGAGCACATCACCGTGGGCACCAGCGGTGATCCGTCGGCGCGCCCTGCGAAGACCAAGGCGGTCGGCAAGGCGCATGGCCAGGTCATACGTGCGAGCCGCCAGCATCCCACCGATCTGGAGCCGTGAGATCCCTTCGGGGACAGGCAGGAATCGGTTCCCCGCAAGATTCGCGAGCTGCATCGTGAACCCTGCGGCTTCGAGCTCGCGGCGATGGCGACCACTCAGGGACTGCGGCGGGTTCACATGGTGCGGCCCGCGCGCCGCGAGGGCTTGCCCGTAGGCATATCCAGCCGAATCGATGGACCCGATGATCCCAATGTCGTCAGGTGCGAGACCGGTGGCCCGAGCCCAGCGCTGGTGGACCCGGCCACAGGCCGCACAGCGGCTGACCGACGTGACGCCGAGCATCGTTGCCTCGCGGAGGCGCGGTGAGACCCGACCCGGCACGACATAGGCCGTCACCAGGTACGGGAACCGCCGCAGGAACGGCGGGAGCCAGCTTCGAAGGGCGCTGGCGGTGAGCCTCGGTCGGTCAGGGATCGCGTTGAAGGTGGTCATGGTCTCGTTCTAGGTTGGCCAAAGGACTTCATCTCGATAGACGAGGCGACGGGGCTGTTCGATACAGGAAAGGTCGTCGCTGATCTGAAGAACGGGCATCGCCGCCCACTCACCATGGGTGCAGCCACGGCCGAGGTTCCACGGTGCTGACTGTCGGATCGCGATCCTCGGCGAGGTTCGGGGCGATCACCGTCCTTGATTCTGATTGTTGCGCATGTGATTGAATGATGATAGCGTCCCGCGGAACGTGAACGTGATCCCTGATTCGATGCTCGAAGCCGTGGCCCGGCACTTCTCGCTGCTCGGGGACCCGACCCGGCTGCGCGTCGTGCGGGCGCTCCATGACCGCGGCGAGAGTTCCGTTCAGGAAGTCGCCACAGCCGCGGGGATCTCCCTGGCCAATGCGTCCCAGCATCTTCGCCGGTTGAGGGAGGGGGCGATCGTCTCCCGCCGTCGCGCTGGCAAATCGGTGCGCTATCAGATCTCGGACCCCACCATCGAAGCCCTCTGTCGAACGGTGTGCGACAGCGTCGAACAACGGATTCGAGCGCTCTCAGCCTGATTTTCAGGCCCGGCGGATTGAGTAGGAGCGGAGACAGTGCGATGACGTCGCAGGTGACATCCCAGCTGTCAGGAGAGGACGCCGCGCCGCTTCCCCTCATCCAGCTCGACGCGCTCGGCCCGCGCTGGGTCAAGGTGCTCGACCAGGAGCGCTGCATCGGCTGTCACGCCTGCACGACGGCCTGCAAGTCGGAGAACGAGGTCCCGCTCGGCGTCACGAGGACATACGTCAAGGCCGTCGAGGTCGGCACGTTCCCCCAGGTGCGTCGTGACTTCCAGGTCACGCGCTGCAATCAGTGTAGCGACGCCCCGTGCGTGGCCGCCTGCCCGACGTCCGCGATGTTCACCCGACCCGACGGCATCGTGGATTTCAACAAGGACTCGTGCATCGGCTGCAAGGCGTGCATCGCGGCCTGCCCGTACGACGCGATCTTCATCAACCCGGAGGATCACTCGGCCGAGAAGTGCAACTTCTGCGCCCAGCGCATCGATGTCGGCCTCGAACCTGCCTGCGTCGTCGTCTGCCCGGCCGAGGCGATCCTCGTCGGAGATCTCAACGACCCCACCTCGAAGGTCGCCCAGATCATCAACCGCGAAGCGGTCCAGGTGCGTCGGCCGGAGAAGGAGACGCGACCCGGCGTCTTCTACAAGGGTGCCCATCAGGCGACGCTCGACCCGCTCGCGGCGCGCAGCCCGGAGGGGCCCGTTTACATGTGGAGCGAGAAGGAGACGGGCCCCATGATCGTCGAGTCCGGACACCCGAACTTCGCCAATAGCTCGGCGGCCGCGCTCCTCGCCTACGACGTCACGCATCGAGCTCCGTGGGATTGGCGGGTCAGCCTCTACACCTGGACCAAAGGCATCGCCGCGGGGGCCTACATCGTTCCGCTGCTGCTCCTCATGGCGGGCGTGACCGCCAGCGGGGGGCCACTCTGGCAATGGATGGCACCGATCCTCGCGGGTGGATTCCTCGGCCTGACCGGCCTGATCCTCCTCGCCGATCTCGAACATCCCGGTCGCTTCATCTACATCTTCACCCGACCGCAGTGGCGCAGCTGGCTCGTTCGCGGTGCCGTCATCATCAGCGCCTACGGCCTCGTGCTCGGGCTGCACTTCGCGATCAGCGTGCTGACCGCACTGGGCCTTGCCGACCAGGGCGTCGGACTCCAGACGATCCTGTCCGTCGCCGGCCTGCCGCTGGCCGTCGCAACCGCCGTCTACACCGCGTATCTGTTCGCCCAGGCGAAGGCGCGGGACCTCTGGCAGAACCCGTTGCTGCCGCCGCATCTCGCGGTCCAGGCGGTGCTCGCGGGCTCCGCGATCCTGATCCCCATCGCCGTGATTCTCGAGCCGGCCGCCGTCCCGGCCCTGGCGTTGTTGCTC
>JANOIS010000505.1:0-13858 GCA_031407755.1 Chloroflexota bacterium | reverse complement strand
CCTGCAACACGCGGCCACTGTGACGGTCCACGATCGGGACGTCGAGTGGCTCGGCGGCCACCTCGATCGCGGCGAGCGCCGGATGTGGGTCGCCGGACAACGACTCGATCCAATCGAGGTCCGTCGCGTCCGGGATCCAGTCCTTGTCCTGTTTCATCCGTGCATGCCTCCTAGACCAGCAGCCCCGCGCCGAAGAACAGACCCGCGGCCAGGATCGTGCCAGCCGCGATCGTCCCGACGTTGATATACAGCAGGCCGGTGGCCGACTCCATCGACCGCGTCCGTGCGGTCTGGACAGCCGCCCACGAGACCACCAGCGGAAACGCCAGCCCCACGATCAGACGCAGCCAGACGAACAGCGCCCAGTCGCCGGTCAGGGCGCTGAACGGCGCGCCGGCGGCGGGTCCGGCGGCCGTCGCGACCCAGGCCACGAACAGGACGACCTGGAGTGCAACGACAGCGAGCAGCGCGCGCGACAACAAGATGAGTGGCGCCTCCGGAAGCTTTGGGGTCACGAGGTACCAGTGGCCCAGGATCATCGCCGCGAAGACGCCCCCGGTGGCCGCGCACAGGACGGCGAGCTGGACCAGCAGGGCGAGCGTCCCAAACGAGCCGCCCCCCCAGGCGAGCGCACCGGCGCCGATCGTCAGGGCACCGGCCAGGAACGCGCTGAGCTCCAGCGCCGGGGCCGCGCCCGGACGCACCCGCCGGGTGACAAGGGCCGCGACGGCCAGGCCACAGAACGCGATCAGGGCCGTCCGGCGCGGAACATCCCAGGCCGGATCCGTGACGACCGGCGAGGCTCCCAGGGTGACCGGCAGCGCCCCGTCGCTGAGCCACGCCAGCACCCCGAACGCGACCGCGCAGGCCGTCGCGAACCCGAGGTACCCGCGCGTCGCCATGGCTCGTCGCCGCAGCAGCACGACGGCCGCATAGGTGCCGAGCGCGAGACCCGTCAGCACGGTCCAGTTGATGAAGGCGAGGTTCTGGGCGATCTGGGTAGCGGGCACCGCGCGAGTGTAGCCGCGTGACTCGCGCTAGCATCGGCACCGACAGCCCCGGGTCACTCCCTCAACGACATAGGAGACAAACGCATGGCACTCCCGGCCGGCACGACCATCACGTGGTACGGACATGCCTGCATCCGGATCGAGACCGCCGGCGGACGGACGGTGCTCATCGACCCCTGGTTCGGGAACCCACTGAGCCCGATGTCGGCCGACGCGGTCGAGCGCTGCGACCTGCTGCTCGTGACCCATGGGCACAGCGATCACATGGGCGACGCGGTCGCGCTGGCTAGCCGACTCCGTCCGGTCTGGCCGTGCATCCACGAGATGAGCCTGTGGCTGGGTCGTCGGCTGCCGGGCGGATCAGACGCGGTCATCGGCATGAACAAGGGCGGGACCGTCGAGGCTGCCGGACTTCGGGTCACGATGACCGGCGCGGACCATTCGGCCGGTGACTGGGACGCCGGCGGCGAGACGACCCTGTACCTGGGTGAGCCAGCCGGCTTCGTCATCGAGCTCGAGGATGGCTATCGCATCTACCACGCCGGTGACACCCAGGCCTTCGGCGACATGGCCCTCATCCGCGAGCTCCACCGGCCGAACCTCGCCATCCTGCCCATCGGCGGGCACTTCACGATGGATCCTGTGGCAGCGGCCCTCGCGACCGGCCTGCTCGGGGTGACCGATGTCATGCCGATCCACTACGGAACCTTCCCGATCCTGGTCGGGACCCCGGACCAGCTGCGCGCCGCCCTGGTGGACCGCGGCCTTGACAGCGTGGCGGTCCATGCGCCAGCGCCGGGCGGCTCGGTCGGCGGATGAGCGATCGGGCCGACGCACCCGCATCAGCGGCGACGCCGCGCGCGTCGCGGAACTGCCGAGCATGCGGCGCAGCGCTGGAACGTTTGTTCGTCGATCTCGGGATGTCGCCACCGTGCGAGGACTTCCTGACCGCCGATCGACTCCACGAACCCGAGACGTTCTACCCCCTCGACGTCCGGATCTGCGATGCCTGTCTGCTCGTCCAGCTGCCGAGCTACATCGCCCCCGGATCGATCTTCCGCGAGTACGCCTATTTCTCGTCATTCAGCACGAGCTGGGTGGATCACGCGGAGCGGTTCGTCGACGAGGCCGTCCGACGCCAGGGACTCGGGCCGTCGTCACGTGTCATCGAGATCGCCAGCAACGACGGCTACCTGCTCCAGCACGTCGTCGCGCGCGGGATCCCGGCCCTCGGCATCGAGCCGGCCCGCAATATCGCCGAGACCGCGCGAGCCCGCGGCATCCCGACCATCAACGAGTTCTTTGGCCGCGAGGTGGCTCGAGAGGTTGCGGCCACGGGCGGGCGGGCGGACCTGCTCGTGGCCAACAACGTCTTCGCCCACGTCCCGGATCTGAACGACTTCACGGCCGGGCTCGCCCATCTCCTCGCGCCGAACGGGCTGCTGTCCATCGAGGTGGCGTATCTCGCGCGACTCATCGATCACAACGCGTTCGACACCATCTATCACGAGCATTTTCAGTACTACACACTGCTGAGTGCGGAGTCCGTCCTCGCGCGCCACGGCCTGCGCGTCCACGATGTCGAGGAGCTTGCGAGCCACGGCGGATCCCTGCGGATGTGGGTGGTCCACGACGACGATCCGCGATCCACCACGTCGCAGGTCGAGGCGCTGAGGGCAGCCGAGCACGACGCCGGCTACGACAGACCCGACGGTTACGGCGGATTCGCCGTCCGGGTGGCAGCCATCAAACACGATCTGGTCACGTTCCTGATCGAGGAGCGTCGGCGCGGAATGTCGATCGCCGGCTACGGCGCCCCGGGCAAGGCCAACACGCTGCTCAACTACTGCGGGATCCGGTCCGACCTGATCGACTTCCTCGTGGATCGCAACCCGTATAAGCACGGTCGGTTTACGCCGGGTACCCACATCCCGATCCACGCTCCGGAGGCGATGGAGCGCGAGCGACCCGACGTGATCGTCATCCTGCCATGGAACCTCCGCGCGGAGATCGCTGCACAACTGGACGACCAGCGGCGGCGCGGCGCGCGACTCGTCGCACCCATCCCACGCCTCGAAGTGCTCTGACGCACCGGCGACAGACGGTCGCTTGCCGGTGAACGCCCCTGATCGGTCGGACATGCCGTACCGTTGTCCGCGCGCGGGACAGCGCACGCAGGAGCCTGAACCCATCGACAGTATCGCCATCGTCATCGTCCTCGCCTGGACCGCCGGCTTCGGTGCCGCTGCCGGTCGGCTCGCCGCGCGTCGTGATCGCCAGGTCGCGACCTGGGCCGTATTCGGGGCCATCCTCGGTCCGGTCGCCCTGATCCTGCTCCAGCGCTACCCGCCCGGTCGGTGCACGGTCTGTCGTGCGTCGGTTGCGGGGTGGGCGGCAGTCTGCGGCTGGTGTGGCGCTCCCCTGGTGTCGACCAGGACCCGGAGCAGCCGGGTCCTGCAGGCGACCCCGATCGCCAGATCGGCTGCGACTGGCCCCACGGCCGTGACCCCGGTGCCGGACCCCTCTCCAGCGGTGGCAACCAGAGTCGCCGGGCGAGCAGCGCGATCACCGGCCCGGTCCGCGACGCCGTCTGTGACGAAGGCGGCGACCAAGCCCCAGACCGGACCCGCATCCAAGCCAGCCAGCCCGGCCCCAGCGTCCGCCACCACGCGCCGGGTGCCACCGACACCAGCCACCCCGACGCCGGTGCCATCGCCGGCGACCGCTGGCGCAAAGCCACGCGCTCGGCGCCGCCGAGGCGAGCCGCCACCGCCGGCCTCGTCCGTGCCTCGGCTCGTCGTCGATCATGTCGTTCCCGCGAACCCGCCGACCGGCACGCCAGCCTTCGCGCCGGCCCGAACCCTCGCGTCCGGTGTGTATGTGGCTGGGACGGTCGGTATGCGCATCGGATCTCGGTATCTGATCGGCATCAGTGAGGGCCGATTAAACGTGCTGGGCCCCATGGATGAGGATCCGACAACGGTCGCCTTCGAGGCGCCGATCGAGGCGATCGATGCGACCGGGACCAACGACCGACTGATCATCAGCCTCCCCGCGAGGGGACGGGGCGGCTCGGTCCTGGCGTTCATCGCGCTGGCGGGCAGCACGCCTGCGGCGGTCGCCGAGGAGATCACCCGCTCGTCCGTCCAGGTCGCGTCCTAAAGCCCGTGAGCGAGCTGCCACCCGGTGGGTCGACCACCAATCGATTGCTGGCTGCGGCCAGCCCGGAGATCCTCGCGGCGGTCATGTCCGCCGTGGTGTTGACCGTCGCCGCGCTGGTGTTCCTGCGACCGCCCGGCAATGCCGTGCTGCCACCGGCCGGAAGCGGGTCACCGAGTGCCGTCGGAACGATCCGCCCGACCACCACCCCACCGGCGGCGACGTCCTCGTCCAGCGCCACCCCGAGCTCGCCTGCGTGGGCGTCGATCGCTCGAAGTCTGGTCGATGCTGACGTGCGGCTGATCGTCGCCCGCGATCGGCTCGCCGATCTGGTCGGCAGCCAGACGGTCCAGACGAGCGATATCGCGCGGGAGCTTCGCTCGATCAATCCGACCCTGTCGCTGACGGTCGATCTAGTCGCCGGACTCGACGATGCAGGAGCGCCTCCGTTGCTCGTCGCCGATCTCCGGACGGCCCACGGCGATGCCCTCGATGCCAGTCTGGCGACCCTGCAGGCATCGCTCTCGAACCCGGCCGCGTACGAGGCGGGCGCACGGAAGGTGGTCGCGGCGCTCGCGGACCTGGAGGCCCTGGGCGCGTCGCTGTCGGACGCCGCGCTGCCGGGGTCAGCCGGGGCGCCCTGAGACGGCGGGCACGACCAGCCCGAAGCGCCGTGCCTGCTCGAGCCACAGGTCCGTGGCAAGGCGATCCGCCGGCAGTCGCACGTCGCCGAACGACAGCGCGGTGTCGGCGGCCACGTCACGGACAAGCACCGCTCCATCGGTCAGGCCCATCGGCAACAGCGCCTCCGCGCGGGCGACGGGGCTGTTCTCCAGCAGACCAAAGGCCATGAAGCCGCCGATCCCGTCGAGGACCTCACCGGCGCGCAGGTCCCGCTTGGCCACCGCCACGACCTCGGTGACGGGACCACCGAGCGGGGCGACCGCCGCGTCACGGAGCAGGACGGCCCGGGCAACGGACTGCACCGTCTCCAACGGGCCAAGGTGGAACGGACGGTAGAAGGTGTAGACCGGCCCATCGCCCATCTTGTAGTACTGCATATAGCGCCGGGTCAGCGGGTCCTCCTCGTGGCCCAGGACGAAGACACCGAAACTCGGCTCGGCGCCGATGATGTAGTCGACGATCGGCCGGTCGATGAGCGCCTGGACATCGAACACACTGGACGCCTGCTCCACCCGTGCCACGCGCGGCCCGAGCATGCCCCGTGTCGCGACTCCGAAGCCCGTCGCATTGGAGACGACCGCCATCTCGGCGGCGATCTTGGTGCCGTCGGCGAAGGACGTGACCATCTTCGGGCGCTGGCCAGCCGCCTCGGCGAATGCGCGCTGGGTGTCCGGGGTCCGACGGTGATCGAGCAGGCTCTTGATGTTGCCGGCCAGGATGGGCCGGAAGCCGAGCAGCCTGACCTCGTCGACGAGGTCCATGATGACCGCGGGCTGGTCACCGGCCATGTCGGTGATGACGACGCCGGCCGCGTCGGCCTTGATCTTGAGCAGGGGACCCAGGGTGGAATCGAGCTCCGCGTTGATCAGGATCAGGTCCTTGCCCGCGGCGATCGTCCGGACGGCCACGGATGCCCCGAACTCCACGTCACCGGTCGCCTCGACGATGACCTCGATACCGGCCGAGTCGGTCAGCAGGGTGGGATCGTCCGTCACGGCGGCGCGACCGGCCGCGATGGCCGCATCGAGCGCAGTGGACGAGGTGACCGGCACGCCGTCGTCGATCCCCGCGTCGCGATAGGCTCGCTCGGCTCCGGCGATGGTCCGGTTCGCCACGGCCACGATGCGCATCCCGGTCGTGCGGCGGATCACCCGCGCGGCGAACCCGCGGCCGGCGAACCCGGCCCCGATCAGGCCGACCCGGATCGGCCGGCCGGTCGCGGCGCGCTCCTCCAGGCCTCGCAGGACGGCGTTCATGTCCGATCCGCTCCGGTCGCCCAGAACAGGCGCCGGTCGATCTGCCCGGTGGCCATCAGGTGCTGGATCTGGCGGATCCGGGTGTAGGCCCGCGACTCGAACATCTCGACCGTCATGTCGACCGCGCGAAAGACGTCGAGCAGCTGCTCCGCCCCGCGGCGAACGTCGAAGCGACAGGCGAACCCGGGCAATCGCTCGTGGATCTTGTCGAAGCTCGCGCGGTAATTCCGGTGGTCGCCGGTGCTGTCGCCGATGTGCAAACTGCAGCCCGGAAAGACCTCGGCGATGATCTCGGCGACGGCACGGATCTGATGATTCTGATCGTTGCTGCCCACGTTGAACGTCTCGTTGTGGATGGCCTCGCGTGGGGCCTCCAGGACGCGAGCGATGGCCTGGCTGATGTCCAGGATGTGGACCAGGGGGCGCCACGGCCGTCCGTCGCTGGCCATCCGGATCACCTGCTCCGTCCAGGCGTGTCCGGCCAGATCGTTGACGACCAGATCGAAGCGCATCCGGGGCGAGGCTCCAAAGGCGGTGGCGTTGCGCAGGAACGTCGGGGAGAAGGAATCAGTGGCCAGGGCGCTGACATCGCGCTCGACCATGACCTTGGACCGAGCGTAGGCCGTCAACGGCTGGAGCGCCGAGATCTCGGTGCTGAAACCGTCGCCGGCGGCGCCATACACGCTGCACGACGACATGTACACGAACCGCTCGACTCCGGCCTCGCGCGCCAGCTGCGCCATCCGGACGCTGCCGCGGTGGTTGATCTCGAAGGTAACCTCCGGATCGAGCTCACCGACTGGATCGTTCGAGATCTCGGCCAGCTGGACGACGGCATCGAACCCACGGAAGTCGTCGATCGTCATCGACCGGGTGTCGAGAGCGGTCCAGGCCGGCGCTCGATCGACGCCGTGGTACAGCCAGCCGGCGCGATGAAAGCCCGCGTCCACGCCGACGACATCGTGGCCGCCGGCCATCAGGTACGGGGAAAGGACCGTGCCGATATACCCCTCACTGCCAGGAATCAGGACGCGCATCAGCGCGGCAGCCTATCACGCGGCCGCCTATCACGCGGCCGCCACTCCGAGCCCAAAGCTGTTGTCCGAACGCACCGGTGGTTGCGGTGCGGGATCTCGTTCGGCGCCTGTTCGAGGGGGACTCGGGTACCATGGCGCCCCACATCCAGACCAGACGACAGGGGGAATCAACCACGATGGCCGTGAGCAGGAGCGTGACCGACGTACCCGCCGGCGGGGCTGGGTCGGCGGCGGCTGCCGAAAGCGCCATGCCGGCCGACGCCGCGGCGCGAACGATCGCCGGCGACTACGTTCGGGACCTGAGGGCCAGCCTCGACCGCCTGGACATGGACGCCCTGATGCGCATCGTGGCTCGACTTCGGGTCGCCCGCGACCGCGGCGCGATGGTGTTCACGGCCGGCAACGGCGGTAGTGCGGCGACCGCCAGCCACTGGGTCAATGACCTCGGCAAGGCCACGCGTCGCGCCGGACGCGCCTCGTTTCGGGTGATCGGGCTGGCGGACAACATCTCGTGGTTCAGCGCCCTCGCCAACGACGAGGGATACGAGCGGGTGTTCTCGGGTCAGCTCGAGAACCTGGCCGGACCCGGCGACGTCCTGGCGGTGATCTCGGCCAGCGGCAACTCGCCCAATCTGGTGCGGGCCGTGGAGCATGCGCGGGCCAATGGCATGGTCACCATCGGCTTCCTCGGGTTCGATGGCGGGCGGCTCCTGTCCATGGTCGACGAAGCGTTGTGGGTGTCGACACCCTTGGGGGCCTACGGGCTCGTCGAGTCCCTCCATTCGGTCGCCTGCGACATCGTCACGTGCTGCCTGATCGAGGATCGACTCGCGGAATCACCCATCGAGCGATGACCCGTTCCACACTGGCGCAGCCTCCCGCTCAGGCGGTCATCCTGGCCGGCGGTCTCGGCATCCGGATGCGACCCCTGACTGACGCCGTTCCCAAGCCGATGATCGCCATCAACGACCGACCATTCCTCGAATACCTGGTCGAGCAGCTCCGTGATCAGGGCATCGAGCGGATCGTCATGCTGCTCGGGTATCTGCCGGACGTGATCATGGACCACTTTGGGGACGGGCGCCGCTGGGGCGTGTCCATCAGCTACTCCATCACGCCGCCGGAGGTCCAGACCGGAACCCGCGTTCTGGCGGCCATCGACGCACTGGATGACGTCTTCCTGCTCCTGTACTGCGATAACTATTGGCCGATGCAGCTCGACCGGATGTGGGCGCGGTTCGCTGCCGCGAATCCGGCGGCGATGACGACGATCTACCGCAACACCGACGGTTACAGTCGCGACAATGTGCGCCTGATCGACGACCGCATCGTGACCTACGACCGAAGTCGCTCGACCGGAGGCCTCGGGGGTGTCGAGATCGGCTACGCGATCCTGCGCCGCGAGGTCGTTCACCAGCTCCTGCCAGCTGCGGACATCCCGCTTGAAGCCGCGCTGTATCCGACACTTGCAGAGCGTGGGGAGCTGCTGGCCTATCCGACCGACCATCGCTACTACGGGGTTGGCTCGCTGGAGCGCCTGCCGGCGACGGCCGCCTTCCTCGCCCGCCAGCCGACCATCCTGCTCGATCGGGATGGGGTCCTCAACGAGCGGCCGCCGCGAGCCGAATACATCCGTCACCCCGATGCGTTCCGCTGGTTGCCCGGCGCCCTGGATGGGCTGCGCCTGCTGACCGATGCGGGCCATCGCCTGTACGTGATCTCCAACCAGGCTGGCGTCGCCCGAGGCGTCATGGACGAGGCGGACCTGATGGCCGTGGAGGCGCGCATGATCGGCGAGGCAGCGGAAGCCGGCGGCCGGATCGACGGGACGTATTACTGCCGACATGACTGGGACGCCGGCTGCGCCTGCCGCAAGCCGCTACCCGGGATGCTGTTCCAGGCCCAGCGCGATCACCACCTTGATCTGACCATGACGCCCTATATCGGGGACGACGACCGCGACGGGATCGCGGCCGACCGGGCCGAAGCCCCGTTCATCCAGGTCACCGACGACCGATCCCTGCTCGACATCGCCCGATCCATCACCACGGAGGCAGCACTGATCTCATGAGCGCACCGCAACGAATCCTGCTCACCGGCCACGAGGGCTATATCGGGTCCGTCATGGCGCCGATGCTCGTGCAGGCCGGGCACGAGGTCGTCGGCCTCGACACCGGCTACTTCCGCGACTGCACGCTGGTCGAGCCGGATGGGTCGATCCCGACCATCCGCAAGGACATCCGCGATCTCGAGGCCGCTGACGTGACGGGTTTCGATGCCGTCATCCACCTGGCCGCTCTCAGCAATGACCCGATCGGGAACCTGGACACCGGGTGGACGGCGAGCATCAACGATCGTGCCTCGGTTCGTCTGGCTGAGCTTGCTCGGGCCGCTGGGGTCCGTCGCTTCCTGTTCTCCTCGTCTTGCATCATGTACGGCATGTCCGTCGCCGGCGTCGCAACTGAGGCGTCGCCACTCGACCCGCAGACGGAGTACGCGCGCTCCAAGGTTCGCAGCGAGCGCGGCATCTCGGCGCTGGCCAGCGACGACTTCTCGCCGACCTTCCTGCGCAATGGGACGGTCTATGGCCTGTCCCCCCGGATGCGCTTCGACACGGTCTTCAACAGCCTCATCGGGGCGGCAGCGACCAGCGGGAAAGTGACCGTCTTCAGCGACGGCACGCCGTGGCGCCCGGTCGTCCACGTCCAGGATGTGTCCCGCGCCTTCCAGGCCGTTCTGGAGGCACCACTCCAGGACGTCCACGACCAGGCCTTCAACACCGGCTCCGAGGAGCTCAACCATCGGGTCATCGATCTCGCCGAGATCGCCGTGCGAACAGTGCCCCGAGCAACCCTCGAGGTCCTCGCCCAGCCTGATGCCGATCAGCGGACCTATCGGACCGACTTCGGCAAGTTCGCCCGGACCTTTCCGACCTTCAGCTTCCGTTGGAACCCGACATCCGGCGCCGTCGAGCTGTTCGAAGCGTTTCGCGCAGTCGGCCTCACGGCGGAGGACTTCGTCAGTCCGCGTTTCACCCGCCTGAAATGGCTTCGCCAGCTACTCGATGGCAACCGACTCGATGGCGACCTGCGGTGGTCGGAGCGGGCGGAGGCGGCCGTCCGATGATCGATGGCGTCAAGGTCATCCCGCTGCGCCAGATCGTCGACGAACGCGGAAAGATCATGCACATGCTCAAGGCCACGGACCCGCACTTCATCGCGTTCGGCGAGATCTACTTTTCGTGCGCGTGGCCGGACACGGTCAAGGCCTGGCACATCCATCAGCGTATGACGGTGAACAACGCGGTGATCTCCGGCCGCGCCAAGCTCGTGCTGTACGACCTGCGCGACGACTCCCCGACCAGAGGGGAATTGCAGGAGGTCTTCCTGGGCGAGGATAACTACGTGCTGGTCCAGATCCCACCCGGTATCGCCAATGGCTACAAGGCCTACGGGGACAAGATGGTCATCCTGGCCAACGCCGGGACGGAAGCACACGATCCGGACGAGATGCTCCGGATGCCGCCCACGACCGACCAGATCCCGTACGACTGGTCCAGACGCGATGGCTAGCTGGGAGGCTCGGCGCCGCCCTGCCCTGATCGTCTCGCGAACCCCGATGCGGGTCAGCTTCGCCGGCGGGGGCACCGACCTGCCGGCATACTACGAGACCGGCTACGGCGCGGTCCTGAGCACGGCCATCGACAAGTACATCTGGGTCACGGTCAAGCGCCACAGCGAGGTCTTCGACGAACCCGTTCGGATCAACTACTCCCAGACGGAACAGGTCGATACGATCGACGAAGTGCGCAACGACATCACCCGGGAGTGCCTGAAGTTCCTCGACATCGAGCCGCCGATCTACATCAGCACGGTCGGCGACCTCCCGGCCTCGACCGGCCTGGGCAGCTCCAGCGCCTTCGCGGTCGGTCTGCTGAATGCGCTGCATCTGTACCGCGGGGATCGCGTTTCGGCCGGCCAGCTCGCGGAGGAGGCGTGCCGGATCGAGATCGACGTCCTGGGCCAGCCGATCGGTCGGCAGGATCAGTACGCAGCGGCGTTCGGCGGCCTCAATCTGTTCACGTTCAAGCCGGGTGGGGCGGTGACCGTCGAGCCGCAGCGCGTCCCGTTTCGCGTACTCTCGGAGCTGTTCGAGAGCGTGATGCTGTTCTGGACGGGCCATCAGCGCGATGCCAGCTCCGTGCTCATCGAGCAACGCCGAAACACCGCCGACCGGATGGTGGATCTGGGGGCCATCCGAGACCAGGCCCATCAGCTCCAGGAGGTCCTGCACGGTGAGCCATCGCCTCGGGAGATCGGCGCTCTGATCGATCGCGGCTGGCAACTGAAGCGTGGGTTGGCGAGCTCGGTCAGCAACGCCCAGATCGATGCGTGGTATGCACGAGCGCTGGAAAGCGGCGCCATCGGCGGCAAGATCGCCGGCGCCGGAAACGGCGGATTTCTTCTGCTCATCGTTGAGCCGCCGTGTCAGGCGGCGGTCCGAGCTGCCCTTCTGGACCTCACCGAGGTATCGGTCCGACCCGAGGTTCACGGCTCGCAGATCATGCTGCCGTTGACGGACTGACCCAGGTGCGGCGGTGACCGGCACGCCCATGCCGCTGGCTCCTGCTCCACCAGGTGGCCGGCGCCGGATCAGCGACCTGGCCGATCGATTTGGCTGGGGTTTCGCCGACCAGGCGGTGTCGAGCCTGAGCAATTTCCTGCTCGGGTTCCTCGTGGCGAGGTCCGTGGACGCTGCCGCCTTTGGAGCGTTCAGCGTCGCCTACGCGACGTATCTCGTGACCGTGGGCATCGTCCGAGGCGCCGTGGCCCAGCCGCTGGTCGTGCGCTACACGGATGTCGACGATTCGGTCTGGCGTCAGGGTACGGCACGCGCCGGAGGATTCGCCCTCGTCGTCGGCCTGGCGATCGGGCTCGGCTGCCTGGCGATCGGCCTCGCGCTTGGCGGCTCGGTCGGGTGGGGCCTGGTCATCGTGGCCGTCATCATGCCCGGACTGCTGGTCCAGGACATGTGGCGCTACGCGCTGTTTGCCCGCGGCCGCGGACGCGAAGCCGCCGTCAACGACGGCTTCTGGCTGGCGCTTCAGATCCCGGCGCTCGGCCTGGCGCTGTTGGGCGGCGGCGATGTCGCGGCAACCGCGCTCCTTGCCTGGGGCGCGGCCGGTGCCGTGGCCGCGCTGTACGGAGCGCGGCAGACCGGTATCAGGATCCAGCCGGGCGAGGCGGGAACCTGGTTCCGCGAGCATCGCCGCCTCATCCCGCGTTACGTGCTGGAAGCCATGGCCAGTCTGTCGTCGTCGCAGATCGTGCTTTTCGGCGTGGGGGCCATGGCCGGGCTCGTGACGCTGGGTGTGCTGCGCGTCGGACAGCTCCTCATCGGGCCCGTGCTAGTCGTGTTCATCGGCCTCCAGCTCGTGGCCGTGCCACAGGCCGTTCGGGCGCTCGGGGTGTCCATCGACCGCCTTCGGCGGTTGTGCCTGACAGCGGGTCTGGCGATGGCGGGTCTGGCCGCCGCCTGGGGCCTGTTCATCGCGATCCTGCCCGATGGGCTGGGTCAGGCGATGCTCGGCGCCAACTGGGAGCTGGGGCAGCAGATCGTCATTCCCCTGGCACTCGGCCTCGCGACGGCGAGCTTCTCCAGCGGTGCCCTGATCGGATTGCGCGCATTCGCGGCAGCGACCCGGAGTCTGCGGTCGACCGTGATCTCGTCCACGCTGTCAGTCATCGCGACGATCACTGGCGCCGTGTGGCTTGGTGCCTCGGGCGCGGCCTGGGGCATCGTCCTTGCCCACACCCTCGTCATGCCGTTGTGGTGGTGGGAGTTCGAACGCGAGGCGGCGATACACCGCGTGGCGTCGGCGGGTGGCGGTCCGGTCAGATCGGGGCCGCGCTGACCCGTCGCCTGGATCGCGGGGCCGGTCGGGCCAACCAGCGGGATCGGCGAGCGGACCGCGCGAGGCTGACCGACGATGGTTCCGGGATCGTCGCCGGCACCGCCGGTGAGCGTGCGGCGATGGGACGAGGAGGTTCTTCAGGCGAGCCGATCGCCACCTCGGGTCCCCCGGCACTCGCCGCTGGCGCCGCCGGCGCCCCGACCGCCCAGCCGATGGCGGCATCGAACAGGGCGGTGCCATTGGCCGTGAAGGACGCGGCGGCGAGGTCGCCCATGAACATGCCGACCCGGCGGGCGGGTGCCGTCAGGCCGGGCATGGCCGCGCCGCTGTCATAGGCGAAGATGCTGGCCGTGCTGGCTCCGGGCAGCCGGGCGACGACGATGGCGTTGGCGTTGGGGGTCGCCTGGCCGATGTCGCCGGTCACGCTGGTCACCCCGACCGTGCCACTGAGGCCGGCCGCCAGCGGATGGCCGGCGGCGGCGATGACCAGGTTCTGCTGACCGGCCACAAAGGCGCCGGCGGTCGCGGTCATCCCGAAGTCGTCGGTCAGGGCCGGTTCCCAGGTCACGACCGGCACGCTGGTCGTGCGGAACTTCGTATTGACCGTGGCCGCCGTGGTGGTCGAGCTGATCACCACGAGCGCCTTGCCGTTGGCGTCGGCGGCCGAGGAGACATCGTCATCGACGACGGTGACGGCATAGCCAAGGGCCACCAGACGCGACCTGACCGCGATGTCTCCGGAGCCCAGTGTCGTCGCATTGCCGACCACCAGCAGGACCGGGGCCGGACCGCCGGATG
>JANOIS010000491.1:0-5661 GCA_031407755.1 Chloroflexota bacterium | reverse complement strand
CCGATCGACCCCCGCGAGAACCCGGCGGCCCGCGTCGTCCCACGGCCGTCCGCGGCACGCCCCGTCGCCGCCGGCGGTTTGTTTCGTGGGGGTTGCTCGTCGTGGCCGCCAGCCTGTTCGTGCTGTTCAGCTTTGGGCTCGACCTGTGGACGGACGCGCTGTGGTACCAGAGCGTCGGCTTCGACGACGTGTTCTGGACCAGGATCGGCGCCCAGGGAGGGCTGTTCGCGGCCGCGACCGTCGGAGCCCTGGCGATCTTCCTCGTCAACCTGACCATCGCCGGACGGCTCGTGCCGGAGCCAGCGGAGGGACGTAGCGGCGGTTCCTTCCGGTCGCTGTTCGAACGGATCAATGAGGCGGCCCAGGCGGCGGACCCCGATCGGCGCCCAGGTGGTTACCGGCGTGATGAAGGTCCGCGCCCGGTCAGCTTCGACGCCGACGACATCCCGGACCTGACGCCCTTCGCCGGCATGGCGCTCGTGGCCGTGGCTGTGCTGATCGCCCTGACGGTCGGCGGTTCCATTGCGAGCGTCTGGGAGACGGTCCTGTTGTGGTTCAACCGCGTCCCGTTCTCAGCGGATACGGCGACTGCGGTCACGGACCCGATCTTTGGCCGCGACATCAGCTTCTTCCTGTTCGAGTTGCCGTTCCAGCGCCTCATTCAGGCGCTGTTCAACGGCATCGTGCTCGCCTCGTTGCTGCTCGTTGCCGCCCGCTACCTCGTCGGCGCGACCAGCGGCAGTCTCGTCTTCACGACCCCGGTCCGGGTGCACCTGGGGGTGCTCGGTGGGCTGTTCCTGCTGTCGATCGCATTCGGCTATCAGCTCGACAAGTACGAGCTCGTGTACAGCGGGCGCGGCATCGCCACCGGCGTCAGCTACACGGATCAGAATGCCCAGTTCTTCGCCTACGACGTGCTCACCGTGGTGTCCGGTCTGGCCGCCGCGTTCCTCGTCGGTGGCGCCTTCACCCGGATGGTGTGGCCGCTCGGACTGACGGTCGGGGTGTGGCTGCTCGCCTCGCTGCTCATCGGGCGGGCCTACCCGGAGGCGATCCAGCGCCTCACGGTGGACCCCAACGAGTTCGCCCAGGAAGAGCGGTACATCGGCAATAACATCGCGATGACCCGGTTGGCCTTCGGGCTGGATAGCTGGGAGGACCGTTCGTTCACGGGCGAGGCGGTGTTGACCCAGGAAGCGATCGATACTGATCAGGACACGTTCCGCAATGCCCGGCTGTGGGACTACCGGCCGCTGTCCGACTCACTGGACCAGCTCCAGACGATCCGTCGCTACTACAAGTTCGAGGACGTCGACACGGACCGGTATGTCATCGACGGTGTCCAGCGCCAGGTCATGCTCTCGGCGCGTGAGTTGGACGTCGGCGCCACGGGCGCGACCGGGTTCGTCAATGAGCGGATCATCTACACCCACGGCATCGGTGCCGCCATGGTCCCGGTCAACGAGGTCGCTAACGAGGGCCAGCCTCGGCTGTTCATCAGCAACCTGCCGCCGGTCTCGACCAATGGGGCGCCCCCGATCACGGAGCCGCGCATCTACTTTGGCGAGCTCCCGACCTCGCATGTCATCACCGGCGCGCGCCAGAACGAGTTCGACTATCCGACCGGTGAGGGTGATGCCGACGCGACCAGCGGGGCGGGAACAGCCACCCGCTGGACCGGCACGTCCGGGATCAAGCTTGACACCACGCTCATGCGCGTCCTCTTCTCGCTGCGCTTCCGCGATCTGGATCTGCTCATCAGCGACCAGGTCACCGCGGACAGTCAGCTCCTCATGCATCGGTTCCTTGCGGATCGGCTGCCGCGTATCGCCCCGTTCCTGGAGTACGACAAGGATCCCTATCTCGTCATCGACGACGCGGGCCGGCTGGTCTACGTTCAGGACGCCTACACCACCAGCGCTCGATTCCCCCATGCCCAGGGGTTTGATCCATCCGTGTTCGAGACGACCGGCCTGACCCAGGAACCGATCAACTACATCCGCAACAGCGTCAAGATCACGATGGACGCCTACGACGGCACGATGCAGTTTTACGTGGCGGATCCGTCCGACCCGCTCATCCGGGCCTACAGCGGCGTGTTCCCGACGTTGTTCCGCCCACTGGCCGAGATCCCGGCCGATCTGCGCGCTCACTTGCGCGTGCCGGAGGAGCTGTTCAACGTTCAGACCCGCGTCTTCGGGCGCTACCACGTCACGGATACGGAACGGTTCTTCTCCGGCAACGATGTGTGGACCGTGCCGCTCGGGCAGTCGAGCGAGCGGACCCTCCCTTCCGAGGCCTATTACGTGGTCATGCGGATGCCCGGCGAGCCGGCGTCGGAATTCCTGCTGCTCCAGCCGATGGTCCCGGTCGGCCGTCTGAACATGATCGCCTGGGTGGCTGCCCGGATGGACGAGCCGAACTACGGCGCGACGCGGGCCTATCGATTCCCGGCAGACACGACGATCTTTGGGCCCGCCCAGATCGAGGCCCGGATAGACCAGGACCCCCTCATCAGCGAGCAGATCACGCTGTGGAACCAGTCGGGCTCCACGGTCGTCCGTGGCAACTTGATCGTCGTCCCGGTCGGCGAGTCGTTGCTGTATCTCCAGCCGGTCTACCTCCAATCGACCGGGACGAAGCTGCCGGAATTCCAGCGCATCGTCGTTGCCTCGCCGCGCGAGGTAGTCTGGGCCACGACGCTCGGTGAGGCGCTTCGTCTGCTGCTCGAGGCGGAGAGCGACAAGACCCCACCACCGTCCCCGGGCCCAACGCCGACGCCAGATCCGGGAGCCACACCCGCTCCGACGGTGACGCCGCAGCCCACCGCAACACCGGATCCCAGCGCCCCGCTGCCGACCGACGTCGCCGGTCTGATCGCCTACGCGAACCTCCATTTCGACCTGGCCCAGGACGCCCTGCGCAAGGGTGACTTCGCCACCTACGGGGAGGAGAACGCCCGAGTGGCCGCCGCGCTCCAGGCGCTCAATGCACTCGCGCCCGAGCTCGGCCTTCCGTCCCCAGCCGCCTCCGCCAGCCCGGCGCCGTGACCCTCGGGGCGACCCTTGTCGCCTCGCTCCTGGTGGCGCTCTCGACACCATCCACCTGGCCGCTCGCCCTCGCTGGATACCTCGTTCGCGGTGGCGTGCTGCTTGTCCTGGCCCCGATCGTCGTGCTGCCCACCGCCGTCGGGCTGGCCAACGTCATCGCACCCGTGGTCGAGGACGTCGCGTTCGGCCGGCGGACGGCCGAGCTCGCGGTGCTTGTGGCGTCGGCCGTCGTGGGGCTGGTGGCCTGGCTCATCGGTGGTGGGCTGCTGGCCGCGGCGGCGGAGGCGGATCTGACCCGGCGGGTGGCCGCGGATGATGAGTTGGCCGCCGCCGGTCACGTCGCGCCGAGGCTGGTGGAGCGAACAGGTCAGGCGGTCCGCATCCTGGGGGCACGGCTGGTGGCCGGGATACCGCTCGTGCTCGTCCTCGCGTGGGGCTCCGTCCGGATCATCGAGGTTGCCTACCGCGAACTGACCGTCCCGTCGGATACCGAGAGGGCCCTCATCCTGCGCGTGGTGGGGGGCGCTCCCGAGGCTGTTGCCGCGATCGTCCTGGCGTGGCTCGCGTCCGAGATCGTGGGTGCGATCGCGTGCCGGCACATCGTCATGCTGGGCGAAGGCACGATCCGCGGCGTATGGCGGGCGATCGGTCGCGTCGTGCGTCACCCGCTGCGGGTCACCGTTCTCGGCGCCCTGCCATCGTTCACGCTGGGTGTCGCCCTGACCGCGATGGGGCTCGCCGGTGCGGCAGCCTGGGATGCGCTCCAGGCGGCACTCACGTTCGATGACGGATCCCTCGTCCGGTGGGGGCTGCTGATCGTGTTCGTCGGGCTGTTTGGTGCCGGGCTCGTGCTGGTCGGGGTCACCTCGGCGTGGCGATCGGCGGTCTGGACCGTTGACCTGGCCGGGACGTTCGGGGGAGGTCTGGCTACCCAGAAGGGGGGCTGGAACCGGGTGGATCGGTCCGCCACACTGGCCGACCCTGGGCCCGGGGAACCGATCAGGACAGAGGTGATGGATGACCACGCAGTCGATCGTCTGCAGTGCGTGTGATGGTGCGGTGCCGTACGGGCGATTGTCGTGCCCGTCGTGTGGTGAGCTGCTGGCGTCGGTCGGCGGGAGCCGGAGGGTCATCGTAGGCGCGCCCTTGAAGGCGCTGGCGACCGCGCCGGCCGCGCTCGCCAAGCCGGCCAAGTTGGCGGCACCGGACGAGTTGGCAGCACCGGCCGAGTTGGCGGCACCGGCCGAGTTGGCGACGACCGAACGGCCCGACGGCCTCCGGCCCGCCGACGCAAGCGATGGCGTGGCAACGCCGCTCGTGGACCCGTCGCCCCTCCACCGAGCGATGGATACCCTGGCTGCGGCGACCGCCGGCTGGGCGACAAGGTCGGTATCGGCCGGTCCGGCACCGGGGGCCTACGTCCCGCCGCCGTCCATCCCGGCGTTCCCCGCTGGGCCGCCGGCACCGGCCCGCGAATGGGCCGGCCATGCGGCACCACCCCCAGAGGTCGTGACCAGCGCCAGCGCGACCGATCACATGACGCGCGTCGCCGAATTCGCGCGCTGGCTGGCCGTCGCCGGGTGCGCCCTGGCGGCGGTCGGGTTCCTCCTGCCGTTGGCCAGCAGTGTCATCGGGGCGAGCGGGGTCGGCTATCTCGATCAATGGGGTCTGGCTGGACCCGGCCATATCGTGGTCATGCTGGGACTGCTCACGTTCCTTGGGATCGCCCTGACCGTGGACCGCGTGCCGCTCTGGCTGCGGGTGGGGCTACCGGGTCTCGGCCTTGGGGCGCTGCTGATCGGACTGGTCTGGCCATACGTCCTGATCAGCTTCCTGCAAGCGGGGCCTGGGGCCGTCGCGATCCTGGTCGGAGCGATCCTGCTCGGCGTCGCCGGTGTGGTGGCCCTCGCCAGTGACCGTCACGGGGGCACGGATCGAGGCGTCTGAGCGCGGTCTGATCCGCGCCAGGGCGGCCGTGGCCGGCCCCAAGGCCGGCCGGACACCCCTGCTACACTGCGCCGCAGGTCGCCCCTGACAAGATAAACGGCGGCGCCCGGACACTCGGAGGCGAACCCAGGGTATGGAACAGATCCTCGCCGACATCGGGAAGACGATCGGCGACATCATCGACAGCCCGGTCGTCCAGATCAGTGGGCGGGCGATCTTCATCTACGTCGCGGTCCTGTGGGTCGCGTCGGCGTACTGGGCGTTTCGCGACATGCAGCAGCGCTCGGACAACGCGATCCTGCCGTACCTCGTGGCGGCCGGGATCATCCTGTTCACGCCGTTCTTCTTCATCTTCGCGGTGTGGGTCTACAAGATCGTCCGCCCGCACGAGAAGATCGGCGAGGTCTGGGAGCGCAACCTTGCCGAGGAGGCGCTGCTGGCCGAGGTCGAGGCGATCCACCACTGCCCGACCTGCGAGCGACGGGTCGATGAGGAATGGATCATCTGCCCGTCGTGCCGGACTCGGCTGAACCGGGTGTGTCCCAACTGCTCGCGCCTGGTGGGGATGGACTGGTCGCTGTGTGCGTGGTGCGGCAAGGACTTCGAGCGACGCGAGATCGCCGCCGCGGCGACCATCGAACCGCTGTCGTCCGGCCTCGAACGG
>JANOIS010000054.1:0-3879 GCA_031407755.1 Chloroflexota bacterium | reverse complement strand
TCGGTCGAGAGTCGCGATCAGTTGTTCGAGACGGCCGATGCCGTGGCGGCGGCCGGCGCCACCATCCTGCGGGGTGGAGCGTTCAAGCCGCGGACCAGCCCGTATGCCTTCCAGGGCCTGGGGGTCGAGGCGCTCCGCTATCTCGCCGAGGCACGCGAGCGGACCGGGCTGCCGATCATCACCGAGGTCATGGAGCCGTCCCAGGTCGACATCGTGGCCGAGTACGCCGACATCCTCCAGATCGGCACCCGCAACATGCAGAACTACTCGTTGCTGCGTGACGTGGGTCGGGTCGCGCGGCCGGTCATGCTCAAGCGCGGCTACGGCGCGACGGTCGAGGAATGGCTGATGGCGGCCGAGTACATCGTCAGCTCTGGCAACCCCAACGTCATCCTGTGTGAGCGTGGGATCCGCACGTTCGAGACGTACACGCGCAACACGTTGGACCTCGCCGCGGTCCCGCTCGCCCATCACCTGACCCATCTGCCGGTCATCGTCGATCCCAGCCACGCTACCGGCAAGCGCTGGCTGGTCAAGCCGCTGGCCATCGGCGGTGTGGCGGTCGGCGCCGACGGGGTCATGGTGGAGGTCCACCCCGACCCGGATCGAGCCCTGTCCGACGCCGAGCAGCAGCTCACGCTCGACCAGTTCCGTGACCTGATGGCCACGCTCGTCCCGGTTCACGAGCACGTCCGCGGTCTTCATGCCGATCGAGCCGAGGCCGGGATGACTCCCGGGAACCACGGGACCGATGCGGCCGAAGGGCTCTCGAAGCATTGATCACGACAGACGTGGCCACGGTCCGACCGGCCGCCCGCCTGCGCGGTGAGCTGCGGCTGCCCGGCGACAAGTCGGTCAGTCATCGGGCGCTCATCTTCGCGACGCTCGCGGCCGGGGAGAGCCGGATATCGGGGTCGGGTGACGGTGCGGACATCCGATCGACCGCCGGGATCATGCGCGCGCTCGGTGCGACCGTGGAGCGGATGACGAGCGATGGCCATAACGCGGACTACCGGGTCGTCAGCCCCGGTGCCGACGGCCTGACGGAACCGGATGCGATCCTGGACTGCGGCAACTCCGGCACGAGTCTGCGACTCATCAGCGGCGTGCTCGCCGGCCTGCCGATGACCTGCATCCTCGATGGCGATGCGTCGTTGCGTCGCCGACCGGTCGCTCGTATCATCGAGCCGCTGCGTCGGATGGGCGCGGTGCTCCATGGCCGCCGCCGCGATTCCCTCCCTCCCCTCACCGTGGTCGGGCACACCCCGTTGCGGGCGATCGACTACATGACGCCCGTGCCGTCGGCGCAGGTGAAGTCGGCGATCCTCCTGGCGGGACTTCGGGCGGAGGGTCGGACGACCGTCCGGGAACGGATCGCGACGCGCGACCACACGGAGCGCATGCTCCGAGCTCGCGGGGTCCCCGTGAAGCGCTCGGTGACGGGCGATGGGGAGGTGGCCTGGACGATGGAAGGAGGGATGACGGTGCAGTCGATCGACCAACGTGTTCCGGCGGACGTCTCCGCGGCCGCATTCTGGCTGGTCGGCGCCGCCATCCATCCCGACGCCGAGCTGACCCTTCGGGACGTCGGTGTCAACCCGACCCGCCGCGCGATCGTCGACATCCTGCGCTCCATGGGCGCCCAGATCGAGGAGCGGCCGACGACCGACGCGACCGACCCCGACTTCGGGGAGCCGCTGGCCGATCTCGTCGTCCGGTCGTCCGAGCTGCGGGCGATCGACCTCGCTCCGGCCGATGTCGCCGCGGCGATCGATGAGATCCCGGTCCTGTGCCTCGCCGCCGCCGTGGCCATCGGCACGACCACGATCCGCGGCGCCGGCGAGCTGCGGCACAAGGAATCCGACCGGATCGCCGGTATAGTGACGGGACTCGCCGCGCTCGGAGCCCGGGTCGAGGTGGACGGTGACGACCTGCGCATCCACGGTGGGGGCAACCTGCGCGGGGCCGCCACGGACAGTCTCGACGACCACCGCCTCGTGATGACGTTCGCGATCGCCGGACTCGTCGCGTCGGACAGCACGACCATCTCGCGACCAGCTTCGGCCGCGATCTCCTATCCCGGCTTCTTTACCGACCTTGAAGGGGTGCGAGCATGACCAGGCGCGTCGTCCTCATCGGCCATCCAGTGGCCCACTCGCTGTCCGGGGCGATGCAACAGGCCGCGTTCGACGCGCTCGGCATCGATGCCCAGTACGAACTGTGGGATCGCGCCCCGATCGCCCTGGCGGGGGCGATCACGGAGCTTCGCGGCGACGAGTTCCTCGGCGCCAACGTGACCATCCCGCACAAGGAGCGGGTGGTCCCGATGGTCGAGCGCCTGACCGAGGAAGCCTCGGCCACGGGTGCGGTCAACACGCTCACCCGGGAGGGCAAGCGCCTGGTCGGCCACAACACGGATGTGGCCGGGTTCAAGGTCGCCATCGATCGGCTGGTCGGTCGCCAGAAGATGCCGCGTCAGGCCGTCGTGCTGGGTGCCGGCGGTGGTGCCCGCGCGGTCGTCTACGGCCTCATCCGAGAAGGATTCACCCGGGTCATCGTGTTCAACCGCCATCTGCACCGCGCGGAGGGTCTGGTCAAGCATTTTGGGCGCTCGGCCGCGCACATGGAGCTGCGCGCGATGCCATGGCACGAGTCGATCATCGAATCGGAGCTGGCCAGGACAAAGGTGCTCATCAATGCCACGTCCATCGGGTTGACCGCCGACGTGAGCCCGATCCCCGCCGAGGTCCTCCACGGCGATCTGTTGGTGCTCGATCTCATCTACGCCCACACCCGGCTGCTGCGCGACGCTGAATCGGCCGGTGCGACCGGCACGGACGGCGAGCAGATGCTGCTCCACCAGGGCGCGGCGGCGTTCACGCTGTGGACCGGCCAGCCCGCTCCCCTGGACCTGATGCAGGCCAGGCTGGCCGAGGCCCGCGCCGGGGGACTTCGCTCGGCCGAGGGTGAGCCGACCGGCGAACCGGCGCCCGCTGCGGCCGAGTGACCGCATTCCGCTTCCTCACCGCGGGGGAGTCGCACGGGCCTGCGCTCGGTGTGACGGTCGAGGGTGTGCCGGCCGGTCTGACCCTGACCGAGGACGCGATCGCGCTGGACCTGGCGCGGCGCCAGAAAGGCTACGGCCGCGGTGCACGACAGGCCATCGAGCAGGATCGGGCCGAGATCCTCGGCGGGGTGCGCCACGGGCGAACCCTGGGGTCGCCGATCCTGTTGTTGGTGCGCAACCGCGACTGGGTGAACTGGACCACGGTCATGCAGGTGGGGCCGCTGGACGCCGCGACGGCCGATGGTCTGCGCGTGAAGTCCGAGGCGGGCGACAAGCGGGCCACGCCGGTGACCCGTGTCAGACCCGGTCACGCCGACCTCGCTGGTGCCCTCAAGTACGGCTTCAACGACGTCCGCAACGTGCTTGAGCGCGCGTCGGCGCGCGAGACCGCGGCACGGGTCGCCGCGGGCGGCATCGCGCGCGCCTTCCTGCGCGAGCTCGGGGTCGAGGTGTGGTCGTTCACGGCCGAGGTCGGCGGGGTGGCCGTGGACCCGGCCAATTGCACACGCCCGCGTGACGAAGCCGATGGCTCGCCGTTGCGCTGCCCGGACCCGGCGGCGGAGGCTGCGATGATCGCCCGCATCGACGAGGCGCGTTCGCGGGGCGACACGGTCGGTGGCGTGTTCGAGGTGGTGGTGCATGGGCTTCCCATCGGGCTTGGCTCGTACGTTCACTGGGACCGCCGGCTGGATGCCGCCCTGGCGGCTGCGGTCATGAGCATCAACATCGTCAAGGGCGTCGAGTTCGGCCTCGGGTTCGAACAGACCCGACGATTCGGATCGGCGGTCCATGACGTCATCGCCGGACGGGAT
>JANOIS010000445.1:0-11122 GCA_031407755.1 Chloroflexota bacterium | reverse complement strand
TATCCGTAGCAAAGACGTGGCGGCGCCCGTCGGGACCCACCCCCGTCACGGCGACGACGTACGTGGTTCGCTGTTTCTTGACGGGGAGCGTCAGGTCGCCCGCGAACCATTCTGTATCGCCTGACCAGACCATCGGTGTGGCAAGCCGCGGTCCGGTCTCGCCACGAGCCACGTTGCCGGTCTCATCACCGACCCACGCGTCCAGACGGAAGCCCGACCACCCGGCCGGCACGATGGTCGGCTCGAATGCAAGGTTGCGCTCCACCCGATCGAACGACGTGCCGCCGCCGACGATGATCGTGACGTCGGACGGAAGGACATCGGCGGCGAATGGCCCGAACGCCTCGGGGGTCACGAAGGTCGGTTGCCAGTCCGGCGGGTTGATCCGCATGGTCGCTAACCCGAGCACGGATGATCCGAGCGTCAGGATCACCACGGCCAGCACGACCGTGCGCCAGCCGACCCGGATCCGACCCGAGGTCCCGGGCCGGTCGTCGCTGAGAAGGGCTCCGGCCGCGAACGCCACCGGCGCCAGTACGAGCGTCCAGAACGTGCCCAGGTCCATCGCCACGCGAACGCCGATGACCGAAATGGCACCGACCGCGGCGCCACCCACCAGCGCGACCGGCCACTGCAATGTCGAGACCGGCCGCATCGATCGGGTGGCCATCGCTCCAGGCACCCTGTGGCCCGCATAGCCCACGGCGAACGTCACGTATGGCAGGGTCAACCACGAGCTCCAGGTAGAAAGGCCCGACGCGCTGATGCCCATGACGCTGAGGAGGTTCGACAGAATGATGAGGGCCAGCACGCTGGCGAGGGCCGCGATCGCGCCGGCGAAGAGCCAGCCCCACACGAACCCGCGGATTGCGGCGAGGACCCCGTAGCCCGCGGCGACGAGCAGCCGCCGGCGGGTTTGCTTCGCCCGGCGGATCCCGTCGCCGAGTTCGCCGGGGTTGCCCAAGCGCGCGAGCGCCTCACGTTCCGCCTGCTCGGGCGTCAGACCCTCCGTCGTCAGGGCCGCCGCCGAATCGGCGATGTGGGCATCAAGCTCCTCCAGCACCTCGGCCGCGACGGGACCGGGCAGTTGCAGCCGGTCGGCGACGAGCGCCAGGTAGGTGTGTCGATCGTTGCGCGGATCAGCCATCGCCGACTCCCGCCGTCACGCCCTGGACACCGGCCACGAACGCCGCGAAACGGTCGCGGTTCTCGGCGAGGAGCCCCGTGCCCTTGGATGTGAGCCTGTAGTACCGCCGCCGCGGGCCGCGGTCACTGGTCCGCCAGGAACCCAGGAGCGCGCCATCCGCCTCCAGCCGGTGAAGCGCGGGATACAGGGAACCCTCTGAGGGGGCGAAGGCACCGCCGCTGCTATCGCGGATCCGCTGCGCGATCTCATACCCGTATAGCTCGCCATCTCCGATGACGGTCAGCACGAGCAGGGGCGTCGTGCCCTTCAGAAGCTGGGAGTCGAGTCGCACTGGTACCTCGCTAATCGATGTAGTGCTCATCGTAAGCTCCGCCGGCCGGTTGTCAAGGCGCTGCTGCCGTTGCACGTACACTCAAAGCAGGAGCGCGACGACTCTCCAGGTCCGGGCCATCGACCCGGAACGCGTGAGCGCCGGAACCCGTACTCCTCGCTTGGGTCGGGTCGGCGCGGGAGTGGTTGACGACACCCTGCCCGTGGGCATCAGTGGAGCCAGGTCCCGATGTATGCGGCGGTCGGCCTCGGCCGATCGAGGGCGGTCAGCCCGGTTCGATCGCTGCCGGGTTCGCCTGGTTGGTGGCACCGAACGCCCCGTCGGCGCGCAGCCGGTCGATCTCCGTGTCGTCGTAGCCGAGGTCACGCACGATGGACGGGCCATCGCCGTCGAGCGCGGGCCCGGGTCGGTAGGTGGGCTCGAAGCCGCCGAAGGTCAGCGGCAGTCCGATCGAACGCACCGGCCCGAACGAGGGGTGCTCGTACTCGGCGAGCATCGCCCGATCGCGGAGCTCGTCAGGATCCGTGGCCTCGGCCAGGGATCGGACCGGCGCGACCGGCACGGAGCCGCGCAACAGCGCCACCCAGGCCTCGGTCGTCCGCTCGGCGAACCGCCCGCCGAGGATCGCGAGCAACTCGTCGCGGTGCCGGTCGCGTCCCTCGAAGTCGGCGAAGCGGGGATCGCCGCGGAGCTCGGCCAGACCCATCATCTCTACCAGCGTCCCGAAGAACTTCTCCTTGGGCGCCGCGATGGCGAGGTAGCCATCCGCAGTGGCGAAGAACTGGAACGGCACGACGCTCGGGTGGCCGGACAGCGGCTTGCGCTCCGTCATGAAGCCGCGACTGAGCAGCCAGGTCGCCGGGTAGCTGAGCATCGCCAGCGCCGAGTCGTACAGGTTCGTGTCGACGTCGCGCCCGGTCCCGGTCCGCCGAGCATCAAAGATCCCGACGACCAGACCCAGCGCGGCCGTCAGGCCGGCGATGTAGTCCGCCAGCGACAGCCCGCTCTTGGTCGGCGGCCCGTCCGGCGTGCCGGTCAGGGACGCCCAACCGGTCTCGGCCTGGATGAGCGCGTCGTACCCGGGCCATGCCGCGCCGGGGCCGGATCGTCCGTACCCGGTCAGGGCCACGCACACGATCGCCGGATTGACGGCCTTGAGGGTCGCGTAGGTGAGGCCAAGTCGCTCTGCCTGGTCGCCGCGCAGGTTGCTGAACACGGCATCGGCGGTTGCCAACAGGCGGGCCAGGACCTCGCTTCCGCCGGGCGACTTCAGGTCCAGCGCGACGGACCGCTTGTTGCGATTGAACGCCTCGAAGAAGAGGCTGTCCGAGCCCGACCGGCCGGGCGGGATGTAGCGGCTGATGTCGCCGCCCGTGCCCGGATCCTCGACCTTGATGACCTCGGCGCCCAGGTCGGCGAGATACATGGTGCCGAATGGGCCGGCGCCGTACTGCTCGACGGCCACGATCCGTACGCCCGCCAGGGGCGCGTCGGCGGGCGGCAGGTCATCCGCCGATGCGGCCGGCCGAGGCTCTCCGGTCATGGGCTCCTTCCGCCGACGGCCCGAACGTCGGTACCGTTTCCAGTTACGATTGCGAAATGGTCGCATCCCGCGTTATCGTGCGTCAACTTCACCCTGTCCGCTGAGGTCGCAGCATGCCGATGCTCATCGAATCCATCGAGACCATCCCGATCCGCGTGCCGCTGCCGTTCACGTACAAGGGCAGCTACTACAAGATGCGCAACCGGTGCACGATCATCACCCGGATCCGGACCTCCGAGGGGATCGTCGGCGAGGCCTACAACGCCGACGAGGACGAGCCGCTCCAGTCGGAGATCCTGTCGATCCTGCACGATGAGCTCGTGCCTCGGGTCATCGGCCTAGATGCGTTCGGGACGGAACGGGTCTGGGAGGCGATGCTCCCCGCCACCTTCGATCAGCTGCGCCCGCGCTGGTATGCCATGCAGGCGATGGCCTGCATCGATACCGCCGTCTGGGACGCCGTCGGCAAGGCCCTCGGCCAGCCGCTCTGGCGGCTGTGGGGCGGCTACCGCGACCGCGTTCCGATGATCGGCATCGGCGGCTATTACATCCCCGACGACGACAACGCCAAGGGCCAGGAGATCGAGCGCGAGATCGACTTCTTCAAAGAGACCCACGGTATGGTCGGCATGAAGTTCAAGATCGGCGCCGAGCCGCCGGCGGTCGATGCCGCCCGGCTGGCCAGAGCCCGGCGACACGCCGGCGACGACTTCCTCTTCGTCGTCGACGCCAATCAGGGCTACACCGTCCCCGAGGCGCTCGAGTTCCTCGACGCGATCCGCGCGGAGGGCATCAAGATCCGCTGGTTCGAGGAACCGACCCGCTGGCACGCCGATTTCCGCGGCCTGCGCGACATCCGCATGCGCGGCAACGTGGACGTCGCCGCCGGCCAGAGCGAGATCAGCCGCGTCGGGATGCGCGAGATGATGGCCGCCGGCGCCATCGACGTCTGCAACTACGACGCGTCGTGGGGCGGGGGACCGACGGAATGGCGGCGGATCGCCGCGCTCGCCTCGGCCTTCGACGTCCAGCTGGGGCACCACGAGGAGGCCCAGGTCGCCTCGCACCTGCTCGCCTCGCAGCCGCACGGCACCTACGTCGAGACCTTCGCGCCCGCCCGCGACCCCATCTTCTGGGGCATGATCGAGAACCGGCCGGCCCTCGTGGACGGGCATTTCCCGCTGCCGGATCGGCCCGGCCTCGGCTGGGTGCTCGACGAGGCCTTCATCGAGAAGCACCGCGTCGACCGCTGACGCGGGGTCGCCGCGACGGCGAGAGGCTCAGTCCCGGAGCGGCACCCAGGCCGGCGGCCGGTCGCCGAGCCACGGGGCCACGGCCGGCAGGTCGCCGGGCCGGTGGACGCCGGCCGGAGCGGTCATCGCCCGCGGCAGCCCGTTGACGATCATCGCCGCCGTCGAGAGCAGCGCCCGGCAGCCGGGCTCGACGACGACCCGCAATCCGTGCCGGCCATCGAGCTGGATCTCGTCGGTCGGGGTCAGGCCGGCCATCGATGGCGCGACGTGGAGGGTCATCGAGATGTCGAGCCAGGGCGCGCCGTCGAACCAGCCCGTCGCCCGCTGGTCCGCGCCCGCGGTTCGGCCGGGCTCGACGATCGCCCCGTCGGGCAGCGTGATCGGCGCGGTCGCGAGGATCGGCTCCGACACGATCTCGACGCGCTCGAGCTCGCGGCCCATCGCCGTGGCGAGGATGCGCAGGCTCTCCGGGAAGCCGGCATGCCCGACGACCGAACCATCCTCGATCCCCGCCCGGAACGCCGCGGGCGTGAGATCCATGCCCAGCGATGCCCGCACGCGCGCCCCGAACACGCTGACGTCCACGATGCGCCGGGCGCGCAGGTGCTGGACGTCCCAGGCCAGGCCGGACAGGGTCAGCGGCCAGAGGTCCAGGACGAACCCGGGGTTGGCGCCCGTCGCGACGATCGGGATGCCATGGGTCGCGGCCAGGACCACGATGGCCGCAGCCGCCGGCGAATCGGTGGTCCGGATGAACGCCAGGTCTTCCGCAGTGCAGACGATCGGGACGCCGCTCGGGGCGATCGCTTCCAGGACCGGGAGGACGTCCACGAGGCGCGTCGCGGTCGCCACGATCACCACGTCCGGTCGTACGGCGGCAAGCGTCCCGGCCAGGTCCGTCGAGCAGCGCAGGTCCGCCGGCGCCCCGGGCACCCGGGACGCGGCCGCCTCCCCGTCGCGCTCCGGCGACCGGACCACGATCCCGACGATGGACAGCCACGGCCGGGTCAGGGCCAGTTCCAGCACGGATCGGTTCGTCGATCCGAACCCGACTAGGACGGCCCGGACCGGGCGGGACGCCGAAGTTCGGCTCGGGACAGGCGCTGCGGTCATCAGGCGGCGCCGACCACTCCGGTCGGCGCGGCCACCCCAGTCCCGGCGCCGGTGTGGCGCTCCAGGCGCGTGACCGCTCTCGCGAGCGCCTCGACGTCCGCGAAGTTCATGACGAGGAGCGCGTCCGAGAGCCGTCCGTCCGACACGACATAGGCGAGGTCCGCCGCCTCGAAGACCTCAGGGACCTCCGTGCAGTAGATGACGACCGCATGGCCCTCGGCCGCGTACGCGCGCATCAGGCGATAGATCTCGCGCTTCGAGCCGATGTCCACGCCGCGGGTTGGCTCCTCGAGGACGAGCACCTGAGGTCGCTTCACGATCGCGGACGCGATGGCCACCTTCTGCTGGTTGCCGCCGGACAGCGACCGGATCGGCAGGTGGACCGACGCGGCCTTGACCCGGAACTGCTCGCGCAGGCTGTGTGCGATGTCCAGCATCCGGCGGAGTCGGAGCGCGCCGCCGCCCACGGTGATCTCGCGGTCCAGGCGGGACACCATGTTGTGGCCGATGCTCAGGTTTGAGAACAGGCTGGCCTGTCGATCGGCCGAGACCAGGCTCGTCGTCGAGGCGACGGCCGATCGGCCTGTCCGCCCGGCGATCTCGATCCGCCCGATCCCGCGCTCGAAACCGGCGACGGACCGCACGAGCTCGCGCGCCCCGGAGCCCTCGACGCCGATGATCGCAACGATCTCGCCGGCCCGGATGTGGAGGTCGATGCCGGTGAACTCGCCGCGGGTGTGCGTCCAGTCGTCGAGTCGGAGGGCGGTCGCCGCGTCCTCGCCGAGGTGGATGACGATCTGTTCGTCCGGCTCGCGGGCGGCCTGACCCGTGACCAGGCCCGCCGCGATGCCCTCCTGGGTCACCGCGTCGCCCTCGAGGACCGTCGTGCACAGCCCGTCCAGGATGAGCGCCACCCGCGCGGCATGCTCGGCAAGTTCGGCGATGCGGTGCGAGACGAGGATGACCACGTTGCCGGCGTTGGCGAGCAGGTGCATGCGGCGAAAGAGGTCGGTCGATTCCTCCTGAGTGAGCGCCGAATTGGGCTCATCGAACAGGAAGACGCGGGCATCGCGGGCCAGCGCTCGACCGATCTCGACGCGCTGTTGGATCGCCAGCGGCACGCCGTCGATGGAGCGATCCGCGTACTCGAGGATAGCGAGGTCGGTCAGCAGCGAGCGCTCCGCTTCATCGAGGCCGCGGACCAGGGCGCGGGTCCCCTCGCGCCCGACCATGAGATTCTCAGCGACGGTCAGGTTCGGGAACAGCTGCGGCTCTTGGTGGACGACGGCCACCCGGTCGCGATCCCGACCCGTGTCCCAGGCGTGGCCGTCGAGCTCGATGTCACCGCCGTCGGCGGTCGCCTCGCCGGCCAGGATCTTGATGAGGGTGCTCTTGCCCGCCCCGTTCGGCCCGGCCACGCCCAGGATCTCGCCGGGCCGCGCCTCGAGGTCCAGGCCGTCGAGAGCGCGGGTGTCGCCGTACCACTTGCGCAGGCCCGCGATGCGCAGCTCTCCGCCGCCCGGCCCGCCGCTCACTTGCGGAGGCTCTGGGTGAACCGGTCGAGGACGACGGCCGCGATGGTCACGGCTCCGGACACGAAGTTGCTCAGGTACGACCCGGCGGACAGGAGTGCGAGGCCGTTGGCGATGATGGCCAGCAGCAGGGCGCCGCTGATCGTGCCGATGGCCGTCCCTCGACCGCCGGCCAGGCTGGCCCCGCCGATGATGACCGCCGCGAAGACCGGGAAGGTCAGCGACACGCCGGCGTTCGGCTGCACGGAGCCGATGAACGCGAAGTCCAGGAGCGCGGCCAGCGACGCGAGCGACGCGCTGATGATGAATGCGGCGAACTTGTACTTGACGATCGGCAGGCGGGCGAGCTCGGCTGCGGCCGGGTTGCCGCCGATGGCCTTCAAGCGAAAGCCGAACAGCGAGCGGCTCAGGATGAATCCGATGATGACCGCGACGCCGAGCATCCAGATGGCCTGCATCGGGATGTCGAAGGGCAACTCCTGGTTGGACAGGCCGAAGAACCAGGCGACCTCACCCTCGGGCACGACCTTGCCGACCGGCGGATAGGCCGGGTTCAGCGTCGCCGTGTTCGAGACGAGCAGGGTCGTGCCGAAGACGAGTTGGCCCGTCCCGAGGGTGACGATGAATGACGGGATCTTGAGGATCGTGACCAGTGTGGCATTGATCGAGCCGAGGCCGATGGCGGCCACGAAGGCGAGGGGGATGGCGAGCCAGATAGGCCAGCCCCAGACGATCCACGACACGCCGATCAGGATCGAGGCCAGGCCGTACATGTAGCCGAACGACAGGTCGATCTCGCCGACGACGATGACCAGCGTGAGCCCGAGCGCGACGATCGCGATCGTGCTCATCGAGCGCATGACGCCCACCGCGTTGGTAACGGTCAGGAAGGTGTTCGGCTTGCTCAGGACGGTGAAGATCGCGACCACGATGAGGATCGCGATGAGCAGGCCGCCGATGCGAAGGCCGGCGGCCAGGGCCCGTCTGGACCACGCCTGGCCCGGAGGAGCGGGAGCCGCCGACGGCGCCGGCGTGGTAGCGGTGGCGTTGTCGCTCATGCCCTGGATCGCTCCTTGCAGGAACCGGCCCGGAATCGCGGTTCGGACCGATCGACGAAACGCCGATCGGTCCGGATGACGTACGGAGGGGGCGTCAGCCGCCGGCGAGCGCCATGAAGTCCTTGCGAGCCTGGACGACGTTCTCCTTCGTGATCGGCTTCAGGGAGTTCGAGTTCGGGAGCACCTTGCCGTTCTTCAGGAGCTCTGCGCAGGCGAGCGCCCCGAAGCCGGCCTGATCGCCCCACTGCTGGTCGAGCGCTACGATCTGCGTCCCGGCCTCGATCGCGTCGAGCTGGCCGATGCTCACGTTCCAGCCCAAGGAGAACATCTTGCCGGTGTTGCCCGAGTCGGCGATGGCCCGAGCGGCGTGCTCACCGCCGATGTCCACGTTCTCGATGACCTGGACCTCCGGGTTGCCCTGGATGAAGGCCTTGTAGGCGTCGTAGGTGCCGGCCGGGTCGTAGGTCGTCACGAGCGCAGTGCTTGCGTCATTCACGAACGTTGCGTCCGGGATGGCTTCCTTGATGCCATCGATGAAACCCTGCATCCGGCCCTGCGCCCAGTTCTGGGTCGGGTCGCCGCCGGACACAGCGAAGACCTTGAAGTCGAGGTTGTTGGCCTTCATGTAGTCGACGATGATCCCGGCCGCCTGGCGGCCTTCCTTGTTGGAGATCTGGGTGAAGTTGGAGAACTCATTCCCGTTCGACTCGACGCCGACGGTGAAGACCGGGATGCCGGTGGCCATGATGTCGTTCACGATCTTGGTGAACGCGTCGGTGCCGGTCGACTGGATGGACAGGCAGTCGATCTGGTCGGCCTTGAACAACGCATCGAACTGGGCGATCTGCTCATTGACGTCCTGCACGGCAGAGGCGGGCGCGATGGCCTGCCCGTTCATCGGCAGGATCTTCTGTGCTTCGGGCAGGGTGCGCTCGTAGCCGGCGGCGTACTGCGGGGAGAACAGCGGAATGGCCGTGGACCCGTACGAGAAGACGTAGTTGATGGGCTCACCCTTGGCCAGCTTGTCGGCGACGCGCGGGTGGAGCGTGAAGGCGGACCCGTCCTTGAGCGTGCCGGTGTAAGGCAGGCCCTCTGGGGCTGCCGAGGCGGCTTCGGACGGCGCGGTGGTCGCCGGGGCCGCTGTCGCGGCCGTCGATGGCGCGGTCGACGCGCCCGTCGACGAGCACGCGGTGACGATCAGCGTCGCCGCTGTCAGGAGCGCAAGGGCTCCTCGTGATCCAGTTCGCATCTGTCTCCTCCTCGGTCTGGGCCTCGCCCACGATGACGCGCCCGGTTCCCGTCCGGGGCCGCGTCAGTATCGTTTCCAGTGCGACCACATGTCAACGTTTCTGGAAAGGATTTGCGCCCGCGCTGAGACCCGGCCCCGATGTGCGCTCCGTCGATCACCACATGACCAGTCCGCCGGTGTAGTTGATGGCCTGACCGGTCATGTAACCGGCCTCGTCAGAGAGCAGGAACCAGATCGCCCCGGCACACTCGTCCGCCGAGGACGCCCGGCCCAGTGGCACGGTCTTGTTGCGGGCAGTGGACAGCTCCTCCACGGTCAGCCCGCGCTTTGCCGCGACATCGGCCAGGACTCGCTCCTGCATCGGGGTATCGACGATACCCGGGCAGATCGCGTTGACCCGCACGTTATTCGGCGCGAACGCGTACGCAAACGAGCGTGTGATCGACAGCACGGCGGCCTTCGAGGATGCGTACACCGCCGCCTCCGTCGTCGTCGCGAGCTTGGCCGACGACGACGAGAGATTGACGATCGCACTGCCCGACGGCATCGTCCGGCCGATGCGCGACACGAGGTCCCAGGTACCCTCCACGTTGATCGCGTAGATGTCGCGGATGTCCTGCGTCGTGAACTCCAGGATCGGCTTGAGCCGGATGATGCCGGCGGCGTTGACCAGGTAGTCGAAGCCCTGGCCGAGCTCGACCAGCCGGTCGCGATCGGCATCGGCGGCCAGGTCGCCAACGAACGGGATGGCCCCGGCGGCCACGACCGGCGCCAGGCCCGCCTCGTTCATGTCGGCCGCGACGACCGATGCACCCTCCCTCAGCAGGCGCAGCGCAACCGCCTGGCCGATCCCGCTGGCCGCCCCGGTGACGACCCCCCGTTTCCCTGTCGTGCCCATGCTGCCCTCCACGTGGACGGCCGCCACTTCCCTCGCGCGCAGCCGGCCGGTATCCTCACCGGAAACGGTTGCAATGCTATCCGAGCGTGCAACCATTCCGCTACCGAGAGACGGAGGTTCGCCTTGGCTGGACGGTTCGACGGGAAGGTGATCCTGGTCACCGGTGGTGCGCGAGGGATCGGCCAGGCGATCGTCAGTCGGGCGGTGGCGGAGGGCGCCCGGGCGGTCGTTGCGGACCTCGGGACCCCGGACACGCCCCTGCCGGACGTCCGCTACGTCCGGACGGACGTTGCCCAGCGGACGTCGGTGGAGGCCCTGTTTGACTCCATTGATGCAGACGAGGGTGGCGTGGACATCCTCGTCAACAACGCCGGCATCCAGCGCGTCGGCCTGACCGAGACCTTCGACCCGGCGGTCTTCGAGGAGGTCATCGCAACGCACCTGATGGGCACCTTCCACTGCAGTTCCCTGGCGATCCGTTCCATGCGCGCGCGGGGTGGCGGCAGCATCGTCCAGATCGCCTCGGTCGCCGGGTTCATCGCCTTGCCAGGTCGCGGGCCGTACTCGGCCGCCAAGGCCGGGATGATGGGCCTGACCCGGGTGATGGCCGTGGAGGTCGCCGACCTAGGGATCCGGGTCAACGCGGTCGCGCCGGGGTCCACCCGCACGGCCCTCATCGAGCAGGGTCTGCAGGACGGCTCGATCAAGCTCGAGGCGATCCTGTCGGAGATCCCGATGGGCCGAATGGCGACACCCGACGACATTGCCGGGACTGTGCTCTTCCTCGCCTCTGAGGATGCTGGCTACATCACCGGGCAGACGATCGTCGTGGACGGTGGCTGGTCCATCCTGGGCATCCACGACCGACCGGACTGGCTCCGCTCGACCTAGCCATCGCGGGCGGACCAGACGGTGCCGTCAACCGCGCGCCGCGATCGCCCCCCGGAAGAGCGGCATCCCCTCGACGCCGACGTCGACGCGCCAGAGGCGGCCGTCCA
>JANOIS010000041.1:0-12591 GCA_031407755.1 Chloroflexota bacterium | reverse complement strand
GGGATACGCCCGGGACTGGCCCGGTGGATGGCTGCCCCTCGAGGATTCGAACCTCGGTTCACGGATCCAAAGTCCGCTGTCCTACCGCTAGACGAAGGGGCAGCGGGGCCTTCGGGCAGGGAGTGTGGAGCGGAAGACGGGACTCGAACCCGCGACCCTCACCTTGGCAAGGTGATGCTCTACCAACTGAGCCACTTCCGCTCGGTGATTTTCGACCACCTCGATAGGTGGTGCCGAGAGCCAGAATCGAACTGGCGACACCGCGATTTTCAGTCGCGTGCTCTACCAACTGAGCTATCTCGGCCCGATGGCCAACCGAGCTTGGCTGCCCGTCGGCGGTCCGCAGAATACCACGGACGTTTCCAGGTGCGCCACGGCCCGCGGCCTCGTTCCCTACTCCAGGCCCGCCATCTGTGCCTGCTCGGCCTCGGCCAGGGGCGGCTCGCCGGTGAGCTGCCGCAGCCGATTGATCCGGTCCACGATCGCCGGGTGCGTCGACATCAGGCCGGAAGAACGCTGCTCGAACTTCTTGATCGGGTTGGTGAAGTACATGTGCTGGGTGCCCCGATTGGCGGCCTCCAGCACCTCGGGGTCGCCCGAGATCTTGGCCAGGGCCCGCTCCAGCCCGTACGGGTTGCGGGTCAGCTCCACGGCCGAGGCATCGGCCAGGTACTCCCGCTGTCGATTCACCGCCAGCTGGATGAACCGGCTGATCAGCGGGGCGAGGATGGCCAGCACGATGGCCAGAACGAACACGATGACCTGGGCTCCACCGCCCCCGCCACCGTCGCGATCACGACCGCGGGATCCGCCGCCCCAGAACGTGAAGCGAAGGAAGAAGTCGGCCAGGATCGCGATCGCGCCAACCATCACCCCGACGACCAGCGAGAACCGGATATCCAGGTTGCGGACATGCGACATCTCGTGGGCAAGCACACCCTGGAGTTCCTCGCGATCGAGCTTCTCGAGCAGACCGGTCGTGATCGCCACCGACGCGTGCTTGGGATCTCGTCCGGTCGCGAAGGCATTGGGCGCCGTGTCGTCGATGATGTAGACCTTGGGCATCGGCACGTTCCCGGCGATGGCCATCTCGCGCACCACGTTGAGCAGCTGCGGCGCCTCGGCCTCGCCCACTTCACGAGCGCCGCTGACCGACAGGACCAGCGAATCGCCGGCAAAGTAGGTTCCCACTCCAGCGAGGCCACCGAGCAGCAGCGCGATACCGGTCGTTCCCACGCCCGCCGCCGGATCGCCGAACACCCCGAACCCGATGACGAAACCGAGCACCCCGAGCAGGGCGATGACGAACACCGCCATGAGGAACGAGTTCCTCTTGTTGGCGGCGACCTGATCGTAGAAGGTTTCCCTGGCCACGGTACCTCCCGCGGTTCGGGCGGTCAGCTCAGGCTGAGGTCGACGTTCGGGACGTTCGCCGCCTCTGGCTCAGCATCAAAGAAATCACGCTTGGTGAAGCCCAGCGGGCCGGCCAATAGCGCGTTCGGGAGGGTCGCGATCGCGGTGTTGTAGTCGAGCACGGTGGCGTTGTAATGCTGGCGGCTGAACGAGATCTGATTCTCCGTCGTGGCCAGCTGCTCCTGGAGCTCGAGGACATTCTGGTTGGCCTTGAGGTCGGGGTAGTTCTCGACGACCGCGAACAGCGAACGCAGGGTGCCGGTGAGGACGTTCTCCGCGGCGGCCTGCTGAGCCGGGCCCTGGGCGCCGGCCGAGACCGCCGCCGCACGAGCGTTGGTGACGTCCGTCAGGACCTTCTGCTCGAAGCCCATGTAGCCCTTGACTGCATTCACGAGGTTCGGGATGAGGTCGTGGCGGCGCTTGAGCTGGACCTCGATCTGGGCGAACGCCTCGTCGATGCGCAGCCGCTTCTGGACCAGCGAGTTGTAGATGCCGATCGCGACGACGATCAGGACGACGACGATACCGATGACGATCAGTGCCAGTGGGTCCATTGCCCCTCCTCCGGTGACGCGGCGACATGCGCGACGCTGCGGACCAGTCTAGCCGAGCGGCGTGGCGGGTGGAAATCCCCGGGCATTCCTGCCAATGGTGCATGGCTTGCACCTTGGCGCCGATCCAACTCCGGTCGCGCCTGCTGTGGTCCCGTTCTGTGGTCCCGTTCGTCGCGGATCCTGACGTCCAGCAGCGTGGCCCGAGCGGCGCCGACGGCTCAAGGCCCGATCCGGCACGCCGTCTATGGCTCGATTCCCCGCCAAGGTGCGTGGCGTACACATTTGGCAAGGTACCGCGGGTGGGTGCCGGAGGACACGCCCACTGCGGGGTCGGTGGTGGGCGGTGAGGGACTCGAACCCCCGACATCCTCGGTGTAAACGAGGCGCTCTGACCGGACTGAGCTAACCGCCCCAGACAAGCATGATGACTGCCGCGTGGGCGGTCGTCAGGAGGAGCCGCGGAGTTGGTGCCCAGGCCGGGACTTGAACCCGGATGAGTTTCCTCATACGCCCCTCAAACGTACGCGTATACCAATTCCGCCACCTGGGCTAGAGGTGTCGTCGTCCAACGGTCCGAGAGGAATGGTACCGAGGGAGGGACTCGAACCCACACGACCTTGCGGCCACTGGTACCTGAAACCAGCGCGTCTGCCATTCCGCCACCTCGGCACGGACCCGCTGTGACCGCTACCGGTCGACGGCGAGGCGCCATGTTAGCACATCCCAAAATCGATCCGACGGGTCCGTGACCTGCCCGATCGCGACTCCCTCGAGCGTGTCGCGGACCACGACGACCTCGTCAGCAAAGGCCAGCGGGAGCAGATAACGACCCTTGGCCAACTGCTTCTGGAGGGCGCTGTAGGCGGTGATCCGTTGTTCGTCCGTGCCGGGCTTGCGGGCCGCCGCGAGCAGGACATCGAGGGCCGGATCCTGGACGCCCATGACGTTCGAGCCGCCGGTCAGGGTCTGGCTCGAGGCCAGCAATGGGTACAGGTCCGGATCGGGGCCGATCGTCACATCGGCCAGCGCGACAGCGAACATGCCGGTCGCCAGCCGGTCCGTGACGAATACACCCGGTGCCAGGGGGACATGGGTCACCGCGAGTCCCATCGCGGTCCAGTCGCGCACGACCGCCTGAGCTGCGGCGAACAGGCCCGGGTTGGCCTCCTGGGTTGGACTCAGGACCTCGATGGACAGGGGCTTGGTGGCCTTGGGCAGATACCAGCCGTCTTCCTTGCGCGTCCAGTCGGCGGCGCGGAACCCTTTGCCAGCGGCGGCCCGTTCATGGGCGACCGGGGGATCGGCGGCGGCATCGAACAGCCACGAACTCGGCGGGATCGGGCCGGTTGCGGCCCGCGCGGAATCGGCGAAGGCCTCGTCGATCAGCCGTGACCGATCGATCGCTGCCAGCAGACCGGTGCGGACCGTGGCGGCCCCGAATTCGGGGTGACTCGGCCGCAGATTCAGCAGGACCGCCGTCAGCGTCGAACCCGGATAGCGCAGCAGCCGGACGCCGTCCTCAGCCCCAAGCTCGGCGGCGAGCTGCGGTGAGAGGCCTGAGGCGCCGTCAAGGTCGCCGGCACGAAAAGCCGCCGCCAGATCATCGGGCGTCGTGAAGAACTGAAACTCGATCCCGGGCAGGTACGGCACCGGGCGTGTCGGGCGCTCGGTCGGTCCGGCGGTCGCGAAGGAATCGACACCTGACGGGGCAGGCTCCACCGTGCCGTCATCGACACTCGGCGGGATCAGCGATGCCGACGTCTCGGTGAGGTCCACCAGGGCGAACGGGCCTGACCCGACTGGCCGCTGCCCGAACGGATCGTCCGGCAGCTCGCTCACCGGAACGTCTCCAAGGACGTGGGCCGGCGCAAGCGGCTGGGTGAGGGCCTGCAGGAAGCCCCCGAGCGGCGTCTCGAGCGTGAACGTGACGCGCAGCCTGTCCACCTTCACCACCGTCACCTCCGTCCACGATGTCGCCGACGGCCCGCGATACTCGGGATCCTGAAGCGTTCGGATCGTGAAGACCACGTCGTCGGCCGTCACGGGCTGGCCATCGTGCCAGCGCGCATCCCCCCGCAGGTCGACCGTCCAGGTCGTTCCGGTCGGGTCGACCGCCCAGCGCTCGGCCAGATCCGGGATCATCGCGCCATCCGGCCCCTGGCGAACGAGTCCGGCGAAGACGAGCGCGACCAGGTCCCGATCGACCTGGGTTCGGGCCGTCAACGGCGTGACCGAGACGGACGCACCGAGGACGCCCTCGACGTACGGCCGCGCCTCGATGATCGGCTTCCCGGGCGGCGTGGACGCGGGCACGGCCGGTGCGGCGGCGAGCTGGATGGCCGGGATGCCGATGAGGCCCGCGACGATGGCGAGCAGCAGGACGAGGGTCCCGACCACAAACGAATCGGTCCTGGTCATGGAACTCCGTGCAGGTCGCGCGGCCCTGGCCGCGGCGATCGTCAGGCCGCGCTGGTGCTGGGCGCGAGGATGAACGAAGCCAGCGAGAACATGACGAACAGAACCAGCAGGATGATCGTGAACTGCCACAGCCGACGCTCGACGCCGCGACGACTCCGGTAGACGGCCGAATCACCACCGAATGTTCCGGACAGGCCGGTACCGCGCGCCTGCATCAGGATGGCGAAGATCAGCGCGATGCTGACGATGATCTGGCCGAGGGCCAGGATGGGATTCACGAGCCAGGGACCTCCGTTCGTGCGGCGGCCGATGCTACCACACGGCCCGCCGTCGCAGCGGCGGCGCAGTCGCCGCGGCGGCGCTCGTCAGCAGGGAGCGACCGGTGACCTCTGGCCAGACGGGCAAGCCGGCCAGTTCGAGCAGGGTCGGGGCGACGTCGGCAAGGATGCCGTCCCGTAACCGCCGGCCGTCGACCGCGCGCCCGATGAGCACGAACGGAACGGGATTGAGCGAATGGGCCGTGATCGGCCGGCCGGCCACGTCGCGCAGGTCGTCCGCGTTGCCGTGGTCCGCGGTGATGGCCAGGATCGCGCCTGGACCGTCGGGGTCGGCGGCCTCGACCTCGGCGATCGCCGTCGCGACCCGCCCAAGCGCCAGATCGATCGCGGCCAGCGCGTCCAAGGTGGCGTCCCACACGCCGGTATGGCCGACCATGTCCGGGTTCGCGTAGTTCGCCACGATGAAGTCGTAGGTTCCGGATGCGATGCCCTCGACCAGCACGTCCGTGACCCCGGACGCCGACATCTCGGGCTGGAGATCGTACGTGGCCACGCGCGGACTCGGGATGAGCCGACGGTCCTCGCCCGGCCAGGCGGTCTCCACGCCGCCGTTGAAGAAGTACGTGACGTGCGCGTATTTCTCGGTCTCGGCCACGTGAAGCTGTCGCCAGCCGGCCTCGCTCATGGCCTGGGCGAGGGACCGCGCGGTCGCGGCTGGGAACGCGACCGTCACCGGCAGGCCCGCTTCGTATTCGGTCATCGTGACGACGAGGACGTCCTCCGGCGCCGGGCGGCTCATTGGCGACGATCGGTCGAAGGCGTCGAAATCTGGGCCATCGGCGAGGGCGTGGGTCAGCTGCCGGGCTCGATCGGCTCGGAAGTTGGCGTGGATGATCGGGTCGCCCGATTCAACACGCCCCGAGACGCCATCGATGACGGTCGGGGTCACGAATTCGTCGGTCTCCTCACGGGCGTAGGCCGCCTCGATCGCAGCCGAAGCCGACGTCGCCCGGTAGCGTGCCTCCGCATGGACGATCGCGTCGTAACCGATCTCGACGCGCTCCCAGCGTTGATCGCGGTCCATCGCAAAATAGCGGCCAGCGATCGACGCGATCGTGGCGCCCGGGTGCGCGGCCGTGAGGCGCGCTTCGAGATCGCGTACGAACCCGAGCGCGCTCGACGGCGCGGTGTCCCGGCCGTCGAGCAGGGCATGGACAGCCACGCGAGTCACGCCCGTGTGGGCGGCCAGCTCGGCCAGGGCGACGAGATGACGGTCGTTGGCATGGACGCCACCCGGCCCGATGAGGCTGACCACGTGCAGGACGCCCCGGCCGGCGCGGGCTCGCTCGCACGCAGCCACGAGCGCGGGTTGCGTGGCAAATGTCCCGTCGGCGATGGCCGCATCGATCCGCGGCAGATCCTGGAGCACGGGCCGGCCGGCTCCGAGGTTGAGGTGGCCGACCTCGGAGTTGCCCATCTGGCCCGCGGGCAGGCCCACCGCCTCCCCCGACGCCTGGAGAGTGCCGTGCGGCCAACGTCCGAGAAGGCTCCGCCAGACCGGCATCGGCGCGGCCGCGATCGCATCACACGCCGGATCGTGGCCGATCCCGAAACCATCGAGCACCACGAGCACGATCGGTCGTGGGCGAGGGCCATCACGGAGCCCGATGTCCGTCACGGGGCGGTCAGTCAGCCGGGTCGCTGGGTCTGGCGGTCGTGCCGGTCAGGCCACGCGCCCGAGCCGTGATCCCGGCCCGAGCGACGATGCCGGCCATCTCGTCCGGCTTGAGGGAGGCCCCGCCGACGAGTGCGCCATCGATGGACGGCTCGGCCAGGAATTCGCCGATATTGGAGGACGTGACGCTCCCGCCATACAGCACCGGCGTCGCGCCCGCGGCCGTACCCCAGCCGAGTGCCTCCAGGCTGGACCGAATGGCGTCGGCCATCGCCGACGCGTCAGCGCCGGTGGCGTTGCGACCCGTGCCGATCGCCCAGACCGGCTCATACGCGATGACCAGACCGCCGGCGGCGACCGTGGCTGGGTCAAGGTCCAGGAGCGCGCCGCGCAGCTGGCTATCGACGACGCTGGTAGCGCGTCCCGCCTCGCGGTCAGCGAGCTGTTCGCCGACACACAGGATCGGTCGCAGGCCGGCCTCCAGCGCGCGAGCGAGCTTGCGGCCGATGACGCCGTCGGTTTCCCCGGCGTCTCGCCGACGCTCGGAGTGGCCCACGATGACCCAGGTCGCCAGACCCACGAGCATCGGCGCCGAGACTTCGCCGGTGTAGGCGCCGGCCAACTCGTGATGAACGTTCTGCGCCCCGATGGCCACGTCCGGGTCCGCCTCGGCCAGGGCGTCGCGGACGCCGGCGAGGGCCACGAACGGCGGACAGATGACCCGCGTGACACCCGGCTCGCGGGTGCGCGACGCGATCGTGCGCGCGAGCTCGCCGGCGTCGGCCGGGGTGGTGTGCATCTTCCAGTTGGCGGCCACGATCACGTCACGCATCGGCCCGCATCATGCCAGACGACCCCGGGAGCGTCGCGTGCGCGGCAGCCGCGCCCGGCGGCGGCGCGGGTTCGGACTCGGCCAGGCGCTCGATGCGCTCCAGCGCGCGCTGGACGGTGGACCGATGCAGGTCAAGCCGCTCGGCCAACTCAGCCAGGGTCGATTCGGGGGTGCTGCGGCGGGCGTCTGCCACCAGCCGGACGAGATACGGCTGCCCGGACAGACGGCCATCGGCGTCGATGACGGCGATCGCGTCGAGCTGGCGGCCGGCGGCCGCGACGGCCCGCTGCAGGTTGGCCGATTCGGCATTGAGCACGCGGTTCAGATCGCCGCGGAGCACCCGTGACACCTGGCGGGCCTCGAGCTCCAGCAGGGCGCCGGCAGCCCCGATCCGACGCAGGAACGTACCGACCGCCTCGCCGCTCTTCCAGGTCGCCACCCCGCGGCCGCGGCGCAGCCGCCACGACGCCGGCAGACCGACCGCTTCCAGCCGTTCGGCCAGGATGGCGGCTTCGTCGGGCCCCACGACGAACTCGAGGTGGGTCCGTCCACCGGCGAGACTCAGCGAACCTCGAGCCAGGAATCGACCGCGCAGCCAGGCCGTCCGGCAATGTTCCGCGGCGCTCGCCCAGTCGAACGAAGCGGCCCGACTCCCCTCCCCCGTTCGGCGCAGCCGCACGGCCAGCCGAGCGACCGCCGGTTCCCGTGTCACGAGATCCGGGCCAAGGCCGGCCGTCTCCGCGACGCGGTCGCAGGGCCGCGACGGGTCGATCGCGGCCAGTTCGTTGCGCAGGGCCGTGACAAGATCCCGTTCCGAGCTGGTCACGCGACCACCCGCCTCACGCCGTCCGTCCGATCGCATGTCGACGAATAGCCGACTCCGCCTCGTACGCCCGCAGGACGGCGTCGGCCAGTCTGGTCGGATCGTGATGGTGGGCGTTGGCGGGATCCACGACGTCATCGAGCACCAGACGAGGCGTGGGGGACATCGACGCCGGCGGCCAATCGAGGCGGACGGCCTCCGCATTCCAGTCCGGCGGGGTAAGCGCATCAAACCGGTCGTTGGCGAGCACGATATCCACGAGCCCGGGTGCCGTGTGGGCCACGAGCGCCTCAACGTGACGGGCGAGGTCCAGGCCGGCCGTCTCGCCATCCTGGGTCGCCACGTTGCAGACATACAGGCGCGTGGCCGTGGCGGCCAGGAGGGCCTCGCGGATCCCCGGCACGAGGAGGCTCGGCAGCAGACTCGTGTACAGGCTGCCAGGCCCGAGGACGATCAGGTCGGCCTCGGCGATCGCGGCCAGCGCGTCCTCGGACGGTTGCACGTCGCCTGGGGTGACCCACACCCGATCGATATCGGTGGTGCGCATGATCTGCGACTGTCCATCGACGACGGACCCGTCGCGACAGCGGGCGTGCAGCGTGAGTGGCGTCGCACTGACCGGCACCACCTGGCCCCGGACGGCGAGTATCCGGTTGATCCGGCGGACGGCCTCCTCGAAATCGCCACCCTCGATCGCGGTCATCGCGGCCAGCAGCAGGTTGCCCACGGCGTGGCCGGCAAGGCCGGCGCTCTCTGTCACTTCTGGATGCTCCGAGTCCAACGCCGGAAAGCGGTACTGGAGCAGCTCGTTCATCAGCGGCTCGGCGTCCGCGAGCGCCGCGATGCAGTTGCGGATGTCGCCGACCGGCGGGATGCCGAGCTCCGTGCGCAGCACGCCGGACGAGCCGCCGTCGTCGGCCACCGTCACCACGGCGGTCAGGTTGCTGGTGTGCTCCTTGAGTCCGCGCAGGAGGGCTGACAGGCCGGTCCCGCCGCCGATCGCCACGATCCGCGGGCCGCGGGCGAGGACTCGCTTCTGGTAGATCACCTCGACCAGCGGCTGATCGGACTCGGGGGGTCGCCGCGGTTCGGTCACGACGCGCAGGAAACGATAGGCCCCGACCGCGACGAGGGCGACCCCGACTGTCCCCACGATCAACCCCCGCAACGGGTACGGCAGGAACTGGAGGGTCATCGCATCGATGACCAACCCGGCGGGGCCACCCGGTTCGAGATCGCGCGTCACCTGACGGACCAGGTGGGCGAAGGCCAGCGCCAGCAGCAACAGCCCGAGGAACAGCACCACCAGCCAGCGCTTGACCCCGATGCCCAGCGTCAACCAGCGACGCAGGTTCACGACCGGTCGAGCTCCCGGTGGAACACGGCCACCGGTCCCGTGTCGCGCTCGCGCAGCCATGCGGCGATCACCTCGCTCAGCACGATGCTCCGGTGGTACCCGCCAGTGCAGCCGATGGCGATCGTGAGCCGGGTCTTGCCCTCGGCGATGTACGCCGGCACCACGAAGTCGAGAAACTCCCGGAGGAGATCGAGGAAGCGCGTCGTGACTGGCTGGTCCAGAACGTAGGCGCGAACCTCGTCGGTCAGACCGGACCGCGGGCGCAGCTCCGGGACGTAATACGGGTTCGCGATGAACCGCACATCGAACACGAGGTCCGACTCCAGCGGGACACCGAACTTGTAGCCGAAGCTGATGAGCTGGACCGCGAGCTGGTCCGGTCGGGCGGTCGTCGCGAGCTGGTTGAACAGGCGCTCCCGAAGCTGCCGCAGCGACAGGTCGGAGGTATCCACGATGACATCTGCCTCCGCCCGGACCGGGTCCAGGATGCGTCGCTCCTCGCTGATCGAGCTGGCGATCCCCCGCTGGTCATTGAGCGGGTGGCGGTGGCGCGTCTCGCTGAAGCGCCGGATCAGGACGTCGTCTCGGGCCTCGAGGAACACGATCCGCGGCACGATCCCTCGGCCTTCGAGGGCGCCGCGCATCGCCGCAAGTGCAAGGGTGGCATCGCCGGCCCGAACATCGACCACGATCGCGACCCGGGCGAACCGCTCGGGCTCCGAGGCAACCAGGTCGGCAAGTCCCGGCAGGAGCTCGCCGGGCAGATTATCGACGACGGTATATCCGAGATCCTCGAACAGCTTGCCCGCCGCGGTCTTGCCGCCGCCCGACAGACCGGACAGGATCAGGACCGCCTGGTCCGCGGCGCCGTCATTGACGGGATCGTCCGCGGCCTCGTTCACCGACCCGTGCGCCTGATGAACAGGATGGTAGCCTCGAATAACACGTACATCGTGCCGCCCAGCACGAGCGGGCTCACGAGATCGCCGCCGGGGGTGGCCACGGCCGAGAAGATGGCGATCCCGAGGATCACGTAGCGGCGAGCGGAACTCAGCCGGTCCGAGGTCACGATGCCCACCCGAGACAGGCCGACGAGCAGGATCGGGAACTCCAGCACGAGCCCGAAGGCGAGGAACATCGTGGTCACGAAATCGAAGTACGGTCCGGCCGCGATATTGGCCACGAGCTTGGTGTCCGTGAACCCGAGCAGGAAGGACACGGCGTAGGGCAACACGAGCCGGGCGATCCCGACACCAAGCGCGAAGAAGAGCAACGCCAGCGGCACCCACGGCCGGACGATCTTGCGTTCCGCCGGGGTCAAACCGGGCGACACGAATGACCAGATCTGGTAGAGCAGGACAGGCATGGCCAGGATGATCCCGATGACGATCGAGATCCGGAGCTGGATCGCGAACGCATCGCCTGGCCCGAGCACCTGGGCGACACCCCCGGGCAGCGGTTCGAGCAGGAAATTCCGCACCGGCGCCGCGAAATAGAAGCCCACGATCGAACCAAGTGCGATCGCGATGATCGACCGAAACAGCCGTGTCCGAAGCTCGCCCAGATGGTCCACCAGGGACATGATCGAACCGTCCGGGCCGGTCAACGGCGGAGGCATGCCGGAAGCACCGGGTGGGATCATCGGGACGCCGGGTGCGGCGTCACGGAGGGCGTCGGCGTCGGCCATCGCGGGCGAGCGACCCGCGGCCTAGTTGGTGCCGTGCGTCGGCTCGTTGGACCGCGGTCCGGACGGCGGCGTGGTGGTGACGGTCGGCGCGGCGGGCAGATCCGAGGTCGTCGGGGGCACGAGCGGGGCCTGCGCCGTCGGGGCGTTGGCGTCACGCGGCGCGACGGGCGGCAGCGGCGAGGTGTCCACCTTCATCGAGTCTGTCACGTCGGACGACGCCTTGCGGAACTCGCGGATGCTCTTGCCGATGGAGGCGCCGACCTCGGGCAGCTTGCCCGGGCCGAGGATCAGCAACGCGATGACCAGGATGATGATGAGTTCGGGAGCCCCGATGTTCGGCATGCGTGACGGTTCCTCAGACGGGTCGATTGCGGCGGTTAGGGTAGCACAGGGAGTCTGACGGCCCAGTCCGCGGCGGCCGCCGCTACACGCTCGAATGGATCGCCTGGACCATCGCCGGCTGCGGCTCCGGCGATGCCGCGCGAGACATTCACGAGCAGGCCGCAGCCCGTTTCCGTGGCGGCCGGCGGGGCCGTGGCCGGGCCGTGGTCGAGCACCGGTGCGATCTCACCGCCCTGGGCGCCGACGCCCGGCACGAGGAACGCGAGGGCCGGCGCAATGGCCCGGATCACGGCGAGCTCGGCCGGCGCAGTGGCGCCCACGACCAGCCCCACCGTGCCCCCCGGACCCCAGGTGACGGCCAGCCGGGCCACGCGTTCGTGGAGGCGCTCCGTCGGGGCGCCGGTCCGGGCGTCGGGCGCGACCACAAGGTCCTGCAATTCCCCGGCGCCCGCGTTGGATGTCCGGCACAGGAGGTAGGCAAACCGATCGAGGCGCTCCAGCAGTGGCGCCACGGCCGCCGACCCGAGATACGGGTTGACGGTGACGGCATCGGCGCCCAGACCGTCGAACAGGGCCACAGCCTGGCGCGCGGCCGTGGATCCGATGTCGCCGCGTTTGGCGTCGGCGATGACGGGCAGGTCACCCGGCAACCGCGCCCGCAGCCGCTCCAGGGCGGCCATCCCGGCCGAACCGTAGGCCTCGAAGAACGCGAGGTTCGGCTTGACCGCCGCGGCATGGGGCGCGGCCGCCTCCAGCACCAGGGCAGCGAATCGCTCAAGCCCGACGAGGTCCCGGGTGAAGCCCGGCGGCAACGCATCGGGATCCGGATCCAGACCGAGACACAGGACCGTGCCGACCGCTCGGGAACGCGCTCCGAGTCGCTCGAGGTAGGTCCAGGTCACCGGGCGCGGTTCACGGCGAGGGCGAAGGCACGGGCGACCCCGCCGGGGCCGTCGACGAGGGCCGTGCCGTCGGGGCTGGCGTCGCGGGCAGGAGATCCGGCGGGATGAACCAATCGGGACGCGACGCCGCATCCAGCCCGGACACCTCTGTGAGCGCGATGTTTGCCGATACGGTCCATGACGGGGCCGATCCCTCGAAGCGGGCCAGGCGCAGGTCCACCGTCTGTCCAACGATGTGCAGGAATGCGACCCCGTCCCCGGCCGGCGACCAGCTCGGCGCCCAGGACGCACCGTCGTCCGTCACGCGCAG
>JANOIS010000380.1:0-10141 GCA_031407755.1 Chloroflexota bacterium | reverse complement strand
CGATCGCGAGAGATGAATTGGTGGGCAGGGAGGGAATCGAACCCCCACAGCCGAAGGCGGCTGGTCTACAGCCAGCGGAGCTCACCACCTGCTCAACCTACCCACTGTGGAAGGGGCACCGGGCAGAGACTGCGGTCTCATGGTGCACCCGACACCGAACTCATTCGCTATGGAGCCGACGACGGGACTCGAACCCGGAACCTGCGGTTTACAAAACCGCTGCTCTACCAATTGAGCTACGTCGGCGCGACGGGCAGGGCCTCACCGCAGAAGACCCCATCGGCGCCGGGGAATGATATGGCCGTGCGACCAGATGGGTCAAGCGCAGCTCATACGTGCGTGTCCTCGGTCGCTTCGCCAGGGAGGAGATCCGTATCCACAGGGCCGGGCGGCACATCTCCGGCTGGTCGCGGATCGACGGCCTTGCGGCCACCTGGTCTCGGTAGGGCCTCGACCGATGGGGCTTCCGGCATGGCAGGCGGAATGTCCGGCGGGGTTTCGGTCGGTGCCGATGCCACCCGCGGCGAGCGTTGGCGCCGAGGCAGGATCGGCTCGGCCTCCGGCTCGCTCGGTGGCTCGTCGCCAGCGGCCGATACCTCCGTTGGCGAAGACGATGCCCCGTCCACGTCGCGCTGGGCCAGGGCCTCGAACAACAGGATGGATCCCGCGACCGCCGCGTTCAGCGAACCGACGACGCCCTTCATCGGGATACGCATGAACAGGTCGCAGCGACGTCGGACCGCGGGACCCAGGCCCTGGCCCTCGCTCCCGACGACGATCGCGAGCGGCCCGCGCAGGTCGCTCTCACGCGCGGTCAGCGCCGCGTCGCCTTCTGCCCCGGCGACACGGATACCGCGGACGTGGAGGTCGCTCAACGCGCCCGGCAGGTCGTCGACCGGGCACAGGAGGAGATGTTCGATGGCGCCGGCCGATGCCTTGACCGCGGACGGGCTGAGCGGCGCCTGGCGGTGGGTCGGGAACAGCACGCCATGCACGCCGGACGCCTCGGCGCTGCGCAGGAGGGTCCCGACATTGTGCGGGTCCTCCAGCGAGTCGAGGACGAGAATGAATGGCGGTTCGCCACGCTCGACGGCCCGCGCCAGAACGTCGTCGATGCTCGCGAACGCGCGCGGCTCCACGACCAGGGCCACGCCCTGATGGCCATCGAAGCCGGCGAGGGACGTGAGCGAGCCACCCTCGACCTCGATGATCGGGATACGCATGTTGGTGGCATGCAGGACGAGCTTCTCAAGGGCGGCGCGCCGCTGCGGAACGACGAGCATGCGGATGGCCGGTCGGCGGGCCACGAACGCCTCCTCGACCGGGCGCCGACCGGCGACGAGTTCCTCGCCGGGACCAAGATCCTCGGGCGGTGGCAGGGCGACGGCCCGCGGTGGACCACCATGACCCCGATCGAACGAAGGGCGACCATACGGTCGTGGCGCGGACCCGGGGCCCGGCCCGACCGGTCGCCCGTAGCCGGAGTCATGTCGGAACGGCCGGTCGCCCGGGCCATGGGGACGGCTTGAGCGGTCGGGGAGGTCGGGCCGAGGCTCGAATGCTGGGCGCCGATCCTGGCCACCGCGCTGATCCCATGGTCGCGGCCCCGTGGTTCGCGGCCTTGGCCCATCGCCGAATCCAGACCCGCCACGATCACCGCGGTCGGGTGATCCGGCATCGTGCCACAAGTCGGGCCCGCCGCCATGGCGTGGGCCGGCGCCAAAGCCCGGCCGAGATCCGCCCGGCGGACCGTTGCGTGATGGCCCGAATGGCCTTGGTCCGCCCTGTCGTGGACCGTCGAAACGCCGCGGGCCATCAAAGGGCCGGGGCCCGTCGAACCGCCGCGGTCCGTCGCCCGGGCCACCCGGCCCCCGCTGTCCACCAAACCCGCCCGTGCCGCCGGGGCCGCCAGCGCCTCGCGGCCCGCCCGATCCACGCGGTCCGCCGGAACTCCGCGGCCCCCCTGGGCGCCCGCCCCCTGGTCGTCCCCCACGCGGCGGCCCACCTCGTCGTCGATCGTCCGGCGGCCGGTCAGCCATGGGTCACCTCCGCCAGACGCCGCCAGCGCTGACCGTCACGGGTGTCCTCGACGGCGATCCCACGAGCGAGCAGCTCGTCGCGGAGTCGGTCGGAGGCCGCCCAGTCCTTTTTGGTTCGAGCGGCAGAACGCTCATCGAGGATGGCCAGGATCTCAGGCTGCAGGTCGTCCGCAGGATCCGACAGGACGCCGAGAACCTGGTCCAGATCACGTAACAGGTGGAGCGCCCGCCCGGCATCGTCGGTTGACAGGCCCCGAGCCTCGATCCGGCGATTGACTTCGCGGACGAAGTCGAACAGCGCAGCCAGAGCCTCGGAGATGTTGAGGTCATCGTCGAGGGCTGCTCCGAACGCCGCCCTGGCGGCTGCCAGCGTCTCAGGCAGCGAGGAATCGTCCGGTCCGGGCTCTCGATAGGCAGATAGCGCCCCGACGAGCGCATCGAGCCGCTCCAGCGATGCGCCCGCTGCCGCCAGCGACTCATCGGAATGATTGAGGCTCGCTCGGTAATGCACCGAGATGAGGGCGTAGCGCAGCGCTCGAGGCGACACGCCGGCAGCGAACAACTCCTCCGCCAGCGCGATGTTGCCGATCGATCTGGCCATCTTCGAGCCGCTCGAGCGGAGGTGGGCGCAATGCAGCCAGGTACCCACGAACGGCTTCCCGGTCGCGGCCTCGCTTTGCGCGATCTCATCCTCGTGATGCGGGAAGATGAGATCGATGCCGCCGGTGTGGATGTCGAAGGACGGCCCCAGGTGGGCCATGCTCATGGCCGAGCACTCGATGTGCCAACCGGGCCGGCCGACACCGATCGCCGTGGACCACGACGGTTCGCCGGGCTTGGGGCCCTTCCACAGCGCGAAATCGCGAACGTCGTCCTTGCCGTATTCGTCGGCTTCGACCCGCTCACCGACCCGCAGCTGATCCGGATCCAGCCGCGCCAACCGGCCATAGGCGGGCCACGAAGCGATCCGGAAGAAGATGGAGCCGTCGTCCGTCCGGTAGGCGTGCCCGCGTTCGAGGAGGGTCGAGATGAGGGTGACCATCTCGTCGATGTGCTCCGTGGCGCGAGGGAGCACGTCTGGCCGCGTCATCCGCAGCGCGTCGGCGTCCGCCACGAACTGGGCGAGGTAGCCGTCCGCCAGCGGTCCGATCTCGACCCCCTTGGCAGCCGCTCCGCGGATGATCTTGTCGTCGATATCCGTGATGTTCATGACCCACGTGACCCGCTGCCCGCGCCAGCGCAGGTGACGCACGAGGAGGTCGGCGAACAGGAATGATCGGAAGTTGCCGATATGGGCCGGGCCGTAGACCGTTGGCCCGCACGAATAGATGCGGACCGTGGCTTCGTCGAGCGGCACGAGTGGGCGGGTCTCGCCAGTCATCGTATCGTGGAGCCGGACGCCGCTCATGTGGCCTCGATCGTGGCGATGGCCAACGTCGACACAGATCGGCCCGCACCCTCCGACCCGTCCAGATTACCGGACGATGCCTTCACGCTGACGGCGGACGGATCGAGGCCCAGCGCAGCGGCGATGACATCGCGCATCGCATCCAGGTGACCACTCAGACGCGGGCGACCCGCGACGATGGTCAGGTCGACAGATACGGTTCGCCAGTCGTGGCTGGCCAGCCGATCGACCACCGCCGCCAGCAGCTCCTGGCTGTCTTTGCCCCGAGGCGTCGTGGCATCCGCTGGAAAGAGTTGCCCGAGGTCACCCAAACCGGCCGCACCGAGCAACGCGTCCGCCAGCGCGTGGAGGGCCACGTCTCCATCGCTGTGGCCGTGCAGACGGGGCGCGCCCACGATGTCCACTCCGCCCAGGCGCAGCGGCTCACCGGGCCCGAACGGATGCGCGTCGTGCCCGATCCCGGTCCGACGAGACGGGGGGTATCGGGTCAGGCCGTCAGCTACGCGGACGAGATCAGTCGGCACGGTCACCTTGATGTTGGCGGGATCGCCAGGAACAGCATGGACCGGGATGTTACAGGCCTCCAGCAATGCGGCCTCATCCGTCCAGGTGCCCTGTCGCGCGGCCGCCGACGCGAGGGCTGTCCGAAGGAGGCCGCGCCGAGCGCCCTGGGGCGTCTGAGCCGCTGCCAGCCCGGACCGGTCCACGGTCGTCGCTATCACGTCCCCGACGAGGCGCTTGAGGGTCTCGACGACCGGGATGACGGGCACGGCCGCGCCGTGGGCATGGCTCGCGTGGACGACAGCCGCCACGAGCGATGGGCTCACCAGCGGCCGAGCCCCGTCATGGACGAGCACGACCCGAGCACCCGCGGGATCTGGGTGCGCTCGCTCGAGGGCCTCGAACCCGGCGCGGACCGAGTCCTGACGGCGCGTTCCCCCATCCACGAAGGTTACCGGCAGGGCCGGCAGCCATGAACCTGCCTCGATGGCGCGCCGACGCTCCGGCGATGTCACCACGACGAGTGAGCCGATCTCGGACGCCGCGGCCAGCGCCGCCAGCGTGTGAGCCAGCAGCGGCCGTCCATCGATCATTGCCAGCAGCTTGTCTGCCCCGTCCATCCGTGCCGATGTCCCGGCCGCGACCACGATCCCGTCGGCGGAACCCGATCCGCCCACGATGGTCAATCGAGCCGCGGCTGGGCGAAGATCATCCGACCGGCCACGGTCTGAAGGACACGCGTGACCGCGACATCGAGGTCCTTGTCGATGTGGCGGGCACCGCCTTCTATGACGATCATCGTGCCGTCATCGAGGAATCCGACGCCCTGACCGGCCTCCTTGCCCTCCTGGATCACGCGGACACGCAGCTCCTCGCCGGGCAGCACGGCGGGCTTCACGGCGTTGGCCAGGGAGTTGATGTTCATGACCCGAACACCCTGGAGCTCAGCCACGCGGTTGAGATTGAAGTCGTTCGTGAGGATCACCCGGCTGCGCGTCTGTGCGAGGGCCACGAGCTTGGCATCGACCTCGGTCTCGGACGGCACCGCGTCCTCGACGATCTCGACCGGGGTGCCCGGTTCCTTCTGCATCCGAGCGAGGATCTCGAGGCCGCGTCGGCCGCGGTTGCGGCGCAGCGTGTCGGAACTGTCGGCGATGTGCTGGAGCTCATCGAGCACGAAACGGGGGATCACCAGCGTGCCGTGGATGAAGCCCGACTCGACGATGTCGGCGATCCGTCCGTCGATGATGGCGCTGGTGTCGACGACGATGCGCGGGTCGCCATCGCGCTCGGTCGGGGCGAGGCCGGTGTCCGGCTTGCGGATGATCCCGACCGCCTCTGCGGCTCCCAGCAGATCCCGGCGCTTGGCCACCGTCAGACCGAGCATCCCGAGACCCAGGAACAGCGACACGCCGAGTGGCAACCACGTCCCGAACGGCTCCGGGAAGGCAGCGAGCGGAAAGCCGAGCAGTAGCCCCATCAGCAGCCCGAGCAGCAACCCGACGACCGCGGTGATGAACTCAGCAGTAGAGAGGTCCTCCACACGAGAGATCAGCCACATGGCCGGCACGACGGTGAGGTAGGGCAGGATCGCGAACCCGACGATGACCCACGCCGCGACCCACGCCGCGACCAGGAAGCCTGCGTAATTCGCGTTGATGAACAGCCCACCACCGGCCCCGGCGAGCACCAGCCCGACAAAACCCCCAAGGGCGGCTCCCAGCACACGGATGTATCGGATCAAGATTCCCTCGGTGGATCAGCCGCGGCTCCAGCGGGCAGCCGGCCCTGACGGGCGGTCAGCCTAGCATCGCCGGGAGCGACTCGCCACGCGGCCTGTGACGGTCGGTCAGCGCGGCTTCCACGGCATCGCGCAGTGTCGCGACTTCGATCACGCGCAACCCGGGCACGTCAAGCGGCGGAACGCCGCGTCCGGGTCGAGGCACGAGGGCGACATCGAACCCCAGACGCGCGGCCTCGCGCAGCCGTCGTTCGAGACCGGCCACGGATCGCAACTCCCCGAGAAGGCCCACCTCCCCGACGGCGACGGTTCGGGCCGCCAGCGGAAGATCACGCAGCGACGACGCCAGGGCGAGAGCGAGTGGCAGATCCAGGCCGGGCTCATCGACCGTCAGACCGCCGGCCAGGTTGGCATAGACGTCGTGGGAACCCAGGCCGATCCCAGCCCGCCGACCTAGGACCGCCACAAGCAGCCCGAGCCGGTTCGGATCGACGCCACTCGCCTTGCGTGCCGGCGTCCCGAACCCGGACGGCGCGACGAGCGCCTGGACCTCGACGAGCAGCGGGCGACTCCCCTCCATGGTCGGCGCGACGACGCTGCCAGGAGCCGGTTCGGGGTGTTCCGCCAGGAAGGCCCGGGCAGGATCCGACACCTCGAGCAACCCGCTGCCGGCCATCTCGAACACCCCTACCTCATCGGTCGAACCAAAGCGGTTCTTGGTGGCCCGCACCAGCCGCAGCGCGGCATACCGCTCACCCTCGATACTCACGACCGCGTCCACGAGATGCTCCATGGTCTTGGGCCCCGCGATCGATCCGTCTTTCGTGACATGCCCGACGAGGACCACAGCGATCGCCTCGCCCTTGGCGAACTCCATCAGGCGGAGCGTGGCCTCACGCACCTGTCCGACGCTGCCAGCTACGCCATCAAGCTCGTCCACGGTCGCCGTCTGGATCGAGTCCACGACGACAAGGGCGGGCCGCATCGAGCGGGCGACCCCCACGATCCGTCCGATGTCGTGCTCCGCGAGGACCTCGATGGCCATTCCGGCCGGTGCATCGAGGAGGTCCAGCCGGGCCGCTCGCAGCCGGACCTGCGCCGCCGACTCTTCGCCCGTGGCATACAGCACGGGGCGACCAAGACCGGCCGCGGCCTGGAGGAGGAGCGTGGACTTGCCGATCCCCGGCTCCCCCCCAACGAGGATCAGCGACCCTGGGACGAGTCCGCCGCCAAGCACCCGGTCCAGCTCGCCGATGGACGTGGCGAGACGGGGAACATCCGGGGCCCCGATCTCGGCTAACGCGACGGGCACCGCTACGCGGGTGACGCCATGGATGGGGCCCGATGAGCGTGGTGTATCACGGACGACCGTCTCGACCAGGCTATTCCAGGCTGCGCAATTGCGACACTGCCCCTCCCAACGCAGGAAGGCCTCGCCGCAACCCTGGCAGACGAAGCGGCTCGTCGGCCGCGCCACGGACGGTCAGTGCGCCTCGACCGGCGTTCGAGCCTCGGCGGCGTGGATGTTGAGACCGGCCTCAGGATCCTTCTCGACGACGATCGTCGTACCGGGCGCGTAGCGGCCGAGCAACAAGTGTTCGGCGAGCACATCTTCGATCATGTTCTGGATGACGCGACGCAGTGGCCGAGCGCCATAGGCAACGTCGTACCCGAGCTTGATGATGTGCTGCTTGGCCTCATCGGTGACCTCGAGCGACATCTGTTGTGCCCGAAGCTGGTCGCGCACCCGGCCAAGCATGAGGTCGACGATCTTGGCGATCTCCTCGACCGTCAGCGAGCGGAACACGACCGTCGAGTCGATGCGGTTGAGGAACTCGGGTCGGAAGTTGTTCTTCAGCTCCGTCGCGACCTTCTCCTTCATGAGCTCATGAGAGCTCTCGGCGCGTGCTTCGTCCGACGTCCCCTGGACACGGAAGCCGAGGCTGGAGTTCGTCTGCAGCTGCTTGGCGCCAAGGTTGGAGGTCATGATGATGATGCAGTTGCGGAAGTCGACCCGGCGTCCCTTGGCATCGGACAGGTGCCCGTCTTCAAGGATCTGCAGCAGGATGTTGAAGACCTCCGGGTGCGCCTTTTCGACCTCGTCAAGCAGCACGACCGCGTAGCTCCTGCGACGAACGGCTTCCGTCAGCTGGCCGCCTTCGTCGAAACCGACATAGCCCGGAGGAGCCCCGACGAGACGCGAGACGTTGTGGCGTTCCATGAACTCGCTCATGTCGATCTTGATGAGGGCGTCCTCGCTCCCGAACATGAACTCGGCGAGCGCTTTGGCCAGTTCCGTCTTGCCGACGCCGGTGGGGCCAAGGAAGATGAACGAACCGATGGGTCGCTTGGGATCCTTCAAGCCGGCACGCGCCCGGCGGACGGCCTTCGACACGATCTCGATCGCTTCCTGCTGGCCGATGACCCGGTCGTGGAGAGCATCTTCCATGTGCAGGAGTCGCTCGGATTCCTGTTCGGAGATGCGGGTGACCGGGATGCCGGTCCACATCGCGACGACCTGGGCGATCTCCTCCTCCCCGACCGTCGGCTGGTCACCGGAGGTCTGGGCCTGCCATGCGGCACGGAGCTCGTCGACCTTCTCCTTCGCGCCGGCCTCGGATTCGCGCAGGGTCGCCGCTTGCTCGTATTCCTGGTTGTTGATCGCCGCGTCCTTCTCCTTGGTCAGGCGGTCCAGGTCCTTTTGCGCGTCGCGCAACGCGGGGGGAGCGGAGGCATGACGGAGTCGTACACGTGAGGCGGCTTCGTCTATCAGGTCGATCGCCTTGTCCGGCAGGTGCCGCTCGGTGATGTAGCGGATCGAGAGGTCCACCGCCGCTTTGACGGCCTCGTCGGTGATCGTCACCTTATGATGCTGCTCGTAGCGCTCGCGGATGCCCATCAGGATCTCGACCGTCTGCTCCATCGTGGGCTCTTCCACCATGACCGGCTGGAACCGGCGCTCGAGGGCCGCGTCTCGCTCGATGTACTTGCGGTATTCATCGAGCGTCGTCGCCCCGATGCATTGCAGTTCGCCGCGCGCCAGCGGCGGCTTGAGGATATTCGCAGCATCGATCGCGCCTTCTGCGGCGCCCGCCCCAACGAGCGTATGCAGCTCATCGATGAACAGGACGGCATCGTTGGTGTTGCGCAGTTCCTCGATGATCTTCTTGAGCCGCTCCTCGAACTCGCCTCGATACTTCGTGCCGGCTACGAGTGACCCGATATCGAGGGTGAGGACGCGCTTGTTGAGCAGGATGTCCGGAACGTCGCCGGCCACGATGCGATGGGCCAGGCCCTCCGCGATGGCGGTCTTGCCAACGCCAGGCTCGCCGATCAGGGCAGGGTTGTTCTTCGTCTTCCGACCGAGGATCTGGATGACCCGCTCGATCTCCTTCTCACGTCCGATCACGGGGTCGAGCTTCCCGGCGCGCGCCGCCTCGGTCAGGTTGATACCGAGCTGGTCGACGGTCGGCGTCTTGCTCGCGCGCTTGGTCTCCTGGGCGCCGGGGCCGGCGGACGAGCTCTGGGACAGGACGCGGATGACTTCGTGGCGCACCTTGTCGAGGTTGACCCCCAGCGACTCGAGCACGCCGGCTGCGATGCCCTCACCCTCCCGGACAAGGCCCAGCAGAAGATGCTCCGTGCCGATGTAGTTGTGGCCAAGCCTGCGGGCTTCATCGATCGCCAGTTCGATGACACGCTTGGCGCGCGGCGTGAGTCCGACCTCACCGACGACAGGTCGATCGCCACGGCCGATGATGAATTCGACCGCGGTCCGGACCTTGGGCAACTCCACGTTCATGTTTTCCAGTACGCGCGCCGCCACGCCCTCGCCCTCGCGGACAAGACCCAGGAGCAGGTGCTCTGTCCCGATGTAGTTGTGGTTGAACCGTTGCGCCTCGTCCTGAGCCAGTGTCAGGACCTTGCGGGCTCGGTCCGTGAACTTGTCGAAACGATCCATGAAGTCGAACGCCTGTTCTTTTGCGAAGCGTCACGAGGGTGGCGCGTCAGCCATGCTAGCACGACGTCCGGCGAGGCACGGCAGTGCCATCAGTACGGGTCCGTCAGGGAGGGATTCGCTATCGACACGCGATCGGATGCGGTCCATGAGGCTAAGGAATCGAAATGACCCATCGGTCGGAACCGATGGGTCGTCTTTATCAGCTATCGGAGCGTCAGGCGGGCTTGGTGTCGTTCTCCGTGCCGGTGGTGTCCGGATGGACGTCCGCGGATCCGGCGTCGGACACCTGCTCCTCGATCGCGACTGACTCGGCTGCAGCGTCCTCTGTCTGGGTTTCCGCTGGCCCCTCGGGCTCGACAGCCTCGGGCTCGGCCGTTTCGGCGGTCGGGGCGTCGGGCTCGACAGCCTCGGGCTCGGCCGTTTCGGCGGTCGGGGCGTCGGGCTCGACAGCCTCGGGCTCGGCCGTTTCGGCGGTCGGGGCGTCGGGCTCG
>JANOIS010000376.1:0-4275 GCA_031407755.1 Chloroflexota bacterium | reverse complement strand
CCCATCCCGCCGTCGGACGAGCCGACTCCGCCCGGCCCCGACCGCCCGGCCTCCTGATCCGCCGACCACCGGCGTCCGCCGATGACCCCCGATGACCTGGCGTCCCTGACCCACAGACCCGGACCGGGTCGACACCTCTCCACGACGCTCGTCGACGGTCTGGCCGTCGAGACCCTCGCCGACCTCCCGCCGTTGCGCGATCGATTGCTGTTCGTGGGTCTCAATCCGTCCCCGGTCAGTGTCGAGGCCGGTCACTATCACCAGGGTCGCCTCGGACAAAGGTTCTGGCGCCGGCTGATGCTGGCCGGGATCCTTCCACCCGGGACCCTGGTCGAGACGGCCGACGACGCGCTGCTCGCGGCCGGTCACGGCATCACGGATATGGTCAAGGCGCCCACCGCCAGGGACGAGGCCACGGACGCGGCGCTGACCGCGGGCGTCGGTCCGCTGTGGCAGAAGATCTCCCTGTGGCGACCAGCGGCCGTCGTGTTCATCTACAAGCGCGCCGCCGAGATGGCGGCCGGCAGGCGGCTCCCGGAACCGTGGGGGCAGCTCGCCGACGTGGCCCTTGGCGGACGACCGTGCTTCCTGATGCCGGGACCGTACGCCCCCACGGAGCAGGTCGACGAGGGCCTCAACCTGCTGCGGAACCTCGCGGCGTCACTGCCGGCGGATCGGGCATAGGGTCCGGCGCATCCGCCACGGACTCGGTCGAGGGCAGACCCATGGCGAAGGCGACGACGAGCAGCACGAAACCGATCAGCGCGCCCAGCGCGAGCAGATCGATCGCGCGAATCAGGAGATCCTGCGGCGCCGGCACGAACTCCATCACGGGTGCCACGAGGCGGAGCGTCAGGGCGAGCCCAGCGCCGACCGCAGCCAAGGCCCAGGCAACGCGCGGCTCCTCCCGCGCGAGCCAGCCGCTCAGAGCGACCACGAACAAATAGGCCCATGCCAGCGTCGCGAGCAGATTCACCAGGACCGTCCCGGCGATCAGGACCGGGGGGCCGAAGACCTCCACGCCGATCAAGGCCATGAGTGACAGCGCCGACGATCCGACGGCACCGGCCACGAGCAAGATCGCGATCGGCGTGACCCGGACGGCATCCTCGAACCGACGTGCCGCCGACAGCCCACGGGCGAGCCACGCAATCCCGAAGACCCCGACGACCGTCGTCAGGAGTCCATAGGCCTCCGCCGCGGGTGAGTAGAACGACAGTTCGTTCGATTCTGGGGTGAGCGCCACAAAGACCGGGCTGAGCGTCGGTTCGAGCAGGCGCATCACCTGCTGCAGCAGGAGAGCGAATGCCCCGGTCGCGACCTGTGGCAGCCTGGATCGGGCGTCCGGATGTCGAATGAAGAGGGCGACGCCGAAAAGCACCGGGGCGATGGCCATGAACTGGAACCGGAGCGCATCGACCCAATATCCGAGACGCCCCGCGAGGTTGCCCTCAGTTGGCTGCCCGTCCCACATCAGCCACACCTGATAAGCAGCCACGAGTACGAACGGCAGCACCCACGGTGTCATCGAGGTCAGTCGATCGGGGAGGTGCGGCGAGCGCGGCTCCTCCCATGGCGCGCCATCGATGGTGTGGCCGGTCGGTTCGGTCATGGCGGGTCTCCTGTCGGGGCGAGTGTACGCGGGTGGCCCTTGAGCCAGGGGGCGCCGGGCGCCACGGAACGGAGAACTGCCACGGACCGTTGCCAGGCAGCCTCGTCAGGCGGACCGAGGATGGATCGCGCGCCGCGAACACCGTCCAGGTCGCCGGTGATGACGGCCCTCCCCTCCCCCACGACGTATGCGACGTGGTCCGGCCGCGGTCCGGGCGTCGCGACGACCCGCAACGACACGTCGCCGATGTCCACGAGCTCCCCGTTCCGCAGCTCCCTCGCCACATACGGCAGGTGCCGGCCGCCACCCGGCCCCACGAGCACCGGCACCGACAGCTGGTCCGCGATCGCCTCGGCTCCGGCCGCGTGATCCGGGTCGGCCTGGGTCAGCGCCACCGCCACGATCCGGCCACCACGATCCGACACCACCCCCACCGCCCGGTCCAGGGCCTCCCCTGTCGCGTCGCCCGGGTCCACCAGCACGCACCGTGCTCGACCAACGAGATAGGCGTTGACCGGCTGACCAGCGACGCCGCCGCCAGCCGGCATCTCGATTCGGGTGACGTCGGCGGCCATGCCCTCGACCACGACGTCACCGAGCCGCCCCGGCGCCATCCGCTCCCGGACCTCGTCGATCGAGCTGGCGTGCAGCAGCTGGGTGAGCGTGGTCGAGGTCGGCAACCACATGCCGAGCTCGCCCGCCGCCATCGATTCGAGCGCGTCGATCGGCCGCTGCCAGGATTGCGCCGCCACCTCGGCACCGACCAGGGTCACCGCCGCGTCCGCCGGGAACGCTGCAGCGAAGAACCGCGCATCGAAGCGGCGTGCCATCGATGGCGGCGTCACCCAGCGCGACAGCGGCGCCAGCAGGTCGGTCCGAAGCCGAAGGTCCAGCGCCTCGGCGATGGCTGGGAACGCATCGGGCTCATCCAGTAGCCGCGCCCGGGCCGTCGCGAGATCCGTGGCGGTCGCGTCGTGGTCCGCGAGCAGTACCCCGACCTCCTCGAACGCCTCGCGGATGGCGGCGACGTGGGCGGCAAGCGCCGCCGCGGGGGCGAGGTCGCCGCCCATAGCCACTGCCGCAGCCTGCCCATCGATGGCCGAACGAGCGGCGAGCCGAGGATCGGCATCCGCCGCATCCACCCGACCGCCGGGGAAAACATGCATATCCGGCGCAAAGGCCATCGTCGTCGGCCGATGCGTCAACAGCACCTCCAGCCCGGCCGCACCCGACCGCAGAAGGACGAGCGTAGCGGCAGGCCGTGGCGAAACAGGCGCAACGTGGCTCACCCCTGCATTCTGCGGCGCGGGTCGGCCAGGTGATGCATGTAGGCCGCATCGATCGGCCGCCGGCGCGAGCGTCTCATCGACGGGCGCACGCGACGTTGGTGGCTGATGCACATCTGCTGCATCACGCGGCCGAGCGTCGCCGTCGGCGGACGGCTGCGCGGCGATGCCCTAAGCGCGCCGGGCTCTCCCTCACGGGACGGCGCCGCAGCGCATGCAGCGACTACGGACGGCGCAGTCCCCACGGCGCCGCAGCGCATCCACGGCGCCGCAGCGCATCCACGGCTTGATGCGGCCTACATGCATCACCCTGCGGCAACGCTCGGGGCCATGCCGGTTATGCATCACCGCCACAGCAGCCGACCTTGGATCAGGCCCGCGTCGAGGCTCGAAATTCCAGGTGGCCGCACACTGGACAAGAGCTGACCAAGACATCGATCGTGTTCTCCGAGAGCTCCGCCAATGCCCCGAACAGCGCGGTAACCCCGCCCGATGCACCGCCGGTGCGCAAGGCCCAGGTACCCTCGCTTTGGACAACAGATCCGCAACGCAGGCAATCCAGACCTGCACGGCGCTCCTCGGGCGTTGCGATCCGATCGGTGGACTTGTCAGGCATGCCGTTCCCCCGCATCGAGCTGTTCGGCCAGGGCGGCCGCATCGGTGACGGGCAGGTTACACACAAACTTCCGACAGACATACGAGGTTGCGAGCCCGCCGATGGCCACCCGATCGGCCAGCAACGGCACCACGGATGACGAGACGGCCCCTTCCGGGGCGGCCGCCACAACCTGCGCAGGCCGCCAGGTCGCCCAAACCGGCCCGAGCAGCGCACGGGTCGCGGCCTCCGACGGGTCCCCGACGACGGCCACCTCCACGACGTCCGATACGGCGAAGGACGCCGCGACCAGCCACTGCGCGAACCCCGTCGGGTACCGGGCCAGGTGCGGTGTGACCGTGCCGAGCGCCCGTTCCGCGGCGTCCCGGTAGCGTCCCTCGCCGGTCCAAGCCGCGAGACGCAGCAGGACCGTCGTCGCCATCGCGCCACCCGAGGGAACGGCGTTGTCCTGCACATCCCTGGGCCGGGTGATCAGCGTCTCGTGATCGACCGCCGTGTCAAAGAAGCCGCCGGCCGGATCTGGGAACCGCTCCAGGATCTGATCGGCGAGCCCCCGCGCGATCGAGAACCAGCGTTCATCGAACGTCGTCTCGTACAGCGCCAGGAGTCCCTCGGCGAGGTCCGCGTAGTCCTCCAGCACACCCGCGCCCGAGGTCCGGCCGTCCTTCCACGATCGACCCAGCGAGCCGCCCGCCGTCAACAACCCGTCCACGATCACCGTTGCCGCGCTGGCCGCCGCTGCCGTGTAGCGCTCCTCTCCC
>JANOIS010000331.1:0-3310 GCA_031407755.1 Chloroflexota bacterium | reverse complement strand
GGCTCGCGGCTGATGACCACGCCGGCCGCGTGGGTGCTCGCGTTGCGCGAGACCCCCTCGAGGTGGCGCGCGAAATCGATGATCCGCTTGACCGCCGGGTCGGCGTCGACCTGCTCGCGCAGCGCCGGGGCGATGTGGAGCGCCTCATCGAGCTTGATGCCGAGCTGGTTCGGGATGGCCTTGGCGATTCGGTCGACTTCGCCGTAGCTGTGCCCGAGCACGCGGCCGACGTCGCGGATGGCGGCCCGCGCCAGCATCGTGCCGAACGTGATGATCTGGGCGACGTGGTCCTGGCCGTACTTGCGCCCGACGTAGGCGATCACTTCGTCTCGTCGGCCGTCCTCGAAGTCGACGTCGATATCCGGCATGGTCACCCGGTCCGGGTTGAGGAACCGCTCGAACGGAAGCTCGTACAGGATCGGATCGACCGGCGTGATGCCGAGCGTATAGGTCACGACGCTGCCCGGCGCCGAGCCGCGGCAGGTCGTCTGGATGCCTTCGCTCCGCGCGAATGCGATGAAGTCGGCCACGATCAGGAAGTACCCGGCGTAGCCCATGGACAGGATCACGCCGAGTTCGTAATCCAGGCGCGTCTGCAGCTCCGGGGTGACGGTCCCGTAGCGACGATCGAGGCCGCGCTGGCACTCAGCGCGGAGCCAGCTCTCGACGGTGTGCCCGTCCGGGACGGGGAAATGCGGGATCCGCAGCTGGCCGAGCGGCATGCTGATATCGGTCATCTCCGCGATCCGCCGACTGTTGAGGATGGCATCGCGCTGATCGGGGAAGAGGGCCGCCATCTGGGTTGCCGATTTCACATAAAACTCGTGGGTCGCGAATTTGAGTCGGCCGGGGGTATCGATGTTGCTGCCGGTCCCGACGCACAGCAGGACGTCATGGGCCTCCGACTGGTCTTCGCGGACGTAGTGCAGGTCGTTGGTGACCACGAGCGGCAGACCGACCTCGGGGGCGAGCCGGAGGAGTTGGCCGTTGAGCCGGGTCTGCTCCGGCAGGCCGTGGTCCTGGAGCTCCAGAAAGAAGCCGTCCTTGCCGAAGATGTCCTTGTACTTGCCGGCCGCTGAGCGCGCCAGGTCCCAGTCCTCGACTTCGAGCGCCTTCGCGACCTCGCCACCGAGACAGGCGCTGAGCCCGATCAGCCCCTCGCTGTACTTCGCGAGATGGTCGAGATCGATGCGTGGCTTGTAGTAATAGCCATCGATATGGGCGTCCGTGACGAGGCGGCACAGGTTCTGGTAGCCGCGATAGTCCCTGGCCAGCAGGATCAGATGGAAGGGCTGGCTGTCCGCCTTGCCCTCCTTGGAGGTCATCGAGCGGGGAGCCACGTAGGTCTCGACCCCGATGATCGGCTTGATGCCCTTGGTCTTTGCCGCCTGGTAGAAGGCGACCGCGCCGTACAGGGCGCCGTGGTCCGTGATCGCCATCGAGTCCATGCCCTGCTGCGCGGCAGCGTCGACGAGTTCCGTGATCCTGCCGAGGCCATCCAGCAGACTGAACTCGGAGTGCACGTGGAGGTGCGAAAAGTCGTTCGGGGCGATGGTCGTCACGGGAGGTCAATGGTAGCGGCGCGCGCGTCTCTCGCCTCGGCAAGCGGTGCCGTCGCTGATATCGCCCAGCACGGTGCCGTCGACCGATCAGTCAGAACATCCCGTTGTCGTTGGCCGCCTGACCCGGGTCAGGGATGATCTGGAGGACATCCCAATGCTCGACTACCTTGCCGTTCTCGTCGAACCTGAAGATGTCGATCCCGGCATAGTCATGATCGCCGGGCCAATGCTGGAAACAGTGGAGCATGACGAACTCGCCTTCGGCGATGGCGCGCTTGACCTCGACACGTTTGCCCGGGTACTCGATCGCCATTCGCTCGAAGTAGTCGATGAACGCCTGCGGCCCATCGGCGACGCCGGGATTGTGCTGGCGGTATTCGGAACCGACGTAACGCTCGATCGCCTGGCGGGGCATGTTCTCGTTGAACATCAACTGGTAGAACGAGATGGCGTTCTGCTTATTGGCTTCTGGTTGCTGCGCCACGGTTCAAGGCCTCCTTCAAAGCGTCGCAACGAAGCCTACCCGCTCATGGCCGCAGACGGCTGGTACCGTACCGCGATGGCCGTCTCCGCCGTGATCGACCCCGACCGCCTGCACGCCCTCGAGGCCCGCGAGGACGCGCGCTTTGTGGCCGAACGGCCGACGTCCATGGCGCTCCTGGAGCGATCCCGCCAGACGATGCCGCGGGGCGTCCCGATGTCGTGGATGGACGACCTCTACGAGCACCCTCCGGTGTTTGTGTCCCAGGGTCAGGGGGCCTACATCACCGATGTCGACGGGCACTCGTACCTGGACATGTACGTCGCAGACATGAGCGCGTTCTGCGGTCATGCACCGCCTGCCGTCGTGGAAGCCGTGAGTCGGCGGATGGCGCTCGGCAACCAGCTCCTGATGCCCGGCGAGGATTCGATCGTCGTCGCCGAACACCTTGCCGTTCGGTACGGGATGCCGAAATGGCAGTTCACCCTCTCGGCGACGCAGGCGAACACCGAGGTCATCCGACTGGCCCGGGCAGCCACCGGTCGCGAGATCATCCTGATGTTCGACGGGAAGTACCACGGCCATGGCGATGCGACCCTCGTCGTACTGGACGACGGGGAGGTCGTGCCGGAGGAACATGGGCTCCCGCGCTGGATCACGGGTCAGGCCCGCATCATTGGGTTCAACGACATCGGCGCCCTGACGGCGGCCCTCGCGCCGCGGGATGTGGCGCTGGTGCTCGCCGAGCCCGCCATGACCAACGCCGGACTCATCCTCCCCGACGTCGGCTATCACGACGCGCTTCGCCGTCTGACCCGGGAGACGGGCACGCTGCTCGCGATCGACGAGACGCATAGCCTGGTCACCGCATACGGCGGCCTGACCCGTGAGTACCGCCTGGAGCCGGACATGCTAACGATCGGCAAGTCGATCGCCGCCGGCGTCCCGCTCGGAGCCTACGGGATGACCGAGGAGATCGCCGCCCACATCGCCCCGCCGGGCGACCACCACGTCATCTCTGGCGTCGCGGTCGACCAGGTGTCCACCGGGGGCACCCTGTTCGCGAACGCCCTGTCGATGGCCGCCGGGCGGGCGGCGCTCATCGAAGTCTTGACCGAGGACGCGTTCGAGCGATCCGCTGTGCTCGGTGCTCTCATGGCGCGCGGGTTGCGGACAGCGATCGAGGCCGTCGGGCTGCCGTGGACGGTCGTCCAGCTTGGTGCTCACGCCGCGTACTTCTTCGCGGCCACGCCGCCGCGGAACGGCG
>JANOIS010000310.1:0-10486 GCA_031407755.1 Chloroflexota bacterium | reverse complement strand
TCCCGTTTCGTCGACTCGAATGACCGCGAGGTTCGACGCATCCAGCCCATGGTCGACGAGGCGAACACCCTCGAGGCCGAGTTCGAGGCGCTGTCCGACGACGAGATCCGCGCCCAGATCGCCGAGATCCGTGACGATCTCCGCGAGATCGCCATACCGGGCGAACCATCCGACGACGAACTGCACAACGAGGATCTCGAACGCCGCCGCGAGCTGAAGAAGGCGCGCCGCAAGGACGAGAACGATCGCCTCCAGAAGGCCCTGGACGAGGCGCTACCGGAGGTCTTCGCGATGACCCGCGAAGCCATGAAGCGGACGCTCGGAATGCGCCATTTCGATGTCCAGTTCATCGGCGGGGCGGTCCTGCATCAAGGTCGGATCGCGGAGATGCGCACGGGCGAAGGCAAGACCCTGGTCGCACCCCTGGCCGCGATCCTCAACGCCCTGACCGGCCGGGGCGTCCACGTCGTGACCGTCAACGACTATCTGGCCCGACGCGACCCGCAGTGGATGGGACCCATCTTTCACTTCCTCGGGGTCAGCGTCGGGATGATCACGCACGATGCCTCGTTCGTATTCGAGCCGGGCTACCCGACGACCGATGAACGCCTGATCAACCTGCGCCCGGTCAGCCGGCGCGAGGCCTATGCGGCGGACGTGACCTACGGCACCAACAACGAGTTCGGGTTCGATTACCTGCGCGACAACATGGTCATCGAGCTCGATCAGCGCGTGCAGCGCGAACGCAGCTTCGCCATCGTCGACGAGGTGGACAACATCCTGATCGACGAGGCCCGCACGCCGCTGATCATCAGTGGTCAGGCCGAGGAATCGGCGGATCTGTACTTCACCTTCGCTCGCCTGGTGCCGCGCCTCAAGGAGCGCCCCGAGGGTGCCGAGGAGGGCGGCGATTACTTCATCGATCTCAAGGATCGCGCCGTCAGCCCCACAGAAGAGGGCGTCGACAAGATGGAGGGCTTTCTCGGCGTCGAGAACATGTACGACGCCGATCCGCGCCTCGCCCGTCACTTCGAGCAGGGGCTGCGTGCCCACGCCCTCTACAAGCGCGACCGCGACTACATCGTCAAGGACGGCGAGATCGTCATCGTCGACGAGTTCACGGGACGCCAGATGCCCGGCCGGCGCTGGAGCGAAGGCCTCCACCAGGCCATCGAAGCCAAGGAGGGCCTGCGGGTCCAGCGCGAGAGTGTGACCCTCGCCACGATCACCTTCCAGAACTACTTCCGGCTGTACGACAAGCTGTCCGGGATGACCGGTACGGCGATGACCGAGGCCGAGGAATTCCACAAGATCTACCACCTTGAGGTCGTCGCCGTCCCGACCCACATGGACATGGTCCGCGAGGACTCGGCGGACCTCGTGTTTCGCGACGAGAAAGCCAAGTTCAACGCGCTCATCGACGAGATCGTCGAGATGCAGGAGGCAGGCCGGCCGGTCCTCGTCGGCACGGTAAGCGTGGAAAAATCCGAGATCCTGTCCACGATGCTCAAGCGCCGTGGCATCCGGCACGAGACGCTGAACGCCAAGCAGCACGAGAAGGAATCAGGGATCGTCGCCCAGGCGGGACGCGCCGGCGCCGTCACCATCGCCACGAACATGGCCGGCCGCGGCACGGACATCCTGCTCGGCGGCAACCCGGCGGGACTCGCCTCGGAGGCCCTCCACAAACGCGGCCTGAACCCGGCCGAGGTGGACAAGGAGACCTACGACGCCGCACTGGCCGAGGCGAAGGCGTTGACCGAGACCGAGCATGCCGAGGTCGTCGCCACCGGCGGTCTACACATCATCGGCACGGAACGCCATGACTCACGCCGGATCGACAATCAGCTGCGCGGTCGTGCCGGCCGCCAGGGTGACCCAGGCTCGTCGCGGTTCTATCTGTCGCTGGACGACGACCTGATGAAGCGTTTTGCGAGCGACCGGGTGACCGGGCTCATGGAGCGGCTCGGGCTGGACGACGACGTAGCGATCGAATCGAAGCTCGTGTCACGCACCATCGAGAGCGCACAGTCGCGGGTCGAGGGCTTCAACTTCGATATCCGCAAGCGCGTCGTGGAATTCGACGATGTCATCAACAAGCAGCGCGAGACGATCTATGTCGAGCGCGACAAGGTGCTTCACAACGAGGACCTGACCGAAACGGTCCGCGTCTTCCTGGATGACGAGATCGACCATATCGTCGACCAGCACCTCGGCGGCGACGACCACGACGCGTGGTCCGTGGAGGCCCTGTCCGCCGCACTGGCAGCGATGGGTCTCGGCGGGGACGGCACGTCGGCTGACACGCTCCTGGATCAAGGCGGCCGGGAGGCCATCGCCGAATACCTGCGCGAGCTGGTCGATACCCGGATCGAGGCTCGCGAGACGGAGGTCGGCGAGGAGGATTGGGCGCAGGTCGAACGCATCGTCCTGGTCCGCACGATCGATTCGCTGTGGGTCGAGCACCTGACCGAGCTCGATGACATGCGTCGCGGCATCGGCCTGCGCGGGTACGCCCAGCAGGATCCACTCAACGAGTTCCGGCGCGAGGCCTACCGGATGTATGAGGAATTCCGTGATCTCATCCGCCACGGCGTCGCCTCGTCCATCTTCCGGGTGACCGTGCAACGACAGCCACCGGACGGTCCCCGCCCGATGCCCGGTCCGGGTCAGCCGCCGCGACCGGTGGCTGCGGGTGCGACCCCGATGCATTCGCACGGGAATGGGGCCGGGGCCGCGACGCGTCTGCCTGCTCCGGCGGGCGCGGCCGTAGCGTCTGGCTCTGCCGTGCTCCGTGGCTCGCTCCCGGCCACGCCGGGGGCGCGGGCGATGCGTGAGTCGCTCGGCGACCGACCGGTCGGCGGCAGCACTGGCGGCGGTGGCAACGGCGCGGCCGGCACGGGAGCCGCTGGGCCGGGAGCTGGGCCGCCACCCGGCTACACGCCGGCTGGAGCCCGGATCGGGCGCAACGAGCCGTGCTGGTGTGGTTCCGGGGCCAAGTACAAGAAGTGTCACGGCCGCTGAGCGGCCACGAACCGTGGGCGCGTTCCGCCGGCTGGTCCTGATCGGGGTCGTGGCGGGAACCGCTGCCGCTGGCTACGCCGCATATCGGGTCCTGGAACAGGGCGGTCGTGATGATCGCCGCCCAGCCGATGCGATCGTCGTCATGGGTGCGGCGCAGTACGACGGCCGGCCGTCTCCGGTGTTCGCGGCGCGGCTTGATCACGCGATCGCCCTGTACCACGAAGGGATCGCTCCACGGCTGATCGTGACGGGCGGCAAACTCGAGGGCGACCGGACCACGGAGGCGGCCAGCGCCCGCGAGTACGCGATCGAGCATGGCGTCCCGGCGTCGGCCATCCTGGCCGAGGACCAGAGCGCGACGACCCTGCAGTCGATCCGTGCCGTCGGGCTTCTGATGGATGGGGCCGGTCTGCGCAGCGCGGTTTTCGTGTCGGACCCGAGTCACATGCTGCGTGTCCTGCGGATGGCGGCGGACGAGGGCATCGATGGCCACGGCTCGCCGACCCGGACCAGCCCGCTGGAGCGCGATCTCTCGGCGCGGGTGTACGCGGTCGCCCACGAGATCGGGGCGCTGGCGCTCTATTTCGTGACCGGCGAGTCGCCCTGAAGATGGCCTTCGGTCGCCCTGGGCGACAGACGCGCGCCCGGCCGGAAAACTACCCCTTGGCGAGCGGGGATCGGCCTTCTATACTGACCGAAAACCTGTCGACCGGGACCGCCCGAGCCCCAGCAGGTTCACTCCCATCCCCCGCCGTGTGCCCCAGCGTGACGTAGAGAAAGGGAGTCTGTGAAGCAGGCAGAAGACGCCGCATTCGTCGACCTGATCGCCTGTGAGCGAGATTGCCGCAGCTGCAGCTACGCCGCTGCGCTGGACTGTGACGGCAACTGCGGGGTCTGCCCGCACAACAGCTATTGCCCGTGTGTGAACCCCGTCGTCGCACGGAGCAAGACGGCCCTTCGGCTCATCGAGCTGCGGCCCCTCCTGCTCCAGGATCTCCAGGTCCGGAACTAGGTGGACACGTCCGCCATCCGCGACCTGGCTGAACGGATCCGGTCGACCTCGGGGCGGCTTTGACCTCGAGGCCAAGACAGAGCGCGTCGGCGCGATCGAGACGCTGACCCAGGAACCGGGTTTCTGGGACGATCAGCGTGGCGCCCAGACGGTCCTGCGTGAAGCGGACGGCCTGCGCTCGGAGATCGAGACGTGGCGAGACCTGGTATCTCGGTCCGAGGATCTCGAGGCGGCCCTGGAGCTCCTCGACGAAGCCCCCGACGCCGATCTCGAGGCGGAGCTGGAACACGATGCCGCGTCTCTGGAGAAGGACCTCGGCCGGGAGCGCACGGCACTCCTGTTCTCCGGCGAGCACGACGATCGGTCGGCGATCATCACCATCAGCGCCGGCGCCGGCGGCACGGAGGCCACGGACTGGGCCGAGATGCTGCTGCGGATGTATCTCGCCTGGGCGGACAAGCATCACCACTTCAAGACGGAGATCATCGATCAGCAGGAAGGCGAGCAGGCGGGCCTCAAGAGCGTGACCGTCGAGATCGGCGGACGGCGCGTGTACGGCTGGCTGCGCGCCGAGCGCGGGGTCCATCGACTCGTGCGCATCAGCCCGTTCGACTCGCAGAAGCGCCGCCAGACCACGTTCGCGCTGGTCGAAGTCCTGCCGGAGGTCGACGACGACGTCGAGATCGTGCTCGATTGGGATCAGATCCGGATCGATACGTACCGCGCTCAGGGAGCCGGCGGCCAACATGTCAACAAGACGGACTCGGCCGTACGGTTGACCCACGCCCCAAGCGGCATCGTCGTGCAGAGTCAGAACGAGCGCTCGCAGACCCAGAACAAGGAGAACGCCACCAAGGTCCTGAAGGCTCGTCTGCTGGAACGAGCGCTCCAGGAGAAGGAGGCCGAGATGCGCGCGCTGAAGGGTGAGCATGTCGAAGCCGGCTGGGGCAACCAGATCCGGAGCTACGTGCTGCATCCCTACCAGATGGTCAAGGACCTGCGCAGCGGCTACGAGACCGGCAACACCAGCGCGGTCCTCGACGGCGATCTCGACGCGTTCATGCAGGCCGAACTGGAGCGTCTGGCGACCGGCGCGGAGTGGCGCGCCAGCGGCGACGAGGACGTCGCGTGACGACGACGCCCGAGGTCTCCGTTGCCAGACGGGAGCCGATCGCGCCGGCAATGACCTACCGACCCGCCCGACCGGACGACCTGGTGGCCTGTGCCGAGGTCTGGCGGGACGGGATCAACGACTACATCCGCCGGCTGAACCAGCCGGACATACCGCAGGAAACGTCGTCGCTGGTGCGGCTGTACACGCATCTCCAGTCCACGGATCCGGACCGCTTCATCGTCGCCACGACCCCGCACCGGGATGCTGACGGTGGCGAACGGATCGTGGCCTTCGCCTCGGCCATCGTCCGCGACGAGCTGTGGTTCCTGTCCATGCTGTTCGTGCTGCCCGAAGTCCAGGGCACGGGCGTCGGGCGTGCCCTGCTGGATCTTGTGCGCCCGGCGGCTGGGCACGACCAGGCCACGTTCCGGGCGACCGCCACGGACAGCGCGCAGCCGATCAGCAACGCCCTGTATGCGTCGATGGGCGTCGTTCCGCGCGTGCCATTGCTCAACCTCATCGGGAACCCGACGGACATGGAGTCGTTCGGGCAGCTGCCCTCCGGCGTGATCCCGGTCCCGTTCGAGGAGCTCGTCGGCACGCCAGGTGGCGAGGGTCACCGGACGCTTGCCGCCACGGTCGACGGCCTCGATCGCGAGACCCTGGGTGTCGCCCACCCGATGGACCACCGTTTCATCCGGGTCGAGGGCCGCCGCGGCTGGCTCTATCGCGGGCCGGACGACGCGGTCCTGGGTTATGGCTATGCCAGCGAGGCCGGTCGCGTCGGGCCGGTGGCCGTCCGGGACGAGGCGCTCCTCGGGCAGATCCTCGGACATCTCACCAGCGCCGTGGTCCCGCGCGGCGCATTCGCACTGTGGCTACCGGGCGATGCCGATCGCGCGATCGTGCCGGCATTGCGCGCTGGCTTCCGCCTTGAGCAGTTTCCGATCCTGCTGTGCTGGGACCGCCCGTTTGCCAACTTGGCACGGTACCTGCCCATCTCACCCGGACTGCTCTGACCCCGACGAAGGTCCGGTGCCCGCTGGCACCGTCGTCACGTTTGCCCGCACGGAGGCCGGGTGGTAGCCTCGGGACCAACGTGGCTCCCGGTGCCGTGCCCGCGGACGGAGTCCCGCCGATCGGTGTCGGTGGCGACGATCGTCGCCACGGCACTCGCCCGCGGAGACATCCTTGACCATCGCCTCACCACCGCCACCGGCGCGCTCGCTGCGGCACCGCATCCTGCGCCGTGGCCGGGACCAGGCCTCCCCGGACCGCGCGGTCCTGGTGCTGCATGACGTCACCAAGCAGTATCCCAACGGCAAGATCGCGTTGCGCGACGTGGACCTCGTCATCCCGGAGGGCGACTTCGTCTTCCTCGTGGGGCCGTCCGGGGCGGGCAAGTCGACACTCATCAAGCTGTTGATCCGCGACGAGATCGCGAGCCGCGGAGCGGTCGTCCTCGATGGTCAGGACCTGGCCCGCCTGCCCCGTCGCCAGGTCCCGCGGATCCGGCGCAAGATCGGGATCATCTTCCAGGACTTCAAGCTGCTGCCGACCAAGTCGGTCTGGGAGAACGTGGCCTTCGCGCTGGAGGTGACGGGCTATCCCCGCCGCCAGATCCAGCCCGCCGTGGATCGCGTCCTGGCCATCGTCGGCCTGACCGCCCAGGCCCGCCAGACCCCGTCGCAGCTGTCCGGCGGCGAACAGCAACGGACGGCGATCGCGCGGGCCCTGGTGCACGATCCCCGCCTCATCATCGCCGATGAACCCACGGGCAACCTGGACCCGCTCATCAGCTGGGAGATCCTGCAGCTGCTGCTGCGCATCAACGAGCTCGGGGTGACCGTGCTGATGGCGACCCACAATGCGGAGGTCGTGACCGCGCTGCGCAAGCGCGTGGTGGCGCTCGAGGAGGGTCGGGTCATTCGCGACGAGGTCGGTGGCGCGTACCACCGCGAGGACTGACGACGTCGTGATCCCCTTCCTGTTCTTCAGCGTCAAACGAGCCTGGCAGGGGTTCTGGCGCAATGCCCTGATGAGCCTCGCCGCCACGGCCACGATGGTCCTGATGCTCCTGCTGCTCGCCGGGTTCTGGATCATCCAGACGGGCTTGCTGGCCGGTCTTGAGTTCACCGAGCAGAAGGTCGAGGTCGTCGCGTATCTGCAGCCCAACGCCACGGACGGCCAGGTCGAGACGCTCCGGACGGAGCTGCTGACCATGCCCGAGGTGGAATCGATCGTGTACGTCACACGCGACGATGCGCTGGTCCGTTTTCGCGATTCGATGGACGCGCAGGGCCGCCAGGATCTCACCGAGTACCTCGACAGCAATCCCCTGTACGCCAGTCTCGAGGTCAAGCTGGTCGACCCGACCGCGGTGCGGGAGGTGGGCGATGCGCTGCGGGCGGACCCGGTCGTGCGCAACGTGATCAACATCGAGGATCTCGTGGAGCGGGTGCTCACGGTGACCAACATCCTGCGCACGGCCGGAACCGTGGTCCTTCTCGTGGTCGGCATCATCGCGCTGTTCATCATCGTCAACACGATCCGCCTGGCGGTCTTCGCCCGGGCCGAGGAGATCGAGATCATGCGCCTCGTTGGTGCTTCGGACGCGTTCATCCGCTGGCCGTTCGTATTCGAAGGGGCGCTGGTCGGCTTTCTTGGAGCGGCCATCACCCTCGGCATCCTCGCAGCGGCCGCCGATCCGTTGAGCGGGTTCATGGTCGAGTTCTTCCGGGTCCTCCCGCTGGAGGTTGGCTCGATGACCCGCAGCGTGATCACCCTGGTGATGGGGGCAGGCGTCGGGCTGGGCATCCTCGGGTCGTGGGTCTCGGTCCGGACCTACCTCATCCGCTAGCGGTGTAGGCTGTCCGCCCGTAACCGCGACCCTGATCTCGAGGCACCCGATACCCGCCATGCCATCCCCTGACATCGAGCGCCCCGCGGCGCTGGACGTTCCGGTCAGCCCGGTCATCGTCCCATCCACGACCGGTCGATCCTTCCCGATCCTGTCGGTCGCCATCGTCATCGTCGCGCTCTTCGGCGGCGGCGCGCTGTTCATGTCCGGCTACTCGATGGGTCGCCAGACGGCGGCTGAGCCCGGTACCCCGATCAGCGAGGACGCGGCGTTCCGCCCGTTCTGGGACACCTACCACACGATCACCGAGCGTTACGCCGGCGGCGAGGTCGATCGGGCCACGGTCGTGCAGGGTGCGATCCGCGGGATGATCGATTCGCTCGAGGACCCGTACTCGTCGTACCTCACGTCCGACGAGTATCGCGCCAACCTGCAGGGCATCAGCGGCGAATTCGAGGGGATCGGCGCCGAGATCGCGACCCAGGCGTCGGACGGCACCCAGGGCTGCGCCACGCTTGGCATCGATTGCCGGCTGGTCATCGTGTCGCCGCTCCAGGGCTCGCCGGCCCAGGCAGCCGGGCTGCTGGCTGGCGACCTCGTCCTGGCCGTGGACGGCGTGGCCCTGGACGGGCTGACCGCGGACGGCGCGCGGGAGCGCATCCGCGGACCGAAGGGCAGTGTCGTGACGCTCACCGTGCAGCGCCAGACGGACGAGCCATTCGCCCTCGAGATCACCCGCGACATCATCCAGCAGCGCGAGATCGAGAGCCGCGTCGAGGCCGACGGAACGGTGGGCTATGTTCGGCTCAACGGCTTCTCGGATCGGGGCGCCGAGGAGCTGGAGGACGCCATCCGCGTCCACCTCGCGGCCGATCGGACGAAGCTGATCCTGGACCTGCGCGGCAACCCCGGTGGCTACGTCACGGCCGCCCGGGCGGTGGCCAGCGAGTTCATTTCGTCTGGTCCGGTGTTCTGGGAGCAGGACGCGGAGGGCGTCCAGATCGAGACGGAGGTGTCGCCTGGCGGGATCGCCACAGACCCGGGCATCGCGCTGGTGGTCCTCATCGATGGCGGCAGCGCGTCAGCCAGCGAGATCGTCGCCGCGGCGCTTCAGGACACTGGCCGGGCGACCATCGTCGGCCAGACCTCGTTCGGCAAGGGGACCGTCCAGCAATGGCAGGAACTGGCCGGCGAGGGTGGGGCGTTCCGGTTGACCATCGCGCGCTGGCTGACCCCGGACAAGCGCTGGATCCACAACGTCGGGCTGGAGCCGGACATCGTCGTCGACATCCCGGCGGACCTTGCCGCCGGCGACGACCCCACCCTCGATCGGGCCGTCGAGGTGCTGGAGGCCACCGTCGGGGTGGGGGTCTTGCGCTGGCAACGGTTGTCGGGTACGGTTCGCGGGAACGAAAGGAGGTGGTGTGCAGTGATCGACAGTACGCGTAGCTGCACCACCTCGCAGGAGATGCCCGTCTAGTCGGACACCCTGTGGGTGGTAAGCAACTCGAGCGCCGGTCCGCATAGGACCGGCGTTCGTGCGCCCGGCGCACATCCCTTCGCCACTCACCCGACTGGAGCCACCCATGCGCGACGATTCGACCGTCGCCCTCAATAGAAAAGCGCGCCACGAATACACGATCGACGAGACGTTCGAGGCGGGGCTCGTGCTGACCGGCACAGAGATCAAATCGATTCGCGCCGGCAAGGCCAACATCGCCAACGCGTACGCCCGGATCGAGCGCGGCGAAGCCTGGTTGATCGGTGCCGACATCGCGCCTTTCGCGCAGGGCAATCGCTACAACCACGACCCCAAGCGGACGCGCAAGCTGCTGCTCCACCGCAAGCAGATCGATGAATTGCTTGGCCGGGCGAAGGCCAAGGGCCAGACCATCGTGCCCCTGCGCCTGTACATCACCCGTGGCAAGGCCAAGATCGAGCTTGGTCTGGCGCGTGGCAAACAGCTCCACGACAAGCGCCGCGATATCGCCGACCGCGATTCGCGGCGCGACATCGCACGCGAGTTGGCCGACGTCCAGCGCGGCCGCTGCTGACCCGGATCAGCGGTTCCCCCAGCGTCAGGAACGAGATCGCCGGCCGCGCCCAAGGCCGCGCCTCGCGGCCGAGCCTGGACGGCCGGGCCACGTCGCGTCGTCCGGGCCACGTCGGTGGCGCCACTGATCGGTGTGGCTGATCGATTCCGCGCTGGCCACGAGGAGCTGCGTTCCCGGATCGTCGTTTCGGGGTAGCAGTCCCTCATGCTGAAGCCCGGATCGATCAATCAGAACGATCAGCCGCGGACCGGGTCGACCGTCGTAGGCAGATCGGTCGGGCGGTGGTACCATCCCGAACCGAACCGGTGTTCGGTCCTGTGGGGATGCGTGGTTTCGACAGGGCTTGGCTACCGGGGAGCGCGAGCCGAGGATGCTGCTCAGGCCTCGTTAATCAGGCAGCAAAACGAAGTACCTGGCAACCG
>JANOIS010000291.1:0-2701 GCA_031407755.1 Chloroflexota bacterium | reverse complement strand
GAGCGGGGCGGCTTTGGAGGACTGGTCCTGAACAGCGCCCTCTACGCCCTGGTTTGCTCGACGCTGAGCACCATGCTGTCGTTGCTGATCGCGTTTCCGATCGCGCGGGGATACGTTCGTTTCTCCAGGATCATCGGCATATTGTTCGTGTTGGCCCTTTTCCTGCCCAACGTCCTCATCACGCAATTCCAACTCATCCTGCAACTCGGTCTCTACAATTCGCGGATCGGATACATGCTGTTGCTGATATCCAGCCTCGGGATCGGACCACTGCTGATCATCGGCTACCTTCGATCACTGCCCCGAGAACTGGATGAAGCCGCGGCGATGGACGGCTGTGGATACTTCCGGTACATCTGGACGTTCGTGGTGCCGCTGTGCAAGCCAGTCCTCACGGCGGTGTTCATCCTGCAGACCATCGCGATCTGGAACGACATCATCGGCGCCACCATCTACCTTTCGTCGCCTGACTTGAAGACCGTCTCGCAGGGCCTCTTCGCGTTCTACGGCCAGAACGGCAAGAACGAATGGGCGCTCCTCGCCGCCGCGACATTGATCGTCGCCGCCCCGCTCATCGTCGTCTACCTCGCCTTCCAGCGATTCTTCATCAGCGGTGCTTTGAAGGGCTCACTCAAATGAGTCGGCGGACCCCTCCTGCGTCCCCGCTCGAGTCGGGGAATGCGCGCCCAGGGACCCGGACGATCGCTAAGTACCCATTTGTTCGAGATCGCCTGATGGACATCCTCGAGGAGCTCGCGGCCGGCGACACGCTGCCGCCTGAACGGAGCCTTTCGGAGGAACTTGGCGTATCGCGGATGACACTCAGGAGAGTCCTGGACGACCTTGCTCGTGCTGGACTCGTCATCCGACGCCAGGGAAGCGGCACATTCGTCGCGGATCGGACGACCGCGCAGCCGCTGACCATGACCTCCTTCTCCGAGCACATGCGGGCGGCGGGACTTGCGCCCTCGAGTCAGACCCTGTCCTTCTCCAGCCAGCCGGCCGGAGCTCGACTGGGGCGCAAACTCAAGTTGTCGCCCTCCGATCCCATCCTTCGCATCGTGAGGCTGCGCCTCGCCGACCGTGAGCCGGTCGCGATCGAATCGCTCCATGTGCCGGCGTCCCTGGTTCCCGAGCTTCGTGGCGAGGATCTGGAGCAAGACTCGTTTTACGCGATCCTGCGCAAACGTTTCGGCGTCGTGGTCACCGATGCGGTCCAGACGATCGAGGCTACCGTGACAACGGCCGAGGAGTCGGAGTTGCTGGGAATCCCGTTACACTCGCCCGCCTTCCTCTTTGAAGTGACGGCGCAGGACAACTCGGGTCGCATCGTGGAATTCGTACGGTCCATCTTCCGCGGTGATCGCTACAAGATCAGGGCCGAGATCGGGGATCTTGTCCCGTTGCGGGCCGGCGGCTCGCTCACTCGGGGGTCGATCAGGACCTTGTCGGACCAGCCGGCAACCTTGGGTCGGTGACGATCGATCAAGTCTTCGACCTGCTCGCGATCGCCGAGGACGATCGTGTCGAATGCTCGCGCTTGCTTGCGGGCGACGCCGATCAAGCGGCGGTCGCCGAAGCCAGATCGGCGCTGACTCGCCGGCTGGGCAGCTATAGCGAGGAACCCCTGGGAGCGGCCACGACCGACCCGATGGCCTGGCTCACGGCCTTCCTCCAGCTCACCCCCATGATCGTGACCTGGCATCGGGGGCTGGGGGTGTCTGCCGAGGTCACCTGCGCCACCCTTGCCGACGTCGGTCGCAATATCGCGATCCACCGGCAGGCGCACTCGGCGTTCGGCCTGGAGACTTGGGATTGGCTGATCCCGCACTACACCGGCATGTTGTTCGCACTGGGCCGGCTCAACTACATGCTGCACCCCACGAAGGAGACGGTCGATGGCGCGATGGCGCCGGGCGATTGGGTCCCGGGAATCCACATTCCCGAATCCGGCCCGCTGACCCCCGAGGCGGTGGACGCGAGCCTCGTTCAGGCCAGGGCATTCTTCACCACCCACTTCCCGGACAAGCCGGTCGCCGTCGCCGCCTGCGTGACCTGGATGCTGGACCCGTACCTGGTCCAGCACATGCCGGAGAACACGAATATCGGCGCCTTCGTGCGCCGGTTCACGCCGATGGGGCAACCGTACGACGACGCCACGGCGGCGCTCTTCTTTGTCTTTCGGAGCCGCGACCTCAGCCGAGTTCCCACCCTGCCACGAGACACGATGCTGCAGCGGTTGGTCTTGGACCGGGCTGAGCGTGGCGACGCCTGGCAGATCGGTTCGGGGTACCTGCGGCTCTGAGAAGATTCTCGTAGACCGGGACTGAGCCGCGGCTGCACGTGGAGGTATGGACACTGCGCCACCGCCCCTCGCAACGGCTCTCGCGACGTCCACCGTGGTGCGCGATCCACCCACCGCCGACGCCGTGAGTCGTCTCCCGGGGTGGGGACTTTGCATGGCCACCAGCGGGGACTTCCACATGACCATTGACAAGCGATGCCCGGTCGTCGCGTGGGCGGCCGCTAACCTAACGAATGTGGTCGTACGCCGCATCGATTTGCCCTTGGCGATCCGCGACGCGGGCTCACTGGGCGTCCTGGATCGCCTCGTTCACCCGCTTTCTGATGTTCGCGACCGTGTCGAAGCGTTGGTGGTTGGCTTCGGCAATAAGTCCCCTTGAGGCCGCCGTCCTCGACG
>JANOIS010000275.1:0-3639 GCA_031407755.1 Chloroflexota bacterium | reverse complement strand
GATCGTCATCGAGAAGCCGTTCGGGCATGACCTGGATTCCGCCAGGCGGCTCAACCGCGAGGTCAGCAAGGTCTTTCGCGAGTCGCAGGTCTACCGCATCGATCACTACCTGGGCAAGGAAACGGTCCGCAACCTGCTGGTATTCCGGTTCGGCAACGGGATCTTCGAGCCGCTCTGGAATCGGCGTTACGTGGACCACGTCCAGATCACCGTGGCGGAATCGATCGGGATCGAGAACCGCGGTTCGTTCTACGAGGAGACGGGCGCGTCCCGTGACGTCCTGCAGAACCACCTGCTTCAGCTGGTCAGCCTGGTCGCGATGGAGCCACCGGCGACCTTCGAAGCCGATCCGCTGCGCGACGAGAAGGTCAAGGTCCTGCGCGCGATCAGTCCAGTGGATCCGCTGACGGACGCGGTCCGCGGCCAGTACAGCTCGGGCTGGGTCGCGGCCACAGCCGTACCGGGCTACCGGGAAGAAGCGGACGTGGATCCGCAGTCGGAGACCGAGACGTTCATCGCCGCCCGGCTGACCATCGACGACTGGCGCTGGTCCGGGGTCCCGTTCTACGTGCGGACCGGCAAGCGTCTGCCGAAACGGAGCACCGAGATCGCGATCCAGTTCCGCGAGGTGCCGCACCGGCTGTTTCGCGGCGCCGGCTCGGATCCGGACCCGAATCTGCTGGCCATCCGCATCCAGCCGGACGAGGGCATCATGCTGCGTTTCGGGGCCAAGGTCCCGGGCCTCGGCATGGCCATCCGCCCGGTGACCATGGACTTCACCTACGGCTCGGCCTTCAGTGTGGACTCGCCCGACGCGTACGAGACGCTCATCCTCGACGTCCTCCAGGGCGATGCCTCGCTGTTCACCCGGGCCGACGAGGTCGAGGAGGCGTGGGGCATCGTCGATCCGCTGATCGAGGCGTGGGCCACCAGCCCGGCACCGGACTTCCCGAACTACGACGCCGGGACGTGGGGACCGCAGACCGCCGATGAGTTGCTGACCCGCGACCACCGGCACTGGCGCCGGATCTGAGCGGGATGGCCTGCCGATGAACGCCGCCGCCACGTCCGGAGCTGCCGCCGGTGCCGCCGGAGCCGCCACGTCCGTGCCCGCCGCCATCGCCCTGAACCAGCCCGTCCTGCGCTGGTCCGCGCGAGCCCGCAGCATCGCCGAGGTCGAACAGCAGCTGGCCCGGATCTGGGCGAACCAGGACCTCACGACGGAGATGGATGGCGAGCCCGGGCGGCGTCACATCGCGGCCCGGACGAGCGTGATGAATCTGGTCGTCATCGCCCGCCGCCCGGAGGTCGCCGAACGCAGTGCGGGCACCATCCAGGCGCTGACCGGCCGCCACCCATCGCGCACCATCGTGGTCCAGTCGGCGGATCCGGATGGGCCGTCGTGGATCGATGCCCGGGTGGAAGCCCACTGCGTCCTGCCCCGCGAGGACGCACCGGAAACCTGTGCCGAGACCATCCACCTGACCGTGGGTGGCGAGGCGGGACGGCACCTGACCGCGATCGTCACGCCGCTCATCGTGCACGACCTGCCCGTCACGGTCTGGTGGCCCGGCGAGCCGCCATTCATGTTTCGAGCGGCGCGCGACCTGCTGGCCTCTGCTGACTGCCTCGTCGTGGACGGCTCGACCTGGAACGGCGACGGACTCGAGCGGTTGCGGGAGATGGCCGGCCTGCTTGACGCGACCACCCTCGCCATCAGCGATTTCGCGATGGTCCGCCAGTCGCGTTGGCGGGAGGCCATCGCATCGATCTACGACGACCCGGATTTCACGCCGTACCTGCGTTCGCTTCGACGGATCGCGGTGACCTACGCGACGCACGACGAGACCGGTGCGCCAGGCTCCACCAACCTCGTCCGGCCGATCTATCACGTGGCATGGCTGGCATCCCGCCTCGGCATGTCCGTCGTCAGGCCGCTGGCCGTCGCGTCCGGGGGCGCATCCGCGAGCCGTGCCCGCCCGGTGCCGGGCGCCCGGCCGGTGGTGAGTCGTGGCCTGACCGCCACCCTGTCCGACGGACGGGGCGAGGTGTCCGTCGTCGTGCGGCCGGTCGTCTCGACGGTGCCCGCCGGAACGACGCTTCGGGTGGAACTCCTGGCCGAGCGGCGCGGATCGGAGTTTCGCGCAGACGTGACGGCTGAGGCGGAAACCGTCCATGTCCGGGTCTGGCAGGACGGCATCGAGGTGCTCGAACGCCAATTTCTGGCATCGCGCCGAGCCGACGTGGATCTCCTCGCGGAGGCGATCGAAGCGGGCCGACGCGACCTCATCGCACTCGGTACGCTGCGGTCCGCGGCGGATCTTGCGGGCGGAGCCATCAGCGGTCCATCGGCATGAGCGAACCCGAGATCATCGTCGTCGCCGACCCGGAGGCGGCGTCCGTCGTCGCGGCCGAGCGGATCGCAGAGAGCCTCGCCGATGCGGTCGCCGCCCGCGGCCGAGCCGATTGGGCCACGACCGGCGGCACGACCCCGGTTGGTGTCTATCAAGCGCTGTCCCGGAGTCCGCTGCGGGACATCGTTCCGTGGCCGGATGTCCACGTCTGGTGGGGCGACGATCGATTTGTCCCACGTGATCACCCGTTGTCGAACGTCAAGGCGCTCGATGACATCCTGCTCGAGGCGAGCGATGGCGAGGAGGGCACGGGCTTCGACGACTTCCGTCGGGTGGAGCTGCCGATCCAGAATCTTCACCCGTTCCCCACGGGTGCGGCCATCGGCGAGTCACACGGGGCCGACTGGGCGGCGGCGCAGATCGCGGGCGAGTTGCGATCCGCCGGGCTGCCGGCGTCGGGCGACGGTTGGCCGGTCCTCGACATCGTCCTGCTCGGGATCGGGGCGGATGGGCATCTGCTGTCCGTGTTCCCGGGCTCCGCGGCGTTCGAGTCAAGCGCCTGGGCGATGGCGATCCCGGCCCCCACGCAAATCGAGCCACATGTCGAACGGGTGACCCTCAACCCGGCGATCCTCGGCGCGGCTCGGCAGATCGTGGTCGTGGTCGTGGGTGCCGGCAAGGCGGAGATCCTTGGCACGGTCCTTGGTTCGGACGTGGATGTGCGCCGCTGGCCCGCCCAGCTTGCCCGCCGGTCCGGCGCCACCTGGATCCTCGACGGAGCCGCGGCGGCCAACCTGCGGGCCTGATGGACCCGGCGATCGATATCCGACGAGCGACGACCGATGACGCCGCGGGCATCGCCGACGTCTGGCTCGCGTCCTGGCGGGCCACGTTCGATTTCGGGCCGTCGCACCCGGACGACGACGTCCGTCGCTGGTTGGCCGCCGTTCTCGTGCCGCGGTCGGAATGCTGGGTCGCGGTCGAACCCGCAGGGCGGGTCGTCGGGATCCTGGCCCTGTCGGACACGATGATCGAGCAGCTGTACCTCGCGCCGGACTGGATCGGGCGCGGCCTCGGTCGGCGGATCACCGCGCCCGCCATGGCGCGACGGCCGACCGCTCCCGATCTGCACTCCGTCCACGCGGACGCTCGTGGTCCGCGGATCTTTGAGGTCCTTGCAGTCGCCGCGGTCGGGTTCGGTGACGGATCGGCCAACCAGGAGCATCAGCCGGACGTGCGTTACGCGTGGCGACCGGTGGCTCCGGACCGCGTCGTCACGTCCCCT
>JANOIS010000240.1:0-21283 GCA_031407755.1 Chloroflexota bacterium | reverse complement strand
CTCATACGACATGAAGATGCTGGCCAGCAGCCCGCCCGGGAACTGGTAGGTGGCCATCCCGGTCAGATCCGGCATGTCCGTCCGGCGCGACGCGAAGTGCGCGGTCACAAGCTCGGGCTCCCGACCGGCGAACCAGCGCACCAGATCGCAGCCATGGCTCCCCCAGTCCAGCCAGGCGCCACCCTCGCGCGGATCGAGCGGCCAGCCGGTGTTCGGGTAGCCGGGAAAGAGCCGGTGGACGTGGATGACGATCGGTTCGCCGGCGGCGCCATCGGCGACGAGATCGTGGCCGACCTTGACCGCCTCGAGCCAGCGCGAGATCTTGGCCAGGCTCAGGTGGACACCGGCAGCGGCACAGGCATCGATCATCTGGCGACACTCGTCGACGTCCAGACCCATCGGCTTCTCGAGCAGGATGTGCTTGCCCGCCGCCGCCGCCGCAAGCACGTTGGGCAGGTGGGCGGTATGGGGCGTGGCGATGATGACGGCGTCGATGTCCTTGCGGTCCAGCAGGGCCTCGATCGTGGGCTCTGTCTCGGCCCCGAATTCGGCCGCGAGCGCCGGGGCGCGCGTACCACTCGTCACCGCCACCAGTCGGGCCTCGCCGGGCGCCTGCTCAGCGATCGCGACGGCGTGGATATGGGCCATCTGCCCAGCGCCGATCATCCCAAATCCGACCGTCATCGCGGGCCTCACGTGGTACCTGGATTGTCGACAATATACGTCCGCGAGCGGACTATACGAATGGCCGTCATTCGCTGTCAACGCGTCGCCGTTTGGAAGGAGCCGCCACGATGACCGAGCTCACGCCGCTCGCTGACCCGATCGAGGTGCTCGTGTGCGGTGGCGGGATGGCGGGCCTCTGCGCGGGAGCCAGTGCAGCGGGGCTCGGCGCACGACCCGTGGTCATCGAGAAGGGCGCGGAACCGGGCGGCTCGATGCGGATGTCCGGCGGCACCATCTGGACCGCCCCGAGCATGGCGGTCATGGAGGCGTGGGTTCCGGGCGGCGATCGAGCTCGGCAGCGGCAGCTGATCGAGGAGCTTTCGCCAGGCCTGGCGTGGCTGGACGCGCTTGGCATACCTCGCACCGCGTCGATCGACTCGGATCGGCAGGTCGGTGCCGAAGTGAACGCCCACCAGCTCACGGAGCGGCTCGTCTCCGTCATCGAAGCGGAGGGTGGGCGACTCCTGACCGAGACCGCGCTGGAGTCGATCACGATCGGCGACGACGGCGTTACCGACGTGACCATCATCGAGGGCGTCGGGGATCGGCGCTCGTTCCGGGCCCGCTCGGTGATCCTTGCCACGGGCGGGTTCGGCGGCAGCCAGGCGCTGCTCGAGCGATACATGGGGCCGTATGTCGGCGCGATGCTCCTCCGCGCGAACCCGCGCAACGTCGGCGACGGGCTGCTGGCGGCCACGGGCGCCGGGGCCCGGACGTCGCCCTCGATGTGGACCTTCTATGGGCACACGATGCCGGCTCTCCCAGCCGACCCGCCGCCGGCGCAGTGGGTCTCGGTGACCCAGTACTACACGCAGGACGCGATCCTGGTGAACGAGCGTGGCGAACGGTTCTTCGACGAGAGCCGCTCGATGGCGGACGAGACCGCCCCGTTCCAGATCGTCCGCCAGCCCCGAGGCGTAGCGTGGCTGGTCATGGACCGGCGGATCCATGACGACCAGCCACTGCCCGGGCGATCACGCTCACCCGCCGGTCTGGCGTTCGCCAACGCGGTCGGTGCGGGCGCACCAAATGTCACCGCCGATACGATCGAGGCATTGGCCGACGGGTTGGCCGCGATGGGTGTCAGTCGGACGGGTTTCCTTGCCACGATCCACGAGTTCGATCTGGCCATGGCGGCCGGCACCGGGTCGAGCCTGGGGATCCCGCGGCGCGGCTCCCCGTTCGGGCTGGAGGAACCACCATTCCGCGCGCTCGCCGTGCGGCCGGGGATCACGTTTACGCTCGGCGGAATCGATGTCGATCGCGAGCTTCGGGTCCTCGGCCACGACGGTCGACCGATCCCGGGACTCTATGCGGCCGGTGCCGATGCGGGCGGGACCTACGACGGCGGATACATGGGCGGCCTGGTGCTTGGACTGGTCCAGGGTCGTGCGGCGGGGCGATCAGCCGTCAGACGACGGCCCGGTCTGCCGACGCGGCCGTCCCACGAGCCAGCGCGAGTTCCGCCCGGCCGCCATTCGTGATGAGTCCGAGTTCGTTCGCCACGGTGACCATGAGGAAGCCCTGGTCAAGGTAGCGGCGCGCCGTGGCACCGTCGCCGGTGTGGATGCCCGGTGCGATGCCATGGCGCAGGCAGGCGTCGCGGATCCGCTCGATCGCCTGCGCGTGGACCTTCGCCTCATCCACCGACCAATCCTCCGCCCAAGCCGATAGCCCGAGCCCCAGGGCAAGATCGCCGGGGCCGATGTAGATGGCATCGACACCGGCCGTGGCCGCGATAGCGTCGGCATTGCGCACGCCCTCGGAGGTCTCGACCATGACCACGCAGGCCGCCTGATCCAGCGCGTCCAGCCGATCGGATGCCCGCACGAACGTGCCGCGCAAGGGCCCGACGGAGCGCTGCCCGCGCGGCGGGTAGTGGCAAGCCGCCGCCGCCGCGGCCGCTTCCTCCGGCGTGCCGACCATCGGCACGACGATGGCCACGGCGCCCACATCAAGCGCCTTGCCGATGGCGGCGAAGTCGTTGCCTGGCACGCGCGTGGTCGGCGCGACCCCGTGCACCTCGAGCGCCCGGAACATCGCCGCGAGGGTCGATCCGTCGGCGAGCCCATGCTGCTGGTCCACACAGATCTCATCGAAACCGGCACTCGCGAGGTACTCGGCGATCTGTGGGTCGGCGGTGGTCAACCAGCCGCCGAGGGTCGGTCGTCCCGCCTGCCAGCGCGCCAAGAGCGGATTGACGGACACCATTGCTTGCCTCCCGGTGGTGAAGTTGTAGATTGTCAACAATCCACAGCATAGCGCGAGGTCCTGCCGTTTCGTACCTGGATGCGTTCCCCGCCCTGCGCGAACCGGCCTACCGTCGTCTGCTGGTCGCGATGACCCTCAGCCAGACCGCCCTGTACGGGTTCGAGACGGCGCTCTTCTGGACGGCGATCGAGCAGACCGGATCGGCCGTTCACGTCAGCCTGTTGTTCAGCGCGATCGTCCTGCCCGTACTCATCATCACCGTTCCGGTCGGCGTCGCGGTCGACCGGTTCGGGCCCAGGCGCCTGCTGCTCGGCAGCTCGGTCGCCGCGTCGGCCGTCATCGGCGTGGCGGCTGTCCTGGCCGCATCGTCCGGCCTGTCATTCCAGGCGGCACTCGTGCTCGCCGTCCTGGAAGGCATCTTCTTCGGCTGCTGGGCGATCCCGGCCCAGGTCCTCGCAGGGCGCCTCGTCGGTCGGAGCCGGATGACCAGCGCCATCGGCCTGTCGGCCCTGCCGACCGCGATCGGCGCGATGGTTGGCGGTCTGGCCGGCGGCATCCTCCTCGAATCGTTCGGAGCCGCCCCGACCTTTGTCGCGTCCGCGGTCGGCCTTGGCCTGTCCGCGCTGACCATGGTCGGGCTTCCGGCAACCCCGGGTCTCGCCGGCTCGGGAACGATGGCGGCCATCGGGCAGGTGAGCGACGCATTCGGCTGGGCGCGCCGGACGCCGGTCGTGCTTGCGGTCATCGCCCTCGCCTCCGTGGCCGGGTTCTTCGTGATGAGCCGATTCAGCCTCGTCCCGGTCCTGGTCCGAGACGTGCTCGATGCGGGACCGACCGGTCTCGGGCTGATGACCATGGCCGGTGGGATCGGGTCGCTGGTCGGGACCCTGGTCACTGACGCGGCCGGCCGACGCCTGCGCCGGGGACCGGTGCTGCTGACCGCCTTCGGTCTGGCCGGTGCCGCGCTCGCGGGTCTCGGCGTGGCCCCCGTCCTCGGCGTCGCCCTGGTCCTTGCCGGGTCCATTACGATGTCGATGGTGATCTACCAGGTCACATCGATGACGCTGCTCCAGGTCCTTGCCCCGGCACGTATGCGCGGGCGCGCCGTGGCGATGTACGACATGGTGCGGCTCGGTCTTGTGCCGGTCGGCAGTCTCGTCGCGGGCGTGCTGGTGTCCACCCTGGGCGTGAGCGGTGTGTATCTGATCTTCGGTGCGACGACCCTGGCGGCTGTGTTGGTCGCGGTGGTCGTGTGCCGGCCGCTGGTCCTGTTCGAGTTGGAGCCGTTCGGGGAACCGAGAACGGACGGCGATCCGACGCAGCATGGCATCAGCGACTCAGCCTGAGATCCAGCGCTCCAGTCGGGCGTCCTCGCGAAAACCGATCCGGGCGTAGATCGAGCGACCCATCTCCGACGCCGCCAGACTGGCCTGCCGATAGCCGAGGTCGCGCGCGATCGCCACGACGGCCAGCGTCGCACTCGTCCCGGACCCGTGTCCGCGTGCCTCGGGGACGGTCCCGACGTTGGTCACGAACGCGTGCCCGGCGGCGGTGAACAGCGAGGCGCACGCGACGGGCAGACCGTCGCGCCGGACCAGGACGTGCCGCCACGGTATCGCTCCCTCATCGATCGGAGCGCGGTACAGCGTCGCCCACGCCTCGGCGTGGCGCCGGTCTGCCCAGCCGTAGGACCGGGCCATCACCTCCAGCCAATCGTCGAGGGTCGCAGGCTCGTCGACCGGCTCAACGTCGGCGGTCGGTGCGGCGACCCGATCCGTCTCGATGACCATGCCGTACTCGCGCTCGGCGGCCGTGAACCCACGCGCCTGGAGCCTTGCACCAAGGTCGGCCGGCTCGGTCGAGGGCGTGATCCACCAGGTTGCCGGGGTGGAGCGTGCGTCCGTGAGCGACTGGTGGATCTGGTCGATCCGCGCCTCGACCGCGTCACTTTCCCCGGACAGCGCGATGCCCAGCACATGATTGAAGCTGGATAGCGGGCGACCACTGGCCACGACCGTCGCGTCCATATCCTCACGGACCCGCGCTCCGGCCAGACGCCCGATCAGGGTCAGCGAGGCGACGCTGGCCGCCTCCGACCCGCTCAAGCGGTCCTCGCCCCGGCGCGGTCGATGACACGAGTCTCCAGCGCGTGGTGCCGAAGGTAGTCCTCATCGATCTCGATGCCCAGACCGGGCCCATCGGGCACGGTCGCCCAGCCATCGACGACCGCCATCGGTGTCGAGAGCAGCCCGCTGCGGTGGGGGTTGTCGTCCACACCGACCTCCAGAAGGAGCTCGTCCGAGGCCGGCGAGCGGGTCGGTTCGGGCAGGCAGGCAAGGACCTGGAGTCCCGCCGCGATGCCCAGGGCGTTGTTGGACGTGTGCGGCATCGCGGCGATCGAGTGGACGCCGGCGAGTTCCGCGATCCAGAGCGTCTCGGCGACCCCGCCGCAGATGACCGGCTCCGGCTGGACGATGTCGACCGCTCGGCACGCGAGCAGATCGATGGCGGCGCTCCGCGACTGGAGGATCTCGCCGCCGGCGATGGCGATGTCCAGCGCGGCCGTCAGTTGCTGGTAGCCGGCATACCCCTCGCGTTGGTGAAGCGGCTCCTCGAACCACGTGAACCCGAGCGAATCCAGGATGTTGCCCATCTCGATCGCCCGGGGCAGCGTGTAGCCGGCGTTGCCGTCGGCCATCAGCAGGACGCCGTCGGGCAGGTCCGCCCGGATCCGCTCCAGCAGCGCCGCCTCATGAGCCACCGGATAGCGGCCGACACGAAACTTCATCGCGGTGAAGCCGGCCGCAAGGACGCGCTCGACGTCGCCCGGCCAGGTGTCCGCCGGGTCCACGCCCTCCACGTAGCCGCCAAAGGCCGCGTAGAGCCGGACCCGCTCGCGGACCGGGCCCCCGAACGAAGCCGCGACGGACAGGCCGAGCTGGCGTGCCCGGAGATCCTCGACGGCGATGGTCATGGCCGAGGCCGCGTACGAGTGCTCCGCGGACCAGCGGATATCCGCCGCGAGCGAGCGCGTCGTCGACGCCGATCGACCCAGCAGCACGGGCGCCACCGCTTCCACGATCGCGGGGATCCCCGGGACGAGGTAGGTCTCGCCCCAGCCCGATCGACCGTCGGCGTCGGTCAGCTTGACCAGGACGTAGGCGTGGCTGTCCGAGAAGGCGATGGACGGCCCGGTCCGTGGGGAAAGCGCGTGGCTGACCACGAAGCTCTCGACCCGCTCGATGACGCGTCCCTGATCGGTTCCGGATGACATCCCTCAGTACCCTCGTTCGATGATCACGCGATTGCATAACGGCTCGCCAGCGACGAACCGGCGCAGGTTCTCGGTCACCAGCCAGACCAGTTCGTCACTGGCCTCGGCGCCGGACACATGCGGCGTGATGACGACATCCGACCGGCCCCAGAACGGACTGGACCCGGGCAGCGGTTCCTCGCCGAACACGTCGAGCACCGCACCGGCCAGCTGACCGGCATCCAGGGCCGCCAGGAGCGCGTCGTCGTCGATGACCGGCCCCCGACCGGTGTTGATGAGCCAGGCATGGGCCGGCAGCGCGGCGAGGACCTCGCGGCTCACCACGCCCCGACTGCGCTCGGTCAAGGGCAGCGTGATCGACATGAAGTCAGCCTCCCGAGCCACGTCGACCAGGCCCTCGATGCCGGCGAACCGCTCGGGGATGATGCCCTGTGGGTCACCGGTCCCAGGGGCATGGAAGCCGTCGTCGGTCCGGGTGGATGGATCAGCCTTGACCGCGAGCACGCGCATCCCGTGCGCCTGGGCGAGCCTGGCGATCTCGCGTCCGATCCCGCCGTAGCCGACGATCACGAGGGTGTGGCCGCGTACGGGCCGCCCGGTGAAGGACGCGTCGTCGTCCGGCCAGATCCGCAGCGCCTGCTGCGCGCGACGGGCGTCAACCCGCTCGGCGACGTGCAGGATCGCGGCCATCGTGTACTGCGCGATGGGCACGGCGTAGGCACCCCGGGCGTTGGTCAGGGTGACCCGCTCCGGCCACGCACCTCCGCCCGGGCAGACGAGGTTCTCGACGCCGGCCGACATGACCTGAAGCCAGCGCAGGCTCGGTGTCCGGTCGAGATCGGATGGCAGACCCGACGAGATCAGCCCGACGAGATCGTCAGCGGTCACGGCGTCGACACCGGCTTGGTCGTAGCGCTCGTCGATGCGTAGACGCAGACGGGGCGACACGGCCGCAAACGTATCGAGCGCGGCCTGGTCGAACGGAAAGGCGATCCCGACCCAAAGATCCGAGCCGTCATCGGGCGCTGGGCCGCTCACGCGTACTCGACCACGCCGGGCCGGAACGGGAAGCGGGCGGCGAAGGCGTCGTCGAGGGTGATCCCGAGTCCGGGCGCGCTCGGTCGCTCGATGAACCCATCGGCCAGCACGACCGGCTCTGTCAGGAGCTCCGCCCGGACATTGTCGGGGGCAAGCGCGTACTCCACGAATCGAGCGTTCGGGCTCGCGAACGCGACGTGCAGATTGGCCATGAACCCGGGCCCGATGGCCGCCCCGGTGTGGACGATGAGACCGACATGTCGTGCGTCGGCCAGTCGCGCGATGTCCCGGGCCACGCCCACACCACCGACATGGGTCGCATCGGGCTGGACATAGTCGAGCGCGTCAAGGTCCAGGAAACGGCGGAACTCGTCCAGTCCGGTCAGGCACTCGCCACCGGCGATCGGCACGCTCGTCGCCCGACGGAGCGCCGCGTAGCCCTCGGGATCGTCGTAGCGCAGCGGTTCCTCCATGAACAGCAGATCGAACGGTTCCAGCGCCCGGGCCAGATCCAGCGCCGTGGTGCGCGACCACGGTTCACGGACCTGGACCGCGTGGCAATCGGTGGCCAGTTCGATGTCCGGCCCGAGGGCCTCCCGGATGGCCCCGAACTTGGCGCGCTCATCGGCGATGCGGGCGGCCGTGCTGCCCGCATACCACGTTCCGTACGGTGGCGTGCCCGGCGTCGTCGTGTAGCCACCCGGTCGGCCATCGAACCCGGTCCCGATCTTGAGGCCGCGGAATCCCAGTGACCCGTAGCGACGCGCCTGGTCCACCGCGCGGTCGATCGGCCATGCGCCGGTCCCGCCCGAGGCGTACAGCGGGAGCCGATCGTGGGCCGGGCCGCCGAGCAGCTCGTGGACCGGCCGACCGAGCGACTTGCCCGCGATGTCCCACAGGGCCATCTCGAGGCCGGACAGCACCGACAACCCGACGCCGACCCGTGCCCACCACAGCGATCGCTGGTAGAGCTCGCGAAAGGCGGCCTCGGGCTGTCTGGGGTCCAGCCCGAGGCCGCGGAGAAGGCCACCGTAATAGTCGATGAGGGGACTGACCACCTCCGCGCAGAAGTAGCCCATGATCGTCTCGCCGACACCGCTAATGCCCTCGTCGGTGTCCACCACGACGAGCGCGGCGGACCGCTCGAATACCTCGCCGGGAAGCCAGAACGGGTCGCCCGTCCAGGGCGCGGTCACGAGCACGGTGCGCACGTCGGTCACGCGCATCCGATGGGCCTCAGCATGCCGCGTCGACGACGAGATCTCGCGGCACGGCGCCGACATCGGCGATCCCGCACATCCCGGCGTCCTCCGCCAGTTCCTCGCGGAACGTGTCCAGGACGCGCGCGACGCCGTCGGCGCCACCCAGCGCCATGCCCCACATGACCGGACGGCCGACAAGGACCGCCCGCGCGCCGAGGGCCAGGGCGATGAGGACATCGCCGCCGCTGCGCACGCCCCCGTCGAGGTAGACCTCAAGTCCGCCGGCGCCTTCGACGACGTCGCTCAGCGCATCGAGTGTCGAGATGGAACGGGCCAGCTGGCGACCGCCATGGTTGGACACGATGATCGCCGCCGCGCCGGCGTCGGCAGCCCGGGCGGCATCGTCGCCGGTCATGATCCCCTTGGGCACGATGGGCAACGAGGTCACCGAGCGCAGCCAGGCCAGGTACTCCCAGGTATTCGTGGCGAGCAGGCCGGGCGACGTCTCGAAATGGGCGAAGCGCGCGCCGGCCGGCAAGCGAAAACCGAGCCTCGGCGAGGTGTGGTTGACCCCGAGCGGCGTGTTCACCAGGGGCACGATCGCGCGGCAGCCCGCTGCTTCCGCCCGAGCGATGACGCCAGCGAGAGCATCGCGGTCGTCCCAGTTGTAGAGCTGGAACCAGAGCGGCAGGTCCGGGGCCGTCGAGGCGATGTCCTCGATGCTGGTGGTCGAGTTGACGGCCACGACAAGCAGGCTGCCGGCCCGCGCCGTTCCCTCGGCCATGGCCAGCTCGCCGTCCGCGTGGACTGCCCGCTGCAGACCCATCGGGCCGACCATGACCGGCGCGGCGACCGGCGCGCCAAGGACGGTCGTGGCCGTGCGAACGGCCGAGACATCGACGAGGACGCGCGGACGCAGACGCCGGCGCCCAAAGGCGGCTTCGTTGTCGCCACCAAACTCCGCGCCGGAACCGGAGCGAATCCATTCGAAGGTCGGGCCGTCGAGGACGTGTCGGGCGATATCGCCGAAGGACCGCGGATCGAGGCGGGAGAGAAGTGGATCGGTCATCGGGACAGTCGGTCGCAGAGCATCGGATCCTCGTCGTGGCACAATGGGGCGGGTCCATCGACCCTTTGTAGATTGTCGACAATCTATGGTTTGGCCGTGGTCCAGTCAAGCCTGAGCGTCGGCGGAAGAGAGAGGTCGTGTCGCGTGGCGATCGGGTCCAACCTTCCACCCGTCGAGCGACGCGTGCTGTGTCATGAGGTCCTCCTGGGGCTGCGCAGCGGGATCCTCGCTGGCGAGATCGCGCCCGGCACGCGCTTGCTCGAGGTGCCCCTGGCGACTGAGCTCGGGGTCAGCCGCGGGCCCGTCCGGGAGGCCCTCCGGCAATTGGAGCAGGAGGGCCTGGTCGAGTTCTTCCCGCACCGGGGTGCCGTCGTCGTTGGCGTGGCGGATGCCGAGATGGACACCATCTACGGGATTCGCGGTCTGCTGGAGGAGCGCGCGTTCGCCAAGGCCTGTCGCGTCATCAGCGAGGAGGATCTGGACGCCCTGGCCGAGACGGTGGAGAAGATGATCGAGGCCAGCAAGGCGGGTGACCTGACGGCTGTCACGGAGCACGACATGCACTTCCACGGGCGCGTCGTGGAACTCTCCGGGTTCCAGTATCTGCGACGACTCTGGACGAGCATCGACGGGCTCGTGCGTCTGCGCGCCATGGGCTCGGCTGAGCGTCCGGATCTGGTCAAACAGGCCAGCGCACCGGAGCGCCTGGTCCCGCCATCCATCGAGCATCGCGATCTCGTTGCCGCGCTCCGGACCCGCCGACCGGCGACGGCGGCCAGGGAGGCGCGGCTCCATATCACCCGAGCCCTGGAGCGGTTGCACGACGAGGAGCGCGAGTGATCGAGCGGGCCGAGGTTCTCGTCCTGTCGCACCGCCTGTCCAGGATCCGCCTGTTTTCGACGGGGTCCAACGTCACCCGCGACTCGGTCGTCGTTCGACTTGAGGATGGCGACGGCCGGGTCGGCTGGGGCGAAACATATCTCGTCACCGGCGTCGTGGACGCCTGTCGGGCGATGACCGCCGACCTCCCTGGTCAGGAGCCAAACGAAGTGGTGGCGGCGCTGTCCGGCCGACCGGGCCTGCACCGCTGGGCGCTCGGCGCGGTCTCGATGGCGCTCGACGACCTCCGCGCCCGGCGCGATGGTATCGCCGTCTCCGACCTGTACGGCACGCGCCAACGCGGGCGTGTGCGGGCCTATGCATCGAGCCAGGGCTACGTGGAGGGCATCTCCCCGGACGCGGCCTGGATCGAGGAGACGACCGCGATCTGGGACGCCGGCTTCCGGGCGATGAAATTGCGCATCGGCCGGTTCCCCGTCGCCGACGAGATCGCTGCCACCAGGCGGCTGCTGGCGGTCGCGCCGGCGATGACCTGGATGGCCGACGCCAACGGGGCCTACGACCATGACGACAGCCGCCGGCTCGGCGATGCCCTGAACGAGCTCGGGTTCCGCTGGCTGGAGGAACCCCTGCCGACGACCGATTACGGCGCCTACGCCGCGCTCGCGCGTGACCTTGCTATCCCGCTCGCCGGGGGCGAGATCCTGGAGTCGGCCGACCAGGCCGGGCCGTTCCTGCGGGGAGGCTCCTTCGATATCGTCCAACCCGACGTGTCGATCTGCGGCGGGATCGGTGGCGTCCTCGCGATCGCGGGCGAGGCGGCTGCGACGGGGGTGTCCACGATCCCCCACGCCTGCAACGGGGCGATCGCATTGGCGGCGACGCTCCAGGTCCTGGCCGTCCTCTCGATCCCGACCCATGCGCCGCCGTGGGCGGAGCCGATGCTCGAGCACGATGCCGGCGAGAACCCGATGCGCACGGACCTCCTGACGTCGCCGCTCGCTCCCGTCGAGGGCTGGATCACCATCCCCGATGGCCCGGGCCTCGGGATCGAGGTGGACGAGGCGATGATCCGTAGACTGGCTGTCGCCGCCTGACGCGTCCCGGCAATCGAAGCAGGCTCCGTTCCGCGAACGCGATGGCCACGATGGCGGACGGGTCGGCGAGGACTAACTCGGCAAGCCGTGATCGTCCCATTCCAGCGGATCTGACGCGTCCGTCCGGTCAGGTATGCGATAGAGTTGCGCCAACAGCGCCGCCAACCGAACTTTCTGGTCCGTGGCATCGGAGGTTTCGCTGATCAAGAGATCCAACGCCCGATCGACGACGGCCGTTCTGCTCAATCCGGTGCGCTCCGCCAATCGCTCGACTTTGCCCACGACGACAGGATCGGCGATCCGCAATGCCATGTCAGCCACCCTACTGGTGATATCAACGTGACCTATATACAGCGCGGGCGGAAGGCCCGCCACTCGACTGGGCACGAGCCGTCCTCCGACGCGCCGACGGCCTTAGCCGCCTTCTTGGCGACCTTAGAACATGTCCTCGATCGTTCGCAGGATCACCCCGGCTCGCTCCGCACGTTCGCGAAAGCCATCGGTAAAGCCTTCCCGCGTGTAGATAGCCAACTTCGTGCCTTCGGGGTCGTAGCCGGGAACATGGACCGCCGCCTTCCTGAGTTGCGCCAGGGCCTCGTCGCTCTTCTCGCTCGCACTCCACTTCGCCTCGACAGCGATCACGAGGTCTTGCCCTCTGTAGCCGACGACTTCGATTTCGGCCTCTCGGGTACGCCTTGTCCCAGGGTGGCGCTCATCAGGCACGGGACCCCACCAGGCACCGACCTCGGCGCGCTCGGGGAACGCAGGATCCGTGCCCAGTGACCAACGAACATGCTCTCGAACGGCGTCTTCGAACGCTGGCTTCGACACGAACTGGTCGAGGGCGGGCTTGACGTGGTTACGGAAGACGCTGTCGATGCGACGTGCTTCCAGGTCAGTGCGATGCGCCCTGACGAACGAGAACCAAGCGCGTAGATAGTGGTCGCTCAGTCTCCAGATACCCCGGCGAGCGTTGGGCGCTGAGCCGAAGGGTCGGAGATGTTCGACCATGTGGAGTCGCTCGAGTTGGTGCAGGTACTTGCTCGCGGTCGTCGTCTCGATCCCCGCGCGCACCCCGATCGCGGAGGGCGTGGTCTCGCCGCCGGCGACGGCCGCCAGGATCGACAGATACGTCGCGGCCTCGGCCCCCAACTCCTCTTTGATCATCAAGTCCGCTTCGTCGTAGAGGACGACACCCTTTCGCATGAGCCGGTTCGCGATGTTCCAGTCAAGCGAGCGTGAAGGATCGCATTGCTCGAGGTAGTAGGGAATGCCGCCGAAAACGGCCCAGGCCCGCAGGCGGTCACTCGCTGACCACGCCGGGAAGAACCCAGCTGCATCGCGATAGGAGAGTGGCGGCAGCTGTTGGCCCCACGTCCTCCGTCCGTACAACGGTCCGTGCAGCACGTGCCGCTCGTACAGACTGATCTGACTGCCAGCCAGGATCAGGTAGAGAGGGAGGTCTTCGCGCCGGACGTCCTCGATCGCATTCTGGAGGAGGGATGGTAGTCGCGGGGACGAAACCACAAGGCGCGGAAACTCATCGAGGATCACCAGCAGCGGGTGGTTGTCACGCTTGGCGTTTCTTGCGAATCGGAGGATCGTGGCGATCGCAGCGTCCCAATTGGTGAGCGGTTGCGCGGCGAGCTCGCCGTCATCGCGGTACGCGAGCAGACGGCCCGTGAGTCGAGCCAATTGTTCGGTGGCGGTCCCATCATCGGCTTGAAACGTGATGCGGGGCTTGTCTGCGGCGAACTCATCGATCAGTCGCGTCTTCCCGACCCGACGTCGGCCCCAGAGGAGAGCGAGTTGAAAACGCATCCCCCAGAGGTCTTCCAGGGCGGCAAGCTCTTCCGTGCGATCGACGAACTGTGGCATACGGCTGCATCTCAATATACTGACGGGTAATGTACTGACGAGTATATTACGCCGCACACCATCTGCAACCCATCCGCGGCCCCGGTCTGACTTCACTTCAACGGTCCAGCTGTATCGTGGGCTCGAGTCGAACCGTGACCGGTCGGCGCCTGACAGGGTCTCTCGTGACCGCGTAGTGCAGGTAACGTGAGTCGAGCCGCTGTTTGCCCCATTCGCGAGCGAGCCTCACGCTCAGCTCGACGACTCGAAGACTGGCTTCGATGCGAAATCGAAGCAGAGAAGGACGGTGCCGTCGTCCGCCGAACCGCCGGCGAGGTAGCTGATCACGTCCCCTTCCCTGGCCAGGACTGATCCGTCGGGGGCGACCAGTTCCGCGCGCGCTTCCAGGAGTCGAGCCGAGTAGCCGCTCGGCCAGATCAGGACGATTCGTTTGGGGACATCCACGCCCATGAACACCATGGCGTCCCCGTCTCGCTCCACGCGAGCGGGCGCCACCAGACCCATCGGACAGCCGAAGCCGCCGATGGGCCAAGGCTTCCAAGGTTGTGTCGGTAAGGTAAGCGCCGTGGCCCCCGGAGGTAGCGCCGCTGGACGGGGCACGATCAGCAACAGGGCGATCGCAACCAGACTGAGTGCAGCGGCGGCGATCAGCAGCGGTTTGGGAAGTCCTCTCCTCACCGATCCCCTTCCTCCATCGATCACGGGTACCTATTTGGTCATGCCACGGGCGAAGATGAGACGTCGCGTTCGTTAGCCGACGCGTCCGCCGCCGCTCTAAGCATGAACCGAGCCGAGGCGGTCGCTACGGCGCGAGCGCAGCGTGGGCTACGTAATAGCTCGCGATCGAGTTGCATTTGGCCTCCACCCGGATGAAGCCTCTGTGCGCGGCAGGAACACGCTGTGCTCGACGCCCGCCGCCCGAGCGGCATCGATGGCCGGACCGATGACACCGTCCACGTCGGCGATGGCCGGAGGTCGGAGCAGGAACATCCGGCGGACGCCGTCAAACGCGCCAGAGGTCGACGGGTCGGTGAAGTCGAACGGCACGAACTCGGCCCCGGCAGCCGCGAGTGCCGACGCTCCAGCCGGATGACGCGCCGCGACCCGCACGCTGGCGCCGGCCGCGAGGAGTCGCATGACAAGCGGCGTGCCGACTGTACCGGGCGCCCCGGTGACCAGGATCGGCGCGCTCACGACGTGCGCCGTGGCGTGACGCCGCGCATGACCGTTTCCACGATCCGATCCAGCACATCGTCGCCCAGGTCCTCGCCCAGGATGGCGCGGCCAAGGATCGCTCCGAAGAGGAGGTCGGAGACGAGAGCGGGATCGGTCGTCGCGTCGACCTCACCGGAGGTCATGCCGGCTTCAAGGATGTTGATGACGACGGCGCGCCGGGGACCAAACACCCGGGCGTTGAACGCCGACACGAGCGCAGGGTCTGCCTGTCGTTCGGCGATGAGCGAGCCGAAGATGACCATCGCACCGGGTCTGGCAAGCGCGCCGGCAGCGGCGCCGAGCAGAGCCCGGAGGGCGCCGCCTGTATCAGCCGGCAGCGTCGGCTCCGGTCCGGCGGTGATCTGGATGAGCGCTGCGGCGACGAGATCGGCCTTGCTCGCGAAACGGCGATACAGGGTGGGCTTGCCGACACCGGCCACGTTGGCGACCGACTGCATCGACATCGCCTGGTATCCGTCGTGGGCGAGCAGGTCCAGCGCCGCCCGAAGGATCGCCTCGTCCGCGGATTGACTACGGGGCCGCCCGAGCGCCGGCGGCCGCGCCGCTGGCTCGGCGATGAGAGTGCTCGGGGCGTCCACTCAGGCTGCTGCCTTGGCCGCTGGTGCCAGATCGATTTGCACGAGGTGCGCGTGATCGGTCGCGGTGGCGCTGGCACTGGCGGGCAGGATCCCGTCGTCGGTCACGGGCAGGCCGAAGCCACGCAGCATCCCCGGCCCACGACCCGCGACCTGGGTGGCAATCGCCGCGTCATACGCCGGCTGATCGGGCTGCAGTACTCGAGCCGTGCCCTCCCGCCAGCCCTCGGGCAGTCGAACCCGCACGGCGGCGCCACCGACGACGTTCTTCCACCAGGCGTACGACGGCGAGGTGACGACGACGATGCGGTCTCCATCGCGGACGTAGCCGACAGGAGTGCGGAAGGTCCGGCCGCTGACCCGGCCCCTGAACTCCAGGAGCAGGAGCGCCTTGGCTGCCCCTCCACCGAAGCGACTGGCGAGCAGGCGGCGAACGAACGGATTGGCGGCGCCAACCAGCGTGCGCATCACCTTGAAGCGACGGGTGTCGGTGAACGAGGTCGTGGTCATGAGGTCTCCAAGCGAATGTCCGGCATTACGATACCGTGCCGTAACGATAGTGGCCTCGGAGGGCGCTGTCAATTGGACACAGCGGCCTTGGGTTCGTCGTACCAGCGTCAACGTGGGGCCACCGAGGCGGACTCACAGCCCCCGATACCGAACGAGATCGAACCGCGGATCGGGCCGGTTCCGGGCAGGCCGACCGAGCTTCGCATACTCTGGAGCGGCGGCGGATGCGACACCGATTACACCGTCCGGATCGCCGGGAACGACGCTGGTGGCATGCATTTCAATGTCGCACAGGGAGCCCTTGCGAATCCAGACTGTGATTCGCTCGGGATCCGACGCGGTGTGGTCATCACGTTCGCGTCGGCGGTCGACGCCGCGACCGCCTCGGGTGCGTTCCAGGCAGCCGTGCCCGGAACTTGACCACGTTTCAGGAACCCAGGATCACCGCCTGGGCAGTGGCCGCCGATCGATCGGCCGCCTCCACGATGGAGACGGCGGCGCGCCCGTCGCGACCGGTCACGACCGGCTCGCGGCCCTCCGTGATCGCGCCTGCGAAATCCTCGACCTGGGCGGCAAACCCCTTGAGCCGGTTCGGATCCAGGTAGTCGCCCAGGAAATCGAAGGCGACCTGGGTCGCGGTCACCCGCCAGCCATCGGCGTCGCCGATGCGGACGGCACCGTAGTGGTCCGCCTCGATGATCCCTTCTGACCCGATGATCCGGGTCCAGTCGTTGGGGACAAGGCCGGGTTCCGGCGTCTCGTAGGTCATCAGCAGGTGGGCCATCACGCCGTTCGACATCGTGATCTGGACCATCGCCGACAGATCGATCGGTGGCGGCGTCCCGTACGTCCGGTAGTCGGCGTAAACCCTGGCGACCTCCGAGCCGGTCAACCAGCGCAGGGCATCGGTCTCGTGCACGCCCCAGTCCAGGAACTGCGAGCCCTCCGCCGGATCGAACGCCCAGTCCTTGCGCGGGATGATCACCCGACCGGTCGCCTCGTCGACGATGTCCTCGAGCAGGAAGGATGTCCATGTTCCGCGCATCTCGATCATCCGGATCTGCCCGACCGCGCCGTCATCGATCAGACGCTTCATGGCCAGCGGCGCGTCCCGGAAGCGGGTCACGAAGTTGACCGTGAGTCGAACGCCCGCGGCGTCGCAGGCCTCGATGATCGCGTCGCACTCGGCGACCGAGATGGCCATCGGCTTCTCGATGTAGACGTGCTTGCCGGCCGCCGCCGCAGCCACGGCCTGGGCGCGATGGGCCGTGTGCGGCGAGGTGATGACCACCGCATCGATATCGTCGCGGACCAGCATCTCGTCGAGTGAGGCGTCGGCGGTGACACCAAATTCCTGTGCGGCGGCGGCGGCCCGTCGACCGCCCCAGACCGACACGAGGTGGGCATTCGGGACATGGCGGGTCAGGCACGCCGCGTAGGTTCGGCCCATGTAACCCGAGCCGATGAGCCCGACGCCGACGGTGCCGGTCATGCCGGCAGCTCGCCGGCGCCGTCGGTCGTTCGCGCCGAGAGATCCACGCCGCCCACGAGTTGGTCGACCTTGCCGCCCAGCCGAGCCGGCTCGCCGGGCAGGTCGTCCGCGGGTGGCAGCCGACGGAACGGGACCGCAAAGACGGCGTCGAAGGCCTCCGCGTGGCGCGACGGCCAGCCGATATCGAGCGCATAGCGCATGCCCTGCCCGACCTCCCACTCGACGAGGTCGTGCGGCCACTCATCCTCCAGGCCGCGGGTCATGATGGCGGCCAGTTCGATCTTCTTCGCGACGACCGATGTCGGCAGGTCGATCCAGACATTGGGCTTGAATTCGAGGGTCGTGGACGCGATCGGGTAGCGCAGCACGCGGCTCCTGTAGGCGAAGGTGCCGGCAAGGTCCACCGCGTCGAGCAGGGCGCGGCCCGTCGTCGTGTGGTCGGCCGTCCAGTCGCCGGCCGCGGGTGGCCCGAACACGTACGTCGGCCGGCGGTCGCGCAGGATGTCCGCGAGGGCCTCCTTCACCCGCTGGGCGTGATCGGAGATGCGGTGATAGGGCGCGTCAAGAAACTCGATCGTCGCCCCGAACGCGGCCGCCACGTCCCGGGCGGCGGTCTGCTGAATGGATGACACGGCGACGATGTGGATGTCGTCCTCGGCATGGGTCAGCAGCGTGCCGCCCAGGCCGTAGATGAAATCGTCCGTGTGCGGCGCGACCACGAGGATGTCCATGGTGTCCTTCCGAGTTCAGTCCTGTTCGAGCCAGTCGGCGTACTTCTCGTCGAGCAGCCGCCGGCACGCCGCGTAGTCGTCCTCGGTGAAGCCGCGGTACGGCGACAGCAGGCGGAGCGGGAAGTCGGGCAGCATCCCGAGCTTGACGAGCATCTTGTCGAACGCCCCGTCCATGTGCGGACCGGGCGCGGGCTGGGCCCACAGCTCCGTGCCCATCGCCTGGAACGCGTGCTGGAGGCGCATCAGCTCCCCGGCGTCGCGGTCACGGCCGGCGGCGAACAGGGCGTTCGTCATCCGCGGTGAGAGCTCGGCGTAGGAGGCCAGGAGCGAGCACTCGCCGAACATCGAGCCGTGCGGGAAGTTGCCCTCGCCCATGAAGTGCTGGAGCTCGCCGGCGTGGCGGATCAGCTCCTCTGCGGCCGCGATCCCGCCGCCGGTCGTCTTGGTGGCGACAAGGTTGGGGACCTGCGCGATGATCGGCGCGTAGTCGCGACCGGTCAGGACCCGCTTGGTGCGCGGCAGGTTGTAGTGCAGGAATCGGGCGTCCGGGTATCGCCCGCACGTGTCGACGAAAAACCGCAGGACCTCGTCGTCTGTCAACGGTCCCCACGACGGCAGCGAGATCTGGAACATCCGAAAGCCAACGTCGTAGGCGTACTCCACCCGTTCCAGGATCTGCGCCGTGGACAAGCCGATGACACCGACCATGGGCTGCACGTCGGCGCCGCGGGTCTCCTCGTAGAAGGTGTCGACGACGGCGCGGAACCGGCGGGTATCCACGGCGTACCCCTCGCCACCGGTGCCGAACACGTAGCAATGCCGAAAGCCCGCCGCAAGGACCTCGCGAACCTCCTCACGGAACAGTCCGTCCATGAGCTCGAAGTGCTCGTCCCAGGGAGATGGGCAGGCGACCAGGATCCCCTGCGGATAGCGTGGCATCAGGCCACCGTCGGGGGGATCCGGCCGCCGGCCTCGAGCAGCTCGAGGATGGACTCGGCGGCCAGTCGGTGCAGATCGTCCGTGGCGTCACGCGAGGTGGCGGCGACATGCGGGGTCAGGATGACGTTGCGCAGACCGGCCAGCGGATCATCCGCGCGATCCGTCGGCTCCGTGACCCGGACGTCGAGGGCCGCCACCGCGACGCGGCCGTCAAGCAGCGCATCGGCCAGGGCGAACTCGTCGATGAGGCCACCGCGGGCGACGTTGACGAGGATGAGCCCCGGCCTGACCAGGTCCAGGGTCTGGGCCGAGATGAGCGGCGGTGTGCCCGGCGTGTAGGCCGCGCACAGGACGATGGCGTCCGAAGTGGCCAGCAGCAGGTCGCGTTCCACCAGGACCAGCTCCGGATCACCCGATGCGCCGATGAACGGGTCGTGGGCGATCGTCCGGAATCCGAAGGCGCGGGCCTTGCGCGCCACGAGCCGCCCGATCCGCCCGGCCCCGATCACGCCCAGCGTCTGACCGCGCAGCCGGCGGATCGATCCGGTGACGGCACGGTCGCCTGCCGGCCAGCCGCCGGCGGCCGTCGCCGTGGCGAGGGGCAGCAGGCGACGCTGGGCCGCGAGAAGCAGCGCGAGCGCATGGTCCGAGACCTCGTCCGTGCAGTAGTCGGGGACGTTGCGAACCGGGATGTTCCGCGCGGCGGCGGCCGCACCGTCCACCTTGTCCATGCCGATGCTGTAGCACAGGATCCCGATGCACCGCTCCAGGCTCGCCACCCGGTTGGCGTCAAGGCGGTCCATCCCGGTCACGATGACCGCGTCGGCGGTCCTGATCGCCTCGGTCGCCGCAGCACCGTCCGTCGGGACGACGAGGTCGACCCCTCGTTGTGCGAGGATCTCGGTCTCGGAGGCCCATGACCAACCCCCAGGGATAGGGTCATGGATGACGACGCGCGGGCGCAGTCCCGCGACCGTGGCGATCGCCACTGATTCACCTCCATCCATCCGCATTCGGACCCCGCTGTCGGGCCTCGTCGTCGATGAGCCTTCGCCGCCAGATTGTAGATTGTCAACAATCGTCAAGTCGGGCCGTCGCGTAGGGCGTTTCCCGTCCGACTCACCTGGATCGCGATCGACGGGCCGCGAGCTCACCCAGCACGTCCTCGGCCGCCTGCAGCATCCGGGCCACATCCTCGTCCGAATGCGCCGCGGTCAGGTGGTTGCGCTTGAGGTTGAGCGGCAGCATCAGGAAGCCACGCTCCGTCATCTCACGATGGAATGCGACATACAGGTCGGCGTCATTGGTCAGCGCGTCGTCGAACGAACGGACGTCACGGTCCGTGAAGTAGCACACGAACACCGATCCAAAGCTCACCGGCCGAGCCGTCAGGCCGACACGATCCGCGATCCCTTCGAGGCCCGCCTGGATCTCCGCACCGAGGCGGAAGAGCCGGCGGTGGATGGCCCGGTCGTCCGCTTCGAGGATCTCGATCGTCGCGAGCGCCGCTGCCAGCGATGCCGGGTGGCCATTGAACGTCCCGCCGTACATGACGGTCCCCTCCGGCCGTGTGTTGAAGCGCTCCATCAGGTCCGCCCGGCCGCACAGGACGGCGATCGGGTAGCCGTTGGCCATGGCCTTGGCGAAGGTCGTCAGATCCGGGGTCACGCCGCACAGGGCCTGGTAGCCGCCCAGGTCGTGGCGGAACCCGGTCACGACCTCGTCGAAGATGAGGATGGAGCCGCTGGCCAGGGTCGTCCGACGCAGGGCCGCCATGAACGCCTCGGTCGGGATGACGCAGCCGATTGTGTGGATGACGGGCTCCACGATGACCGCCGCGATCTCGTGACCGCGCTCGCGCAGCAGGGACTCCAGGGCGTCGACGTCATTGAACGGGAGCACGACCAGCCAGTCCAGCGCCTGGGGCAGGATCCCCTCGGAGATCGGATCGATCGTCCCGACGCGCTCCGGCCGGCTGATGACGTTCGCCGCGATGTAGTCGTGCCAGCCGTGATAGGCGCCCTGGAACTTGACGACGAGAGGGCGACCGGTTGCGGCCCGGGCCAGGCGGATGGCGTGATACGTCGCCTCGGACCCGGTCGACGTGAACAGCACGCGCTCGGCCGACGGGACGTGCTCGTGGATCTTCTCGGCAAGCGCGATCTCGAGCTCGGTGGATCCGGCGCCAACGATGTCGATCTGCGCCGAAGTCTCGCTCACGCGCTCGCGCACGCGATCGTCGGCGTGGCCAAGGATCGTCGGCCCGAAACCGGCGTGGAAGTCGATGTACTCGCGGCCGTCGGCATCCCAGACGCGACTGCCCCTGGCCCGGGTGAAGACACGCGGCGGGTCCAGGAAGCGCAGGCTGGACGACACACCACCCGGGATGATCCGTTGGGCACGCGCCGATAACGCCACCGATCGGGTGGTCGTCGACATCACCGGTTGTGATCCGTCGTCGACAG
>JANOIS010000215.1:0-2744 GCA_031407755.1 Chloroflexota bacterium | reverse complement strand
CCTGGGCGTCGCGTCCCTGGCCTGCACCTATCTCGGGGCGTTCCGGTTCCGTGATCTCGCCGCGGCCGGCCGGGTCCGTGAAATCCAGCCCGGCGCCCTCCACACCGCGGACGTGCTGTTCACCACGTCCCGTGCCCCGTTTTCCAACACGATGTTCTGACCCGCCTCTGCAAATCAACCGGCAGGTGGTTGAAATGCGACCACCTGGTGGTCAATCTGCATGTGTAGCCGTTGCGTATTTGGTGTTTACACCTCTACACTGCGGTCATGAAAAGTTCCGATCTCCTCACGACCCAACAGGCCGCGGGCATCCTGGGTTGCTCCCGGCAGCACGTGGTGGACCTGTGCGACTCCGGGCGCCTCTCACATACCAGGATCGGCACGCATCGACGGATCCGTCGCTCGGATGTCGAAGCCTTCGCGCCGGGCCCTCCGCTTCGGCGTGAGGCGCTTCGCTCGCTCTGGCTCCATCGAGCCGTCGCCGGCAAGTTCGTGGCGGACCCGAACCGGGCGATCGCGACGGCCCGAGCGAATATTCGCCGGTTCCGCGAGATCCAGCCGCGCGCCGCATCGTGGCTTGATGCCTGGGATCGGATCCTGGACGCGGGCCCGGAGCGCATCCTGGAGACGATGACCTCGACATCGCGCGAGGCCGTCGACCTGCGGCAGAACACGCCATTCGTGGGTCTGTTGTCTGACGCTGAACAGCGAGCGGTGATTGCCGCCTTTGGCGCCGCGCAGCGCGATGCGGCCGCGGTTGCCGTATGAACCGGAGTCAGCTCGCACATCTGTTGCGCGCCGCGGCCCGGGTCACCGGTCATACGGAGGTCCTCGTGATCGGCAGCCAAGCCATCCTTGGTTCGTTCGACGAGGACGACCTGCCGGTGGAAGCGACTCTGTCGATGGAGGCGGACCTCGGGTTCCTCGATGACTCGAGCGAGGAGTTGTCGGACCAGATCGACGGGTCCATCGGCGAGATGAGCCAGTTCTACGAAACCTTCGGCTACTACGGCCAGGGCATCAGCGCAACGACGGCGGTCCTGCCCGCCGGGTGGCGCGATCGATTGGTCCGGTTCGAGAACGAGGCGACCCAACCGGCGCGGGGCTGGTGCCTGGAGCCACACGACCTCGTCATCGCGAAGCTCGTTCGCGGTGACCCCAAGGACTACGACTTCGCTGATGCACTTGTCCGGGTGGATGCCGTGGGCCATGCCGTCCTCCTGGACCGCGTGGCCGCGACGGACGTCACCGACGTCGTGCGAGCGCGCATTCGCCGCTGGATCGCGGCGGGCGATCGCGGTTGATGAGTGCCATCCGGCCGACCCAATCCGGACGGTCTGCGCCACGCGGGTCTTGGCGGTGCCCGACGAACCTGCCGAACGTCGAGAGCGAGGCCGTTGGCAATCCACCGTCGTGCCTGCGGTGCGGGTCCGACCTGGAGCATCCACTCGACGTGTGCCACGGCTGCGGCCACCTCGTGGTGTTCCATGGTCGCGACACAGAAGGTTGTGGCCGGATCTTCGCGGCCGGCTGGTGTGCCTGCCGACGCGCCTTCGCGCGCGACCACGCCGAGCACGTCCGATACGCGTGACGACGCCAAAGTTGGGGATCGACGATCGCGCCAGATCTGATCATGCTGCGGCGCATGAGCGCTTCCGAATCCAACACGCTCGATCGAATCCTAAAGCTCCACGAGGACGAACTGATCGAGGAGACGCTGTCCGAGCTGCCCGACTTCATCCTTGAGCGGCGACCGCGGGTCATGTTCGAGAACACGGGTTCTAGCCTGGGCCGATGGCTGATGTTCGGGCGTCCGCCGCGCGTCGACTGGCTCGAACTGAGCCACCTGGGCTACTACGTCCTCACGGAGCGCTACGTCGACGGCGACGCGGCCTAACCAGCCGCGATCTTGGCGCGCTGGTAGATCTCGCCAGGCATCGGTCGCTCAAGTTCCCAGACGATGCGGATCGGTTGCTCGGACTCGTGACTGCGGAGACGAGCTGGGCCCAGGCACAGGTACGGGGCGCTGACGCCGCGTTCGTCCGACTTGTTCTCGCGAACGAAGAGCATGATTCTTGAACCGCGCGCCACGTGATTGATGTAGCGCTGGCCCGTCGGGGAACGCGTCGTCGCCCGCGATTGAGATTCCCAGTGAAACAACGTCGGCGAGATCGGATAGTCCTCGTATCGCGTGGTCGGCGAGTAGTCCTCGTCAGACTTGTTCAGGGTGATGAAGAGGAGGTCTGTCTTCTCGGTCTCGGCCCAAGCGAGCCCTTCGCGGGATTCACGGAGGAGACCCTTGCTGACCAGCCCATATGCCGCGATGAGCTCGTACAGGCCGTACGTGGCGTGACTGTGGATCGGCACGACGCCGAACGGATCAACAGGACGAGAATCGAGTCGAACGCGGTCCCGCAGCACGTCCAGCAGCTCGATGATCTCTTGGCGCATCAACGGGGCCGTCCACAACGCTCCAATTGCCCCCGCCGCCTCGGCGGTGGGTCGACGGCGGAGTCCGAGGGCGGCGAACAGCATCAAGCGTCGACGCCCCTCTCGAGTGGACGCATCAATCGATTGCGGCGGTGCCTCGGACGTCAACAGGGTTCGCCAGGATTCGTAGCGCTCCTCGTCGTCGACGTGGAGCATCCGCCCCAGGTACTTGCTGGTTTCGTGCTCGGCCGGTTCGATCGGATGACGTTCGTGGCCCACGGAACGGCGAGCCGAGGTAAACGTGGTACCAGCGC
>JANOIS010000015.1:0-3988 GCA_031407755.1 Chloroflexota bacterium | reverse complement strand
CAGTGAAGCGACGATGCGTACGGTCGCGCGATGCTGCGGTCATTCGATGGCCAGCGCGGCTGCGGGAAAGATGGAACCTTTGCGGCCGGCGCAGGCCACATCATTGACAGAGCGGCAGGTCGCCGCGGCCACGCAGGGTGATGGCAGTGCAGGATCTCGTGATCCGAGCGCGAGCGGGCGATCGAGACGCGTTCTCGCAACTCGCCGCGCGGTCCATCGGGCGGCTCACCGCGGTGGCCCGGATGATCCTGCGGGATGAGTACGCCGCCCAGGACGCCGTTCAGGACACGTTCATCGAGGCGTGGCGATCGCTGCCCGGGCTCCGGGAACCAGACAAGTTCGAGGCATGGACTCGCCGGCTCCTGGTGCGAGCGTGCTTCAAGTCCGTGCGACGGGGTCGACGCATCGGCATCGTCGAGATCCGGCTGACGCCGGCGGACGAGCCGGCCATCTCCGGCAACGAGCGCGACTTCGACGTCCACGACCAGATCGAGCGCGGCCTGGCTCGGCTCTCCTCAGATCAGCGCGCCATTGTCGTCCTTGTCTACTACCTCGACCTGCCGCTCGCCGATGCGGCCCTGGCGATGAACGTCCCGCTGGGGACCGCGAAGTCGCGACTCAACCGGGCGACGCGGGCACTGCGAGCGGCGATCGACGCCGACGACCGGGAGCCGGCACGGATCGCGGAAGGGATCGCACGATGAACGACGGGTTCCCAGCTCAGCTTCGGCGGCACCTGCAGGAGACGGCTGACGACCGGCCTGCCGACGCCCAGCTCGCGCGCGCCCTCCACGGCGTGGCAACCACAATGCAGCGACACCCGGCGATGGCACGACTGACGTGGAACCCGGGACGGATCGGTCCGATCCCGTCCGTGGCGATCCGCTACGGCCTTATCGCCGCTGCCCTCCTTCTCGCCACCATGGCCGGCGCGGGCCTGGGCGGTGGCGCGAGGCAGCCGAGCTCGGTCTTCGAGGGCACATGGATCACCATCGACCCTGCCGACGGCAGCGGGATGACCCTGGTCGTCGGTCCCGGACTGACGCCGGACGTGTACTTCGAGGATGGGTACGCGACCGGTCTCGCTTGCCGGAACGATGTCGTCAAGCGCTTCACGGCCCGCGGCACCGGAGAGATCTCGGACCACCGCCTCGTGGTGACGTTTCCCGAAGGCGGCGGTTGTGGCCTCAAGACGGTCGAGGTCAGCGGCCGGTATGACTACGACCCGCGCGGCGACACGCTGACCGACCGGGACGGTGTCGCGTGGACCCTGGCTCTCGGCGAGCGCCCGGAGTCTCAGGCACCGGACACCCAGGCACCGGAGACGCCGGCTCCGGAGACGCCGGCACCGGAGACGCCGGCCGCCGGCGCGCCGTCCGAGCCCACGCCGGATGCGACGGTGGCCCTAGCCACGCCTGAGCCTGATCCCGGCTGCATCCAGTTCGACGCTCCCGGGACGTACACCGCCCCCGTCGGCTCGCTCTCGCTCACGGTCGCCTTGCCAGGCACCGTTGCCGAGCCATGGAACGGGGACCGAGACGGCTTCAATGTGATGCGGGCAGCGTGCACGGACGGGTCTGGCTCCGGCTGGATCGATGCCGGCGAGGTCACTCTGGTCGACACCAATGCCTGTGCTGGCGAGAGGGTCGGGGTCCGCACCACTGCTGAAGCGATCGCGGCGGTCTCCGTCGCGAAGGGCATCGACGTGGTCGAGCAGGCTGACGTCACGCTTGACGGCTATACGGGCACGCGGTTCGTCATCGGTATCCACGATATGCCCGACGCGTGCCCCGATTTGCAGATCCCCCTGGTGGACGGCTTGAACCCGGTCGATCAGGGCATGGACTTCAGGCTCTACCTCATCGATGTCGACGGGACGACGTTGGCCCTCGGGCTGTACGGGTACGCGGACTGGGAGCCAGCCGTGCGCAGCGACGTCGACGGGATCATCGACTCGATGCGGGTAGCGCTTATCCAACCGGGCTGAACGCGCGGGCCGTCTGGCCTGCGCGACGAACGCTGAAGGAGGTCTCTCGATGCGCATGTTTCTGGGTTCCCATTCCCGCCGTCGTGCGGTCGTGGCCGTAACGATGATCACGGTCCTCATGTTGATCGTGCCGGCGGGCGCCGTCGGCCGGTCGTTCGGTGGGTGGGAGCTTGCCGTTCCCGAACCGGGCGTCAACACCGGCGCGGCGGAGGGCTGTCCGATCGAGTCGCCGGACGGCCTCAGCCTGTACATCGCCTCGAACCGCGCCGGCGGCACCGGCACTCCAGACCCAAACGACATCTGGGTCTTCCAGCGCGAGTCGGTCGACGGGCCGTGGGGTCCGGCACAGAACCTTGGCGCGCCGATCAACTCGGTCTTCGCGGACTTCTGTCCGACCCCGCTACGCGGACGCGCTCTGCTGTTCGTGTCGACCCGTCCGGGCGGCTGCGGTGGAGGCGACATCTATCTGGGGCGCAACAACCCGACCCACGGCTGGTCCATCCGGCACCTCGGCTGCGATGCGACCGGTACCGGTCCCAACTTCCCCGGCGGGGAGTTCGGGCCGTCGCTCGTCGAGACGGACGCGGGCACGTACCTCTTCTTCTCAAGCGATGGCTACGATGTGGGCGGCGACCAGGACATCTACATGAGCCGCCAGCTGGCAGACGGCAGTTTCGGGCCGGCGACGGCGGTCGCTGAGCTCAATACGGCCGTCCACGACTTCATGCCGAATATCCGCAAGGACGGCCTTGAGATGGTGTTCAACTCGAACCGACCGGGTGGGTTCGGCGGCCAAGACGTGTACTCGGCGACGCGTGCCTCGACCAGTGAGCCATGGTCGACTCCGGTCAACCTCGGTGGGTTCGTCAACACGGGCGGCAACGAGACACGCTCGTCGCTGTCATGGGACGGCACCCGCCTCCACTTCGGCCGCGACGGGGACATCTTGGTGAGCGCCCGATCCCGGTAGCCCCCTAAAGGAGTGGCCGGCGCCTGACGTACGTCGGGCGCCGGCCAATCGCGCCGTGCGCCACCGCGTCGGGGGCCGCCGCCCGCGCCAGCCACTCCCCACCCTTGACGACGCGCTTCCCGACGGCGTAGTGCTCGACATCAATCCAGAGTGTACGAGGCGTGTTCATCGTTCATTCGGTGCCCTTCGGATGCCCGACGCTGGCTAGGGTCAGGACCACCGTGCGACGCTCGTCGTCGATCGCGTGCCAGATGAGGCCGGCACCCGTGACCTCATGTTGCCACTCTTCCAGGATGCGCCGCCCGATGGATCTCGTCCCGAGTTCGCCCTTCAATGGATGTTGACGGTCGTTGCGTGCACTTGGGTCCGAACGCAAGGTCATCCACGCGTTGCGGGTCGGCCCAGGCGCTTGGCTCGAAAGTCGCTCCCAGCCGAGTGCGGCCGACGCGTCACCAAAACGGATGTCCCACTCGGCCTCGCCAGGTGGCGGGGCGACCCGGTCACCGCGCTGGGGCACGGGGCCGCCTTTTCGGTGATCTGCGCGGGCTCGATGCGCGGGCGGAACTCCTCCGGGGCGGCGAACACGTCGCGCAGCAGGTACAGGGCGCGCGTCGGGTCGGTGGCCATCTCGTCGAGGGTGATCGTCTCGACGACGGGCTTGAGCCCCGTGAAGTTGGTGTGGATCTCGATGCGCTCGATGTCGCTGACGATCAGGAGCGGCGGGTTCTCGAGGTCCTCGCGGTAGTCGAGGAGTTGCTTGTAGGCGGCTTTGAGGTCGGCGCGCTTGCCCTTGTACTCCCAGGCGAAGAAGCCACGCTTCCAGACATCGGCGAAGCCGTCCCCTCCCCCGCCCTTGGTGACGCGCTTCTCGAACGCGTAGTGGTCACCGGTCGGATCCGCCTCGTGGGGTGTCGGCTCGCCGAGCATCCGGCACAGGTCGATGAAGTGGCTCTGGGAGCCGGCCTTCTCCGTGGTCGTCACGCCCTGCCACTTGGCCGCGAAGGCGGCGGGCGTCAGGGTCGGCTGGGTGG
>JANOIS010000142.1:0-10854 GCA_031407755.1 Chloroflexota bacterium | reverse complement strand
GCTGCCGTCAGGCCTGAACAACCCGGCGTCGATGAAGACATCCGACTCGCCATCGAAACCCATGAACAGGAAGCCCTCGACGCCGCCGCCGAGATCCAACGGACAGTCAGCGTAGCGATTCTCGAACCGGAAGACCGTGGCGTTGGGGTTCGTGCCGAAGAAGTTGATGGAGATGTCGGCCCCCGCGCACGCGGCGAGGTCGAAGGTGCCCGCGCCCGGGATCGTCAGGCTGCCCGTAACCGCCAGCGGGGTCAGCGTCCCGGTCTGACGGAACAACCGGTTGCCGTCTCGGAACCGCTCGTCGATCGGCACCGGCGCGCCGCCTGGCGACAGCGTGGCCGTGAACGTTGCGGATCCAGCCGGCTGGAACGCGTCATCGAGCAATGGGATGGAGCCCGTCATCGTGCTGCCCGCCAGCGTCACCGTCGGCGCGCTTTCAAAGTCGCGCTCCAGTGTCGGCTGTGACGCGAACGTCTCGGTAGCTCCGGCCCAGAAGGCGGTGTAGGCATCCGCCCCGTTAAGGTCCGAGAAGGTGGCATACAGGGCCGCTGCTCCCGCACCGTTGATGAGCGGATCGCAATTGATCTCGACGAAATGATCCGAGCCTTTTTCGGGTGGCTTGGCCGAAGCCGACGCTGGCAACCCGACGAGGGCCACCAGAGCCAGGATGACGGCGAGGGATCTTGTTCGAGATCCGGCAGGGACGCGCATGTCAGGCCTCCTTGGTTGCGATGAGATGTGTGATCGAAATCTAGGGACCCGGAGCCGCAGCGTCATCGGGAGGTTTCCCTAGCCGATGCCCACCCGCCTCTTTATTTCTACGAGTTCGGCCGGGGCTTGCGCGGCGGGTCTAGGCTGCGAGCCATGACCGAGTTGGTCGCGCCCGTTCCCAGACCGCAGGTGCCGCTGGTCGGTGACTCCAGCGCGGTCACGGCTCGGACGGGCCACGCCAGGACGTGGCAGACCCTTCGCCGCAATCCATTGTTCTGGATCGGCGGGGGACTGGCCCTCGCGTTGACCCTCGCCGCGGCCCTGGCACCGTGGATCGCACCGTACGATCCGCTCGAGCAGTTCCGTGACGCCATCACGGCCACCGGCGATCCGGCTCAACCCAGCGAGCGGTTCCTCCTCGGGACGGACCGGTCCGGTCGGGACTACCTGAGCCGGCTCATGTATGCCGCGCGGACCTCCCTGATCATCGGGGTCGGAGCGAACCTCATCGCGTCGACGCTGGGGCTCGCTGTCGGCGCGACGGCCGCCCTCGCGGGCACCGTGTTCCTGCCGCTACCCGGACGACGCCGCCTCGGGATCCCGATCGAGAGCCTGCTCATGCGCCTCACCGACCTGTGGCTGAGCTTCCCGATCCTGCTCCTGACGATCGCCTTGGCCTTCGTCCTGGGTGCGAGCGTCGGCCTGGTCATCATCATCATCGGCATGACGCTCTGGACGAGCACGGCGCGGATCGTCTACGGCCGGACGCTCGTGCTTCGGGACAGCGACTTCATCGAAGCCTCGCGCGCCCTCGGGATGTCCGGCCTCCCCTTGTTCATGAGCCACATCCTGCCGCACATCCTGCCGCTGCTCGTCGTGTACGCCTCACTCGGGATCGCGGCGACGGTCCTGTTCGAGGCGGCCCTGTCGTACCTGGGAGCCGGCGTCCCGCCACCCACGCCAACGTGGGGAACCATGCTGTCCGATCACATCAGCTGGTTTGCAACGGACCCGCGTCTCGTGATGCTGCCCGGGCTGTGCATCACCGTCACGGTGCTGGCATTCAACCTGCTCGGGGATGCGCTGCGCGATGCCCTTGATCCCCGCAGCTGGAGCATTTGATGAAGGAAATGAACACTCTGAAGGCACCGAAATAGGGAGGTCGCCCGATGCCGCCCTGTCTCGTCCTCGACATATTCGAAGCTGACGGAGCGCCATGGAGCTCCGCGCGTAGATTCAACTCGGAGGAGCGGAGATGAACGTCTCGTCTGGCCTGCGCGACCGGCTCGCCCTCATCGGGGTGATCGTGATGGTGGCGTCCGCCTGTGCTGGGGTGCCCGCCTCGGCCGTCCCGAGCGCCGCGACAGCGGCCCCACCGGCGGCGACCGACGACGCACCAACCGTCGAGCCATCGGCACCGGCCACGGGTGGCGGCGTCGTCTCGATCGCGTTCGAGAGCGATATCCAGTACTTCGATCCGGCGCTGGTCTACGACACCGTCTCGGCGGCGGCTGAACGTCTGCTGTTTGACCAACTGGTCATGTATGACGAGGGCACCGGCCTCGTTCCGGGTCTCGCCTCAGCCATGCCGGCGGTGTCCGCGGACGGGCGAACGTACACGTTCACATTGCGGCCCGGGGTGATGTTCCACAAGTCGGACGGCAGTGTGCTGCGCGAGATGACCGCGGATGATGTCGTGGCCTCACTCAACCGCATCCTGTCACCAGATCTCAAGCCCAACCCTTCACCGGTCGGACCGGCGTTCTTCAGCATCATCGCGGGTGCTGCCGAGGTGCTCGATGGCTCAGCGCCGACCGCATCCGGCATCCGCGCCGTCGATCCGTTGACGGTCGAGATCGAGCTCACCGCCCCGGACAAGCGCCTCCTGAACATCCTGGCGATGGGCTTCGGCTCCGTGGTGCCGGCCGAGGCCGGGTTGGACGCGACGGCCTTTGGTGCCGCCCCGATCGGGACCGGGCCGTATCACCTCGTCGAATACAAGCCGGGCGAGAGCGCGGTGTTCGCCCGCAACGACGACTACTGGGGCGCTCCGCCGGCCAACGCCGGAGTGGAGATCCGCATCGGCCTCGACGCTAACACCCAGCTCCAGCAGGCCATCGCCGGCCAGCTGGACCTGATGGGCGACTTCATCCCTCCGGGCGCATTCACGGCCACGGTCAACGACCCGACCCTGGCGGACCGGATCCATCGACGAACAGACGTGGCTGTGTTTTACCTCAGCATGGACACCAGCGCGCCGGACTCGCCACTGTCCGATGTGCGCGTCCGCCAGGCGATGAACCACGCGGTGGACAAGGCCAACCTCGTCAAGATCGCCAACGGTCGCGGCGGGCCGGCAAACTGCATCCTGCCGCCCGGCCTGCCAGGCCACGACCCGGCCTGCAACCCGTATCCCTACGACGTCGCGAAGGCGACAGCGCTGATGGCCGACGCCGGCCAGTCGGCCGGGTTCAGCACCAAGCTCTACACGGATCCGACGGACCTTTCCAAGTCCTGGGCCGAGGCCATCCAGGCCGACCTGGCCAAGATCAATATCACGATCGAGATCGTGCTCCAGGAGTTCGACGTCCTGCTCGGGACGATCGCTACTCCGCATCAGGCGCCGCTCGTGCTGATCGGCTGGTTCCAGGACTTCCCGGACCCGTCCGATTTCATCGATCCGATCCTATCGTGTGCCGCCGCCGTCCAGGGCGGGGCCAACGTCGCCTGGTACTGTGACAAGGAGATTGACGCGCTCGCGGCAGCGGCTCTTGCGGAGCAGGACGATGCCACGCGCATCGCGATGTACCAGGACATCCAGAACCGGATCATGGCCGCCGCTCCCTGGGTGCCCACGGTCCTCAGTGAGACGGTCGAGGTGGTATCCGCCCGGGTCAGTGGCAAATATCTGCACCCGGTCTATCCGTACGAGCTGCGGACCATCGCCGTGAGTGAGTGATCGCCTACCTCGCCAGACGGCTGGTCTGGGGTGCCACGGTCCTGCTGTCCGTCGGCACCCTGACCTTCCTGCTCGCGTACGTCGCGCCCGGCGACCCGGCACGTGCCATCGCCGGGCGCAATGCGTCCGCCGAGGCCGTCGAGAACATCCGGGTGGCACTCGGGATGGATCGGCCGTTGATCGACCAGATGACCGCGTACCTGGGCGGCATCCTGCGGGGCGATTTCGGCACGTCGTACCAGCTCAACCGCCCGGTCCTGGATGTCGTCCTGGAACGGGTCCCGGCGACCTTCGAGCTGGCGGCCGGCGGCCTCCTCATCGGGCTCCTTCTCGGCATTCCGCTCGGGATGCGCTCGGCCCGGCGACCGGGTGGCCCGGTCGATCGATTCGGAGTCATCGCGACGTCGTTGCTGGTCGCCGCGCCTGCGTTCTGGGTCGGGTATGTGCTGATCTACCTCCTCGCGTTCCAGCCGGCCGTCCGCTGGGGGATATCCATCTTTCCGATCGGGGGATACGAGCCGTGGGATCTGCGCTACCTGGCCCTGCCGGCGTTCACCCTGGGTATCGGGCTGGCGGCGTACTACGCCCGTCTGACGCGGACGGTCGTCCTGGATGAGCTGCACCAGGACTACGTACGGACCGCCCGCGCCAGTGGCGGCTCGGAACGCCGGGTCGCGTGGCGACATGCCTTTCGCAATGCCCTCGCGCCGGTTCTCATCCAGGTCGGGCTGGACCTTGGGATCCTGCTCGGAGGGGTGGTCATCGTCGAGAGCGTGTTCTCGTGGCGCGGGATCGGCAAGCTTGCCATCGACGCCGTCACGCAGGAGGATCTGCCGCTGCTTCTCGGGACGGTCCTGTTTGCCACGATGTGCATCGTCGTGGCGAACCTGATCGTGGATATCGTGGTGGCGACGCTGGACCCGCGGATCCGCCTGGTCCGCGGGACGCAATGACGGTGATTCGTCACGATGGAGTCCGTCTAGCCCCGTGAGCCCGTCCCGACGGACACGACCTCACGTGGAACGGACAAACCGAGCCGGTGGGCCACGCTTGCGGCCTGGACGCGGCCGGTCACACCGAGCTTTCCGAGGATGTTCGAGACATGGACGCCAGCCGTCTTGGGGCTGATGAACAGGCGCTCGCCGATCTCCCGATTTGTCAGACCCGCGGCAAGCAGCGCGAGGATCTCCAGCTCGCGTGCGGTCAGGCCGTAGAGCGCGGAGGCGTTCGTCGCCGTTAAACCCGGGCCGACCGCCTGGAGCCCCGGCACCGTAGGCTCGGCCGGAAGGATGATCCGCGCCCGGCTGGCCAGGCTCCCGGCCATCGATTCGAGCGTCCGTGCTTCCCGCTGGACGGCCTCGCGATGGGCGTCGACCAGCAGGCGAGTGGCCGTGCCACGGTCCGCCCGAGGTCCCTCGAGCCGGGCTTCGGCTTCACGGATCCGCGCGTACAACGGGCGGAGGACCCAGTTGAGGCCATCCCAGGCCCGCACTGCCTCGGCCCACAATCCCGGCTCGGATCGTCCCTCGACCCGCGACATCTCGGCACGTGCCATCGCCTCGTATGCACGGGCCCGACGCTGCGTCGGACTCAGCTCGGACGGGGCACCGACCAGCATCGATGTCACCTCGGCCATCGCCGCGACGGCGGACGCACGAATCGTCGCCTCTGACCGATCGCGCCGCGCGCGGGCCAGCTCTGCGAGGTCTGCACCGGCACGGATCGCCAGCCAGCCCAGACACGCTCGGTGATCTGCCCAGGGTACGTGCGTCGATGGCAAAGCCAGGCCGTCGCTGACTATCTGCCCCACATCTTCGGGTCGACCGTCCTCGAGCGTCAGCTCTGCGTCGACCACGGCCCGCCAGCGGCCGATCGTCCGGTCGCCGATGTCTGCCCAGCGGGCCGTCGCATCCATGTCCGAACGCGCACGATCGAGAGCGCCGAGCGCCGTCAACACCCCAGCTCGGGTGATCCGTCGTGCCACCTCGGACCATCCGCTGACGCCGATCGCGTCCGCGGTATCGATGAGTTCCGACGCCTCGCGAAGCCGTCCGAGAGACCACAGGCCTTCCGCACCGCTGGCCGCGAGTGCCGCCCCGTAGTACGTCGAAGACCCGTGTTCCTGGGCAGCCGCGATTCCCTCGAGAGAGAGTTCTACGCCGAGCTCGTCGTGGCCCGACCATCCGGCCACGGCCGCGAGATCGAGGTAGACCACGGAGGTGTTCGCGGCCGATGGGGCACGACGCACGGCAGCCATCCCGGCCGCCAGCTCCCGAGCGACGCCCGCGGTGTCCCCCCGCTCGAGGAGCATCATCGCCAGGCTGGTACGGGCCATCGCCTCGTCCCGGCAGGATCCTATGGCCAGCGCTGTCGCCAGGGCCTCGTCAAAGGCATCCCAGGCGTCCTGAAGCTGACCTGTGATCTGGTGGTGGTAGCCGAGCGCAACCAGCGCCTCAGCCCGGACTGACGTCGGCGGGTGAGCCGGGATGACGTTGGCCGCGTGCTTGAGGGCGTCAACGAATCCGTCATCGCCCGCCAGCCACAGCTGCTCGCCAAGGTCGATGAGGAGCCGGCCCCGGCGGAACGGATCCGACTCGGCCGGCAGTCGGTCCAGCGCCACGCGGGTCAGACGGACGGCGTCTGCTGGGGCACCGGAAATCGCGGCACAGACCGCCGCGCGATGGAAGACCTCGGCCGCGTCCCAGCCCGTGTGCGGCACGGTACCCGGGGCTTCCTCCAGCAGTTGGATCGCGCGCTCGTAGCGGTTCAGGGCGTCGGCATGCGCCGCGACCCCTTCGGCCGCGAGCGCGGCGTCGATGGACGCCGTGATCGTGCCGGCGATGTCGCCGGCGGCATCGCGATGGTGGGCGATCTGCGCGGCCCGCTGGGCCAGGGCCGCCCCGGACGTCTGGCGCCTCGCCACGAGCGCCTCCGCGCACCGAGCATGCAGCCAGCGCCGGTCGCCATCGAGCAGGTCGGACTCGACGGCCTCTTCCATCAAGGCATGGCGGAACGAGTACGCCTCATGCTCGTCGGCGTGCGTCGGCACCAGCATCCACGCTCGTACCGCCTCGCGCAGTGGCGACAGGATCTCGGCTTCCGAGCAACCGAGCATCTCCGCGAGGAGTGCCTCGTCAGCGCGCGGCCCGGCCACCGCAGCGGCCGACAGCAGGGCCTGGACATCCGGCGGCTGGCGGCTGAGCTGGGTCAGGAGAATGTCCCGAAGGCTGCCGGGAATCAGGGTGTCCTCGCCGTCGAGGTGTGCGTGCGCCAGCTGCTCGATGAAGTACGGGTTGCCATCCGATCGGCGGTGGATCCGCCGCAGGAGGCGATCGTCCGCGTCATCACCGAGGATGCCCCGGACCTGCGCAACCGTCCCGGCGAGATCGAGCGGCGTGAGATCGAGTCGCTCCACGGACGGGCGCCGGCTGAGCTCGCCAAGCAGCACGGCGAGTGGCGCGCCACGCTCAACGCCATCGGTCCGAACCGTCGCGATGATCATGAACCCGGCGGTTTCCAAGTTCCGCACGAGGAACGACAGGAGGTCCTGGGTGGACCGATCAGCCCAATGCAGGTCCTCGATCACGAGCACGACGGAGTGCTCGGTCGCGATCGATTCGAGGGTCGCGAGGACCGCCTCGAACAGCCGGACCTGGCCAAGACCACCGAGCTCCGCGCCTGCTACCGATCCACCCGACTGCGTCCGACCAAGGTCCGGCACGAGGATCGCGAGCTGGTCGACCACGTCAGCGTGGAGTCGCGCGGGATCCAGCGTCGCGCGGGCGATCGCCGTGCGCAGCGCCTCGGCGAACGGTCCGTAGGGCAGGCCGCCAACCCCGAGGTCCACGCACCCACCGGCCAGGATCACGGATCCGGACGTCTTCGCACGCCGGCAGAATTCCGTGACAAGGCGCGTTTTACCGATCCCCGCCTCGCCCCCGCAAAGCACGGCGATCCCGTGGCCCCGGATCGTCCTGGCTAGCGCCTCATCCAGTCGTTCGAGTTCTTGATCTCGACCGACGAAGGTGGCGCGCGCCCTCCCAACCCCCATCAAGCCGGATGGTGCGCCCTGGAAACTACCCGGTCAACCCCCGAATATGCGCGCGCCTCCGGTTTCGAACCAGCCCGCAAGCTTGTGGATCGGACCGTCCACGTTCGGATCCGTGCCCGGGGCGTACAGGCGCAGCGCGATCCGATCCGGCGGGTCGGCGCGAACCGCTGCGGCGCTGAAGACGTCGATCCGGAACGGAAACCGCAACGCCAGATCCTGCCCCCAGCCCTCGCCGCGCAGGTGGGCCCAGCCCTTGTTGGTGGTGACGAGCCAGATGAGGCGGCCGGCAGCGAGCGAGATCCCGTCCATGGTCACGACGAGATCGAGCGGCCCGTGACCGCGCCGCCGACTGGCTGCCGGGACCCGGAGTCGCAACTCGATCCGATCCGGAGTGCCGTCATCCAGGCAGATTCCTCCTGCGGCTACCAGATCCACGGATCTGGCCTGTGCATCCCCGACGATGGTCACGGTGGGTCGACTCCCGTGCGGCTTCGGGCCACACCGTATGCTGGCACGGCCTCCCCCGTCATCCGGCAGATTCCCTATATCTCCTGCGTTCGGGTATTCATTTTTACGGCACTGTCGGGACCGTCCGCGTCCACGAGTCGGCGCGGTCAGTCGACCACGCGCCGGAGGATCGCGACCGCGTTCTGGCCACCGAAGCCAAAACCGTCCACGGCGACCGTCTCGACGCGGGCCTTGCGCGCGGTGAGCGGCACGTAATCCAGATCGCAGTCGGGGTCCGGTGTGTGCAGGTTGGCCGTCGGGGGGATGATCCCGTCGCGGATGGCCCCGATACCCGCCAGGGCGCTGGCGACCCCGGCTGCCCCCACGAGATGGCCGATCATCGATTTCGGCGAGCTGATCGCGACCTTGTAGGCGTGGTCGCCATAGGCCGCCTTGATCGCCCGGGTCTCGGTCGCGTCGTTGAGCGGCGTGGCGGTGCCGTGGGCCACGATGTAGTCGATCTCGTCTGGCGCGACGCCGGAGTTGCGCAGAGCGCTGGTCATCGCCCGGGTCTGGCCACGGCCGGTCGGTTCCGGCGCGCTGATGTGAAACGCATCCGCCGTCAGCGCGCCGCCCAGGATCTCGGCGACGGGCGTGGCTCCGCGAGCGAGCGCGTGTTCCAGCGACTCGACCACCACCACGCCGGCACCCTCGCCCAGCACGAAGCCGTCGCGCGTCCGGTCAAATGGCCGCGACGCTGTCTCCGGCGTGTCGTTGCGCTTGGACAGCGCGGTCATGTTGGCCAAGGCGGCCACGCCCATCGGCCAGATCGGCGCCTCCGTTCCACCGGTCACGACCACGTCGCATTCGCCGTCCCGGATCAGCCGCAGAGCGTCGTGGAAGGCGATGACGGACGTTGCACAGGCAGCGACCTGGGTGATGACCGGACCCGTGAGCTGGAACTCCATCGACAGCATGCAGGCGCCCATCGAACCGGACAGGCCGGGCACCGCGAATGGCGACACGAATCTGGGCCCCTTCGTGTCGTGGGCATGGGTGCCGTCGATGATCTGCTCGATGCCGCCTCCGCCGGTGTTGACGACCACGCCCACCCGATCACGTTGCTCGGGGGTCATCGCCGCAAAATCGATCCCGGAATCGGCGACCGCCTCCCGGCCAGCCGCCATCGCGAAGTGGATGAATCGGCTCATCCGGCGGGCCATCTTGGGGTCCATCACGGTCTTCGGATCGAAGTCGAGCACCTCGGCGGCGATCCTGACCTCGTGGGCGCTCGCGTCGAAGCTCTGGATGTGACGCGTGCCGGTCACCCCGGCCTGCAGGTTCGCCCAGTACGTCGGGAAGTCGTTGCCGATCGGCATGATGGCGCCAAGACCCGTGATGACGGCGCGTTTGGCGGGATCGCGTTCGGGCACTGCGGGAACCTCGGTGTGGGCAGTGGGGCGATTGTAGTGGCCGCGGCTGGGTTCCTTGGTGCCCGATGCCGCCTGGAGTCCACCGGAAGTGGAGCTAGCGGCGACCGTGCCCCGAGACGTCTACTCGCAGTGGAGTTCAGGACGGGTGTCCGCGGCGGCCTACCCGGCGATGCCGAGCCGGTGCGCTGCGGTCGCGGCCTCCACGCGGTTCTTCACGCCGAGCTTGCCCAGGATGTTCGAGACATGCACGCCGGCCGTCTTGGGCGAGATGAACAGGCCTTCACCGATCTCGCGGTTGGTCCGGCCCTGGACCAGGAGGTGGAGCACCTCAAGTTCGCGTCCGGTCAGGCCGAAGGGATCGCCGGGCAGCGGAGCGGGCTCCGAGGTGGGCAGGACGGCGAGGTCACTCACCGCGAGCGGTATCCGCGCCCGCCTGGCGAGCCCCTCGATTTCCTTGAGCAGGACTGGTGCCGCCAGGCGTTTGGCGATCGCATGCGCCTCGTTCAGCTCCCTCGTGGCTGAGACGAGGTCTCGTATCGCGCTGAACGCCTCAGCCGCGCGCAGGCGGACGTAGGACTCCCGCTCGGGCCAGGGCATCGGTCGCAGCATTTTGGCCGCCTCGAGCCACGGAGCTGGATCCGGATCGCCGACCGCCCGGGCTCGCTCGCCTGTCAGCATCAGCTGCGACGCGGCGACCACGTTGCTGAATGGCGTCCCGTCCGGTTTGCAGGCAAGGCGATGGAGATCCGAGGCGAGCAGCTCCAACCGGTCCGTCGCCATTGCCGATGCCGCCGCGTCACGACGAAGGCCCGCCTCCATGGCTGCGTCGGCGAGGCTCCGTGCCGCGTCCATCACCAACTCCGCGACGACTCGATGGGTCGGCCGCAGGGACATCGCGGCCGTGGTCGCCTGCCAGACGCGCTCGTGGTCACCCGCGGAGGCGGCGGCATAAGCAACGGCCGTGTGCCATTGCGACAAGATCTGCGGCTCGGTCGATTCGGGCTGAATGGAAGCGAGGCGCATGGCGGTCTCGAAGTCAGCATCGGCGGCTGCCAGACGGATCGCCAGGTATCCCTCCTGCCCTGAGGCCAGCCCAGCGTGCGCCTCCGCCAGCCATTCGCGTCGATCTCGGAGGGCGTCCCATTGACCGGTGTGATACTGAGCTTCGAGTCCCTGGATCGCCGCGAACGATCCGTACACCTGGTCGAGCCCCAACACTCGAAGCGCGCCCTCGAGGCGATCGGCCGCTTCGG
>JANOIS010000087.1:0-3575 GCA_031407755.1 Chloroflexota bacterium | reverse complement strand
CCTCTTTCGCCCGGAGACCCCGGACCTGGGATCCGTCGATCGTCTCCACGAGTGGCGCAATCGCGTCATGGCCGCGCTGGAGGCAGAGGGCATCGCCACGCGGCAGGGTACGCACGCGGCGTTCATGCAGGGCTACTACGCCTCGAAGTACGAGATCCCGCCGTCCAGGCTGCCTGCCGCCTTCCTCGCCGATCGACTCAGCATCTCGCTGCCGATGTATCCCGGGATGACTGACGACGAGCTCGACTATGTGGCGACCGCGGTGCGCGGCGCGCTGGATGCCTGACGGGCCTTCCCGGTTGATCACAGAGAACTTCTCTTGACCGCGGGCGCGTTGGGCAACTCGACCGACGATCTGCTCCGACTCCTCGTCGAGCCCGATACGAACGCGGGACTGCGACTCGCGCATCAAGGCGACGCGACCGTCCTCGTGGCCGGCGACGGGCGCGCGTATCCGATTCGCGACGGGATCCCCCGGTTCACGGACATCGATGATGTTGACCAGTCCCAGACAAGCGAGAGTTTTGGATACAAATGGAGCCGGCTCGACACCTATGACTCGGAACCGATGCGGAGGACAGCCCAGGCTTGGTTGATCGCGAGATACGGGTTCGACGATTCCAGCGCGATGAGGCGCTACTTCCAGGGCCGACGCGCGATCCTCGATCTTGGTTGCGGCAGTGGCTTTAGCGCCGCCCTATGGATGGAGGGGAAATGGACGGGGCCCCAATGGGTCGGCGTCGACATCTCGTCGGCGATCGAGGTCGCGCGTGATCGGATCGGTGGCCAACCGGGGACCCTTTTCGTCCAGGCAGATGCCTTGCACCTCCCGTTCCAGGATGGGGTCTTCGACACGATCTTCTCCGAGGGAGTCCTGCACCACACCCCATCGACCCGCGCTGCACTTGCGTCAGCCGTCCGCGTGCTCAAGGTCGGTGGGGAGATCATGTTCTACGTGTACCGGCGCAAGTCCCCCGTACGTGAGTTCGCGGATGACCACGTGCGCGGCCTGATCTCTGATCTGCCACCCGAGCAAGCATGGGATGCGATGCGGCCCCTCACCGAGCTGGGGAAGGCACTTGCGAACGTGAAGGCCACGATCGACGTGCCTGAGGATGTGACCGTGCTTGGGATCCCGGCCGGCACATACGACCTTCAGAGGCTTGTTTACTGGCACATCGCGAAGTTGTTCTGGAATGATGACCTTAGTTTCGACGAGAACCAACACATCAACTTCGACTGGTACCACCCGCGATACGCTCATCGGCAATCCGAAGAGGAGGTTCGCGCGTGGTGCGCGGCCGAAGGTCTCGAGATCTCCCGCTTCGACGTCCAGGAGAGCGGGTTTACTGTCCGCGCCGTGAAGCGCTGAAACGCCGGCAGCCCTCGAGCCTATCGCGTGAGGCCATGATGACGTTCTGATGGCAAGCAGGGGTCAACGGAATGATCGCGATTATTGATGATCTGAGAAGCGCCTATATCGAGCTTCGACAGGAGATGCGGACTCGTTGGAAGCGCGACCTACCGCTGAGTGAGCTCTTGTTCGACCGATGGGAGAGAGCGGCCAACCTTGGCTTCGGACCCCGATCCAGCATCTACCACGAGAGTTACGTCTACGGCGACGTCTCCGTTGGGGAGGACACCTGGATCGGACCACAGACCTTGCTCGACGGATCCGGCGGCCTGGCGATCGGGCACCATTGTTCGATCAGTGCGGGAGTCCAGATCTACTCGCATGACACCGTCGCCTGGGCTTTGTCGGGTGGCCGGGCTGAGCCTGCGCGCGCCTCGGTGACCATCGGGGATTGTTGCCATATCGGCGCCGGATCCATCGTCATGAAGGGGGTCACGATCGGGGAGCATTCCGTGATCGGCGCGGGCTCGGTGGTGAACCGGGACATCCCCGCGTACACGGTGGCGGTCGGTGTACCGTGCCGTCCGATCGGGACCGTCGACATAGACGACGATGGCAAGGTCACCCTGCACCGGTCATGAGTGGCGTCGGATCCGGCAGCAGCACGCTGCCTCCACCGACCCTGGCAGCCCGCCCGATGCGCGGCCCCTCGCGCACGAACGTAAGGCCGGGCCGGCGATGGGTGATGCGCTTGTCGTTCATCGTGATGACGCGCGGACCACAGAACACCTCGTCCTCGATGATCACGCCACGAGTGATGTAACACCCGCTCTGCAGGGAAACGTGGTTCCCGATGACGACGTCCCCTTCGATGTCCACGTAGGACCCGATCGTGCACCCATCGCCGATGAGGGTATTGCTGCGGATCATCACGAAGTTGCCGACGCGCGTGCCGTCACCGATCGTGACGTCCGGGAAGATCGTGCTGAACTGTCCTCGTGCCTGCATCGTGTGTCCTTCAGGTTAGCTACGACTGTTCGGAGAACCAGGCCGCCGTCGACCGCAGCCCATCGTCAAGGTCCGTTCGGGCCTGCCAGCCAAGTTCCACCTTCGCGAGCTCGACGGCGAGCACGCTGTGGCGGACATCCCCGACCCGGGACGGAGCTGAGATCGGTTCGCTGTTGTAGCCGGACACGGCCGCGGTCAGATCGTAGAGGTCGCGGATGGACGTACCTAGACCGGTACCGATGTTGACCGCCATCGATCCGGGCGTCGTGAGGGCCGATTCGATCGCCTCGGCAACGTCCGCGACGTAGACGAAATCCCTGGTCTGCCCGCCATCGCCGTGCATCTCCACCGGTAGACCGCGCCGCATCCGATCCAGAAAGATACTGACGACACCCGCCTCGCCCTCCGGCAACGGTCGGGGTCCATATACGTTGGCCAGGCGCAGGACGACGACCGTCATCGCACCCGCCAGCACATCCAGGTAGTGCTCGACGGTCCACTTGGAGACGCCGTACGGACTCAGCGGACCGATCCGGTGTGTCTCCGGGACGGGAATGGTGGATGGGTTGCCATACAAGGCACCGCCCGTCGTGACGTAAACGAAGCGCCTCGCCCCCGCGTTCCTGGCGGCCTCGATGAGGCGGATCGAGCCGACGATGTTGACGAGGGCGTCCCTCGCCGGATCATCGAACGAGCGAACGACAGATGCTTGCGCCGCGCAATGGATCACCGTCTCGGGTCGGACGGAGGCCACAACCTCGGCCACGGGTCCGTCGACGAGATCGAAGACCCGGACGTCGGCCAACGTCGGGAGGTTCTCGGCCCGGCCAGCACTCAGGTCGTCCACGACGGTGATCGCATGACCCTGCGCTGCGAGGCGGTCATGGATGTGCGAACCGATGAAGCCGGCACCGCCCGTCAGCAGGACGCTCACGAGTGATTCAGCTCCGTGCCCGCCACTCGGCCCGATGCCACAACTCGATCTCGCGGCCGCGCAGGACGTTGATCCAGCCCAGGGCGAAGGCGAGGTTGACCACGGCGAACGAGCGCATGAACGCGACTGGGCGCGGCGGTCGCCGGCCGACCCCGACGGCCATATGGGCACCCACCGCGACGGCCGCGCCCACCAGGACAGCGGCTGGAACCAGCAGGTACCAGCCGCCCAGTGCCCAGCCCGTCAGCGCCGCTGTCAGCCCGAACCAAGGGGTGGCCC
>JANOIS010000084.1:0-2441 GCA_031407755.1 Chloroflexota bacterium | reverse complement strand
CTACCACCCGGACGAGTTCGCGGAGATGAAGGTCGCGGCCTTGGCGCTCGGCTTCAAGCACGTCGAATCGGCGCCGCTCGTCCGTTCCAGTTACCACGCCCGCGACCAGGTCCCGGGCGCAGAACTGAAGCGCCTGCGACGTCAGGCCAGCATCGATGCCGAGGGCCGGGTCGTCCCCGTCGCCAGCTGAGGTCGCTGCCCGCCGCCCGCGGCCGCCGCCCGCCGCCTGCCGCCTGCCGGAGCGTCGCCTGCCGGAGCGTCGTCGGGTATGCTCGGGCCGATGGCACGACAGCTCGCCCGGAAGACCCCCCTCGCGGAGCTGCACTGCCACCTTGGCGGCGCCGTCACCCCGGCCATCATGTGGGGCATCGCCCACTCCCAGGGCATCAAGCTGCCGACAAAGGACTACTGGGAATTCCGCGACATGATCACGGTGTCGAGGCGTTCCCAGAGCTTTGACGGCTACCTCCAGCTCTTCCATTGGACGGAGCTCATCCAGAGTTCGCCGCTGGCCGTGGAACGCGCTGTCTACGAGGTCGTCGGCGGGGCCTACCGCAAGAACAACGTCACGACGATGGAGCTGCGCTTCAACCCGATGAAGCGGAACCGGGGCGGGGAGCAGGACCTGGACCACATCGTCGCCGCGGCCGTTCGCGGCATGGATCGGGCCACCCTGGAGTACCCGATCAAGCCCGGCCTCATCTTCTGCCTGGACCGCGCCTTTCCGTACGAGCTCAACGAGATCATCGCGGAGAAGGCCATCGCCTGGCGCGACCGCGGCGTCGTCGGGATCGATATCGCGGGCCCCGAATCAGCCACGTTCCGGGTTGCCGACTACCGCCGCCTCTTCCGGCGCGCCCGGCAGTACGGCCTGGGCCTGACTGTCCACACCGGCGAATCCGGACCCGTGGAAGAGGTCGCCCGGGTCGTGGAGCTGCTGGAGCCGGACCGGCTGGGCCATGGCGTCAAGGTGGCCTACGACCCGCGGGCCATGGCCATGATCCGCGACCGCGGCATCGTCCTGGAGCTCTGCCCGACGTCGAACCTGCATACGAAGGTCGTGTCCGGTTGGGAGGAGTTCCGCTGGATCTTCGATCAGTTCCGGCGCAACGAGGTGCGGTTCACGATCAACACGGACGGTCCCGAGATGCTCAAGACCTATATCCGCGACGAGATGTCGACCCTTGGGCGTCTCGGCATCCTGTCCGTGGCCGACCAGGAGCACGCCGCCGCCACCGCACTTGCGGCGTCGTTCGTGCCCAACGTCTCGGATGTGCCGATGCCGGCCCGCGAACCAGCTTCGCGTATCGCCGTGGAGCGCGAAGAGGCCTAGCGCCGCGTGTAACGTGACGTGGTCGTGCGCGTCTCGTAGCCATGATGGACATGCTCAAGCGATCTGTCCTTGTCGTTGCGGTGGGGCTGCTTCTCGCCGCCTGCCAGCCGGGCGCCGATCACTTCGATCGTGGACTCAAGCTCGTGGACCAGGAGCAGTGGGTCGAAGCTGTCGCAGCCTTCGACCAGGCGATCGCCGCGGATCCGGAATTCCAGGCCGCCTACCGCGAGCGCGGCGAGGCTCGACTGGAACAGGATCGGGACGAGGAGTTCGCCAAAGCGATCCCCGACCTCGACCGCGCCATCGAGCTGGACCCGAAGGACGCCGTCGCCTATGCCGGTCGTGCCTATGCCAAGCTGAAGCTCGGGGACGATGACGACGCGATCGTCGACGCCGAGCGGGCGATCGAACTCGATCCCGCGCTGTCCGACGGCTATATCAGTCGTGGGCTCGTACGATCCGGTCTTGGCGAACACGAGGCCGCCATCGCCGACTACGACCGCGCCATCGAGCTCGACCCGGCCAACGCCACCACCCTGGTGAACCGTGGCAACGCCCACGATACCCTCGGTCGGTACACGCAGGCCCTGGTCGACTATGACGCGGCGATCGTCCTGGACCCCGGACTGGCCTACGCCTACCACAACCGCGGGGTCGCCCATCTCGGGCACGGCGACCTTGTGAAGGCCCAGGCGGACCTCGACAAGTCGATCGAGCTCCTGCCCACCTACGCCGCCGCCCTGGGGACCCGCGCCAACCTCTGGCTGGAGAAGAACGAGCTCGAGAAGGCCCGTGCCGATGCCGACCGTGCGATCGAGCTCGAGCCGCGGCAGTTCATCGGCCGATTCGTCCGCGGCACCGTCGCATCGATCCAGGGCCGCTTCGATGATGCGATCGCAGACCTGACCGAGGCCATCGCGATCGATCCTGCGAACCTCGAAGCGCTCATGAACCGGGCCCAGGCCCATGCCACGCTGGGCGAGGACCGCGATTCGACCGAGGAGCTCGAGTTGGCCCTCGTGGACCTCGACGAGGCCCTGCGGCTGAGTCAGGAGGACGGCGACGCCTATCTCATCAGGGGCATCGTCTACTACGATCTCGGCAACGA
>JANOIS010000052.1:0-8200 GCA_031407755.1 Chloroflexota bacterium | reverse complement strand
CCCGCCCGTAACGGCGTAACATCCGCGCCGGCTCGGCTGTCTGGAGGAGGACAGCCGCGCCGCTTCGTTCCCAGCGAATCGATGAGGCAGCGATGCAGTTCGGTTTCACGCTCAAGCCCGATCATTCGATCGAACGCACGCTGGCGCTGACGCGCCAGGCCGAGGCCGCGGGCTTCGCACACGGCTGGCTGTTCGACAGCCACGTCCTGTGGCGCGACCCATATCCCCTGCTCACGCTGATGGCCGGCGCCACGTCGCGGATGCGTCTGGGAACGTGCGTCACCAATCCGGGTACGCGCGAACCGACGGTCACGGCGTCCGCGCTGGCCACGCTCGATGAGATATCGGACGGGCGGATGGATCTCGGGATCGGACGGGGGGACTCGGCGCGACGGGTCCTCGGCAAGCCGCCGATCACCCTGGCCCATACCGAGGAGGCCATCCGGGTCATCCGTGCGCTGGTCGCCGGCGAATCGGTCGCCTACGAGGGGACGAATCTCCAGTTCCCGTGGACCCGTGGCTGGACGTTGCCCGTGTGGGTGGCGGGCTATGGGCCGATGGCCATCGCCATGACCGGGCGCGTCGCGGACGGGATCATCCTGCAGCTTGCCGATGTCGATCTCGTCCGCTGGTTCGTGGGTCAGCTGCGCGAGGCAGCCTCCGCCGCCGGTCGCGACCCAGGCGCGATCCGGGTCCAGGCGGCCGCACCCGCGCACATCGGGCCGCGCGAGATCGGGCGCGAGCGGACGCGCTGGTTTCCGGCGCTCGTGTCCAATCACGTCGTCGACCTCGTCAACAAGTACCCGCGCGAGGCGCTGCCCGAGTCGCTGACCGGGTATGTCTCGGATCGGACGGGCTACGACTACCGGCACCATGCGGAGGTCGGCTCCGCCAACGCGGCGTTCGTCGGGGACGAGGTGACGGACCGGTTCTGCATCCTCGGCTCGGCCGATGAGCACATCGCCAAGCTGCGCGAGCTCGCCGACGCGGGTGTGGACCAATTCAACCTGTACCTGATGAACGGCGACGAGGAGGATCAGCTGGAGGCCTACGGCCGCGACGTGATCACGGCCTTCGCCGGATAGCGATGGCGATGACCGGCCGGGACCTGCGGGTCGCCGTTCACGATGCGGCGACGGGCTGGCGCGATCTGATCCGACTAAGCCGACCGGCGAGCTGGACGTGGACCGGTGTGGCGTTCTTCGTGGGAGCGTTTGATGCGGAACGGGGACTCGGCGCGGCCGTGGTCTTGGGCACGCTCTTCTTCCTGGGCCCGTTCAATCTGCTGCGGCATGGGTCGGCGATGGTCGTCGGGCAGGACGGACGGTTGGTGGATGGTGGCCTTCCCACTGCGCTGGCGATCGTGGCCTCGAGCGTTCCGTTCCTGCTGGTCATGGCGTTTATGGGTGGGCTGGCCGGGACCGCGGCCCTGGTGATCACGATCGGGTTTGCGATCGCCCCATCCGTGCCGGCCATTCGGGCGCGCTGGACGCCCGAGGTTGGGCCGCTCGTGGACGCCGTGGTGCTGGTCATGGTCGTCGTGTCCGGGCTCGTCATCGGGTCGGGTGGCGGGGGATCGATGGGCGGCCTGCCGTGGGGATTGCTGGTGGCGTTCGGGCTGTGGGCGGCCGCCACGATCGCGCTCGCGGCCATCGGGCGCCTTGGCCAGGGCGTCGCGTGGCGGGTCGGCCCGCGCGCCGTGGCGGGCCTGGCGCTGGGTGCATATGTGGTCGCGGTCGTGATCGTTGCCGTCCACGGGCCGCTCGGGGTGCTTGGGGCAGCCGGCTTGAGCTTGTATCTCGCGCTGCCGGCCATGGTCGTGCTGGCGCCCGGCCCACGGCGCGTCCTCGCGGAGCGGCCGAGCCTCGATCTCCTGGTGGGCACGTGGCTGGCCGTTCTGCTGCTCCGTCACTGGGGCGTGCTGTCGTTCTCGCCATGGGATATCGCCATCGTCGTACCGACAGCCCTGACGGGCTACGTGCTGTGGTCGATCCTCGCGACCCGGTTCGTCACCCGCCGACGGCGTGGGCCAGACGACTCGGAGTCGGCAGCCGTCCCATCCGTGACGATCGTGGTCCCGTGCTCGGGCGACGATGACGACCTCGCGGCCTGCCTCGCGGCCATCCGCTCGCAGACGTACGCGGACGCCACGATCCTCGTGGTGGTGCAGCGTGCCACGGACGCCAGCGCGGAGACGGCTGCCGCCTGGCTCGGGTCCGACGCGGTCCTCGTGGCCCCACCCCACCCGCCCGGCTGGGGTGTCCGGGACTGGGCCTGTCAGGTCGGGGCGGCCGGTGCCGGAACGGATCTCATCCTGTTCGTGGACACCACCACGATCCTCGCCCCGATCGCGACCCGCATCCTGGTCGAGCAACAGCAGATCACCCGCGCCGACCTGCTCACCGGGCTGACGCGGTTCGCCACCCCGACCGTCGGGGAGCAGGCGGCGTCCGGCTTCCCGCTCGTGCTGTTCGGACTGTTCCCGGTCTGGTGGTCCGCGCTGATCGGCGGCCGGCCGCCATGGCTGGCATTCGCCTCAGGGTCATTGCTGATGGTGCGTCGGGAGCCGTACCTGACGGCCATCGGGCTGGCCGGAACCTCGGCCGGTCTGCCGGCCGCGACCGGACCGGGCGGTCGGGCGGCGTTGCGGGTCGCGCGAGCCTTTGCTCGGGAGGGCCTGGTGGTCCGGGCCGTCCACGCCGCGGATCTCGGAGCCGCCCGGCATCACCGGGACATCGCGAGCGAGCACGCCGGCTGGCGTCGGCTGATCGCCCAGCCCACGCGTGGCGGTCTGGCCGCGGGGGTTAGCCTGATCGGGCTGGAGGTGGCCGCGTTCGTCGTTCCGCTGGCCTTGCCCGTCGTGGCGTTGGCGACCGGTCAGCCCGCGGGGCTCGTCGCCGCTTCATCGATCCCGCTTGGGCTGCTGCTGGCCGCCCGGATCGCGCTTGTCGTCACCCAGCGGCTCAACCCGATGACCATCGTCTGGCATCCGGTGGCGATCGCCCTGACCCTCATCGGCCAGGTCGCCGGGATCGTGGATCGTGTTCGTGGAACCGCCCCGCTCCAGCCGGAGCGGCCACCGGATGACGAGCGGCTGGTCCCATCGTCCGGGTAGCCAACGGGACCCGCCAGGGCGCACGATGGCCATCGCCTGAGCGCAACCGGGGCATCGGGCCCGGATCGCCGGCGGGAGGAGCAGAACGGATGTTTGCGATGCGCCGTGGCCAACACGACCCGTGGTGGGATCTCGATGGCGCCGGCGCAAAGCGCGCCCGCCTCCAGCGCCGGTTCGTGGCCAGCCTGGCCTTCGCGATCGCGATCGTGGCCTGCGGCCTGACGGCCGCGGCCTGGGCCCGGACCGTGTTGCCGTTGATCCCATAGGCGCGCGGCCCTGGATCCACCCGGCCTGCGCGGCAGCCAGTGTCGGTGTCACCTACCTTTCTCGCACAGCTCTGCACGATCGATTGCTTCGTAGGCTCGGTTCGGCGATCTGAGCGGCAGATCGTGCACGGCTGTGTCGAAAACGTGGGTGGTGCCGACAATGTCCGTGTCACCCACAAGATCGGCACAGCGGGCATCCACCCAGTCGGGGGCGGGGGCGGTCGGACCGGCAGCGGCACGGGCACCGTCCTAATCCCTTCGCGGCCGCGCCTCATCCCCTACCATCACCCTTTCCGACCGATCCAACGTGCGGCCCAGGAGGGGACAGATGCGAACGCTCATCAGCAACGGCACCGTCGTCACCGCCGACGGCTCGCAGTTAGCCGACGTGCTCATCGATGGCGAGACCATCGCCGCGATCGGGCGCGACCTCGCGGGCGCCGGGATGGCCGCGCACGAGACCATCGACGCGACCGGCCGCTACGTCATCCCGGGCGCGATCGATGTCCATACCCATATGGAGCTGCCGTTCGGCGGCACGTTCGCCAAGGACACGTTCGAGACCGGCACGCGCGCCGCGGCCTTCGGCGGGACCACCACGATCGTCGATTTCGCCGTCCAGACCCGCGGCGCAAGCCTTCGCGAGGGCCTGGACACCTGGCACAAGAAGGCCGAGGGCAACGCCGTGGCGGATTACGGCTTCCACATGATCATGAGCGACGTCAACGACGACACGCTGGCCGAGATGGACGGGCTGGTCGAGGAAGGCGTCCCGGACTTCAAGCTGTTCACCGCGTACCCGGGCGTCTTCTACAGCGACGACGGCGCGATCTTCCGGGCGATGCAGCAGACCGCAAAGAACGGCGGGCTGATCATGATGCACGCCGAGAACGGGATGGCCATCGATGTCGTGGCCGCGCAGACCTTCGCCGCGGGCACGACCGATCCGATCGGTCACGGACTCGCTCGCAAGGCCATATTCGAGGGCGAGGCGACCAACCGCGTCATCCGCCTGGCCGAGGCCGCAGAGGTCCCGATCTACATCGTCCACCTGTCCGCCCGGGAGGCACTTGCGGAGGTCCGTGCGGCGCGTGATCGCGGTACGGCCGCCTTCGCCGAGACGTGCCCGCAGTACCTGTTCCTGTCGCTCGATGACATGGGCCACGGGTTCGAGGGTGCCAAGTTCGTCTGCTCGCCACCGCTGCGCACCAGCGACCACTGGGATGACCTGTGGACGGGTCTGCGCACAAACGACCTGCAGCTCGTGGCGACCGACCATTGCCCGTTCGACTTCGAGGGCCAGAAGGACCTCGGCCGGGGCGATTTCCGCAAGGTGCCCAATGGCCTGCCTGGGGTTGAGGACCGGGTCGATCTGCTTCACGATGGCGGCGTCGTGGCCGGCCGGATCAGTCGCGAGCGCTGGGTAGAGGTCATCTCGACCGCACCGGCCAAACTGTTCGGGATGTACCCGCGCAAGGGCTCGATCAGCGTCGGAGCGGACGCGGACCTCGTAATCTACGACCCGAACCGCCGCCGAACCATCTCGGCTACGACCCACCACATGGCCGTCGATTACTCCTGTTACGAGGGACGCGAGGTCCAGGGCGCAAGCGACGTCGTCCTGTCCCGCGGCTCCGTGATCGTGCGAGACGGCGAGTTCACCGGTAGGAAAGGCCATGGCCGATTCATCAAGCGCGCCCCCGCCGACTACGCGCGCCTCGCCTGACGCACCCGCGCCAACGAATCATGGACGAAGCGGCATCCCGGCACCTGCGTATCGAAGCCGATGTCGAACGCCTGGCCGACATCCGGGCGCTCGTGCGCGAGGTGGCTCGAGCGTGCCGTGCCCCGGAAGTCTGCATCAACGACCTCGTGCAGGCCGTCGACGAGGCCGCGACCAACGTCATCGTTCGCGGCTATCACGGAAAGCCCGGCTGGATCGAGGTGACCGCGCGGCTCGTGGATGCCAACATCGTCGTTACCCTGGAAGACGAAGCGCCGACATTCGACCCGACCGTCGTCCCCGCACCCGACCTGTCCATCCCGCCACAGCATCGTCGGCCCGGCGGGATGGGTGTCCACCTGATACGCCTGGCGACAGATGGTTTTGACCATCGACCACGACCCCGAGGTGGGAACATACTCACGCTTACGCGCTCGTTGGATCCACGCGCGAAGGAGGACCGATAGATGGCGATGCAGACCACGATGGACCGCGCCGAAGGCCGCGTTCCGATCACGATCATGGGCCTGACAGGCGAATTGGACGCATCGAACTTCCAGCAGCTGATCGATGATGTCAGCCGTCTGTACGATGAGGGTGTCCGCCACCTGCTCATCGATCTCACGGAACTGTCGTTCATGGCCAGCTCGGGACTGGTCGCACTGCACGGGGTCCTGCGGGTGATGCACGGTGAGGCTCCCCCGGACCCCGAAGCCGGCTGGGAAGCGTTCCATGCGATCGGCCGCGCGGTCCAGGACGGATCGACCCAGTCCGAGGTCCAGCTATGCGGGGCCCAGCCCGCGATCGCCCAGGTCTTGCAGCGTACTGGCCTCGACCAGTTGTTCCCGTCGCACGTCGATCGCGCCACGGCGATCGCCGCATTCTGATCGGACGCGCGGGTCAGGCGTGACCAACGACGACCGGGTACGCCTATTCGACGTCGGGCGGATCGAAGCGATCCTCGCTCCGTTCGCCAGGGATCCGGATCGACTGGTGGTCATCCTCGAAGACGCCGCTGGGCAGGTGATCGCCGCGAGCCCGCCATCGACATTGCCGGGCATGGCCTCCGTTCGCCGGACCTGGGAGGTGCGACCGGATGGCCGGCTGGCAGGGCGGTTGGTCGCGATCGGCGCGGCAGCGGCCGAACCCGTCGTCGAATCGGCCATCGCGGCGCTGGCGATCAGCCTCGAACAGGTGCTGGAGATCGAGTCACACGCTGTCCTGGCCGGCGACGGTTCGGTCGGCGTTGTCGAGCGCACGCGATCCGGGCTGGACGCCGACCTCGCCCAGGCGCGAGTCCAACAGCGCCGTCTCGTGTCGCTCTTCGCGCCGGACGTGCCGGGCTATGACCTTGCCAGCCACTACGAGGCGGCCCGCGAGATCGGGGGCGACTTTTTCGAGCTGTTCCGCTTGCCGCACCGCCGTGGTCACCCGCTCGGGATCGTCATCGCCGATGTGACCGGCAAGGGCATCGCGGCCGCCCTGCTGATGGCCTTCGCTCGACCGGTGATGCACACGGCCCTCGGTGCAGCGACCGGGCCTGCCGACGCGCTGGTCCGTACGAACCGGGTCCTTGTCGAGGAGCATCGGAGCGCGTTGTTCATCACCGCGCTGTGCGCCACCCTTGACCTCTCGACCGGTCATGTCCGCATGGCCAACGCCGGCCACGAGCCACCACTGTTGATCCCTGGGGATCATGACCCGATCCAGCAGCTGGCTGGGGCCGGCGCGCTGCTCGGGATGTTCGCTTCGCTCGACCTAGCGGAAACCGAGCTGGACCTGCGACCCGGCGATGTCCTCGTCCTCTACACGGACGGCGTGACCGATGCCGTGGGCCCGTCGGGCGAACGCTTCGGCGAGCCACGCCTGCTGGCGGTCATCGAGGCGGCCCGCGGTGGCACCGCACATGATGTGATGGCCTCGATACGCGATGCGGTCGCGGCCTTCCGCCAGGCCGTGGAGCCGGCCGATGACGTGACCGTGGTCGCGATCGGCAGACAGCGCACCCGATGACCGCGTCGATGGCGACCGGCTCGCCGCCGACGATCATCGATGGCGGCCTCGCGACAGCGCTGGAGGCGCTCGGTCACGATCTGTCCGATCGATTGTGGTCGGCGCGTGTCCTCCTGACGGAGCCCGCGGCGATCGAAGCCGTGCATCTCGCGTATTTCGCGGCGGGTGCGACCGTGGCGACAACGGCCAGCTATCAGGCCACCGTGCCAGGGTTCGTCGCCGTCGGCCTGGACCGGGCCGCCGCGCTCGGGGCGATCCGCCGGAGCGTGGAACTGGCTCGTCGAGCGCGGGAGCGGTACGCCGAGGCGGTGGGCGTGCGCGTGGAGGCGCTCCTCGTTGCGGGCTCCGTCGGGCCGTACGGCACGATCCTCGCCGACGGCTCCGAATACCGCGGCGACTACGACCCGGGCGAGGCAGGCCTGCGCGAAATCCACGCCCCGCGCATGGACGTCCTCCTGGAGGCCGGAGCCGACGTCCTCGCGCTCGAGACCATCCCGACGATGCGCGAGGCCGAGGTGCTGGTCCGGCTGGTGGAGGAACGCGGGGCGAGGGCGTGGCTGTCGTACCAGTGCCGCGACGGGCGGTCCACGGCAGCCGGTGAGCCGATCAAGGCAGCCATGGCCGTGGCCGAGGGGGCGGCCGGGATCATCGCGATCGGGGTGAACTGCACGGCGCCCCACCACGTGCCGGCACTGCTGACCGCGGCGCAGGCCGTCACGGACCTGCCGCTCATCGCCTACCCCAACGGCGGCGACGCCTGGGACGCGACCGCTCGGCGCTGGGTGGTCGCGGACGCCGACGGGGCGTTCGACCCGAGCGTGGCCGCGGACTGGACCGCCCTGGGCGCCGCCTGGATCGGCGGGTGCTGTGGGACCGGCCCCGCCCAGATCCTGGGTCTGGCCCGGGCCGTGGCGGCCCGAGCAGGTGCGCCGAATCGCCCCCTGGTTCCGTGACAGCGTGTGGGTCCACCAGGGCGACCTCACGAATCACCCGTCCCTCGTCGCGAGCCTTCCGGCATTCGATCGGATCGTCGTCGCGCGCGTCGATCGCGGGGTCTATGACACCGACCTTGCCGCGCTGCTC